>NZ_JBNFOM010000004.1:0-193201 GCF_057364785.1 Brevibacterium sp. LAARM2_SD2 | reverse complement strand
GTGCCTCGTCGATGACCGTGCTCGGCATTCGATAGATAAGCTTCGTGCCCATCGCGATTCCTCCTTCTCGTGTTCCCTTGCCACTGGGGCCAGGGTGTTGCACTAGAAGTTAGAAACCGCCGCTGAATGATCTGTCCAGAACGACCTCAAGTCGGTGGGCAGTGGAGGATCAACGGAAGTCCGCGATTCTCCGGACGCAGAGTGTCGAATCGCGAGGGCAGATTCGACACTCTGCGTCCGGGAGATCAGCTCAGACCCCGCCAGCCCGGCCGCGTCACAGCCTTTCGACCTCGACGAAGTTGACCGCCTCGTCGCTGCCCGGGTTGGAGACCTCGTGCTCGGAACCGGCGGCACGCGTGTAGGCGACGCCGGCTTCGAGCTCCGCTGTCAGCTCGGTGCCGTCGGCATTGCGCACGTGCATCGTGTCGGTGACCATGGGCACGACGACGTACTCGTGTTCGTGCCGGTGCATCGGGATGATCCCGCCGGGCTCGATCGTCCACTTCGTCACCCGGAACACTCCGTTGTCGAGCTGCACCTCCCCGGTCGCCCCGGTGTCCGCTGCTGCGTCATCTGTGCTCATCGTCCCGACTCCTTCGTTGGTGGTGCGCGCCAGAGGGTTGGGCCGCAGCGATGTCCCAGCGGGAATTGCTCCGGCAGAGCCTGCGGCCGTCCGCCCACCCTAAGCCGACTGCTGCGGCGACGGCTAGCATGTGCACTATGCGATACCCCATGGCTGACATCGCCGAGGTCGACGACGACATCCGCGAGCACATCCTTGCCGTGTCCGAGAAGACGGGATTCGTCCCCAACGTCTTCCTCTCCCTGGCTCGTCGCCCCGACGAGTTCCGCGCGTTCTTCGCCTACTACGACGCCCTCATGGAGAAGGAGACGGGGAACCTCACGAAGGCCGATCGCGAGATGATCGTGACAGCCACCTCGGCGGCCAATCACTGTCTCTACTGCGTCGTCGCCCATGGTGCGGTGCTGCGGATCTACGCGAAGGACCCGTTCGTCGCCGACCAGGTCGCCGTCGACTACGCCCACGCGGACATCACCGACCGGCAGAAGGCGATGCTCGACTTCGCGATGACGGTTGCGCAGGCGCCGTGGACGATCACCGAGGAGGACCACGCCGCCTTGGCCGCCCACGGCTTCGACGCGGAGGACGCGTGGGACATCGCCGCGATCACCGGCTTCTTCGGACTCTCGAACCGGATGGCCCACATCGCCGGCATGCGCCCGAACCCCGAATTCCACCTCATGGGCCGGACCCCGCGCGAGAAGCGGAGCACCGAGGCGGCGGCCCCTGCCGCCGACACGGCCGATTCGAGGGAGCCGGCGGACACGGACGCTCCCGCACCGACCGAGACAGCGCGTCAGCCCAGCGAATCGACGGCCGCCCCTGCGCCGGCGACCCCGACCCCGAAGGAAGCGAACCGACGATGACCATCGACCACACGCCGAGCCTCCACGTCTCCGAACGCGCCGGCCGCGTCCGTCCGTTCGCTGCGATGAACATCGTCGCCAAGGTCCAGCAGATGCAGCGGGAGGGACGCGACGCGATCGCGATGTGCCTCGGCGAACCGACGCAGGGAGCCCCGAGCCCGGTCAAACGGCGGGCGGCCGAGGCGCTGAGCGACGGCACGAACCTCGGCTACTCGGCGATCTTCGGCATCCCCGACCTGAGGGAGGCGATCGCCGGTCATTACCAGGACTGGTACGGCGTCGACATCCCGATCGAGCGGATCCAGGTGACGACGGGATCCTCCGGCGCCTTCCAGACGGTGTTCCTCACGTGCTTCGACGTCGGCGACCGGGTGGCCGTGGCCCGCCCCGGCTACGGCGCGTACAAGAACATCCTCGCCGCCCTCGGTGCTGACATCGTCGAGCTCGACTGCGGTGCCGACCACGGCTACCAGCCGACCGTCGACCTCCTCGAGCAGGCCCACGCCGAGGCGCCGCTGGCCGGCCTCATGCTCGCCTCGCCCGCGAATCCGACGGGAACGATGATCGGGGCCGACCACCTCGGCGAGCTCATCAGCTGGTGCCGCGACCACGACGTCCAGGTGATCTCCGACGAGATCTACCACGGCATCAGCTACATCGGCACGCCCGGGGAGACCGCGCTCGCCCACGACGACGAGGCGATCGTCATCTCCTCGTTCTCGAAGTACTGGGCGATGACCGGGTGGCGGCTGGGCTGGGCGATCCTGCCCGAGCGCCTCGTCACGGCCGCGACGAACGTCACCGGCAACCTCGCCCTGTGCGCTCCGGTCCCCGCCCAGTACGCCGCCCTGGCCGCCTTCGACCCCGAGTCCTATGCCGAGTGCGAAGCTGCCGTTGCCTCGTTCGCCCGCGCCCGGGACCATGTCCTCGCCGCGACCGATGACCTCGGGTTCACCGATATGGCCCCGCCCGATGGCGCGTTCTACATGTATGCCCGCATCGACGACATCCTCGCCCGCTCGGACGGTCGGTTCGCGACGGCGACCGACTGGTGCGAGGACATCCTCCAGGCCACGGGCGTCGCCTTCGCCCCAGGCGACGACTTCGATTCCGTGGACGGCTGGCGATCCGTGCGCCTGTCCCTGGCCGTCGGTGCCGACCGGACCGCCGAGGCGCTCGACCGGGTCCTCGACCACCTCAGCTGAGGGCCGGCGCGGGTCTCACGCGACCGGGCGGGGTGCGGGGGCTTTCGTGTCCGGGCGAGGCGCAGACCTCACATGACCGGGCGGGAGCTCAGTGCTCGTGGCCCTCGACGGTGTGGGCGATCGCGTCGAGGATGATGTGGGCGACGTGGTCGTCCTTGAGCGAGTAGTACGCCTCCCGGCCGACGCGGTTGACCCCGACGAGGTGGAGCCCGCGGAGGAACTTGAGGTGCTGGGACACGAGCGGCTGCGACAGCCCCGTCGAATCGACGATGTGCGTCACCGTCGCCTCGCCGTGCGCGAGGACGAGGAGCATCTTCAGCCGGGACGGAGTCGCGAGCGCCTTGAAGAGGTCGGCGGTCTCGGAGATCGCCTCGAGGTTGCCCTCGGGATCGCGCAGCAGGGCCTCGACGTCGGCGTTGACCGGGACGGAATCAGAAGAGGCAGCCATGGACTGAGGTTACCGCAACAGCTGTGCGGTCCCTCAACCGAGGCGACGCTCGCCGAGGCGAGATCCTGGGTCGGGACTGACCGGCCCCGGAACCGCGGCGGTCAGGGTGAAGAGCGCCTAGGCCTCGCCCTGTTCGGCCGTGCCGATGGCGTCGGGAAGGTCATCGAGCAGCCATGGGTAGCTCAGGGGCGAGAGGTTCGTCAGGGCGGTGAACTCGTCGTCGTCGAGGATCGCGTAGTGCTTGCCGCGGATGACCTTGACCTCGCGGTAGAACGGGTCGGCGAGGTCGGCCTTGTCGAACAGGCCCTCGCCCTGATCGGGGAAGTGGATGAAGAGGACATCGGCGTCGAGGCGGTCGACCTGGGACTTCTTCACCTCGTGCTCCTCCGCGGTGTACTCCTTCGCCGAGGTGGACGGCAGCAGCCCGAGACCGGTGAAGAAGCTGCTGTCGCTGCCGTCGTAGGAGAGGTAGTCGACCGAGGACTTCTCGACGTTCGCGAACGTGTAAGTGGTGTCCTCGAACTCGAGGTGGCTTGCGGCGATGTCGTCGGCGGACGCGGCGATGTCATCGACGACCGTCTTCGCCTCATCCGCCCGGTCGAGAGCCGTGGCAACAGCGGCGGTGCGATCGGTCCACGTGGCATCCGGCGCCGAGGCGACGACGGGAGCGATCTGCGACAGCGCGTCGTAGTCCGCCTCGGCGGAGTCGAGGCCGGTGGCGAGGATGACGTCGGGAGCGGCCTTCTTCAGGGCGTCGAGGTCGGGCCCGTCCGCGGCGTCGTAGGTGGCCGGGGCGTCGAGCCCCTTGTCCGTGAGCGCAGCGGCCGCCCAGGGGGAGAGGCCGCCGTCGTCCGCGGTGTCGGCGGTCGGGGCGAGGACGGGATCGACGCCGAGGGACAGGGCGATGTCGAGGTCGACGGGGCTGGTCACGGCGACCGTCGTCGGCTGCTCGGCGATCTCGGTGGTGCCGTAGGGCGAATCGATCGTCTGCGGATAGCTGCCGCGGGCCTGGTCATCGGCGGGGCCGGGCAGGATCGAGCAGCCGCTGACGAGCAGGGCTGCGGTGGTGGCAGAGGCGATGGCGGGGAATGCGGTGCTGAGTTTCACCCGGCCAGTGTAGTCAGGGCAGCGCTTCGACGTCCGTCTGGGTGCCGATGAGGTCGTCGGCGAGGGTCTCCCACTGGCCGTACGCATCCGGGTAGGCCGACCGCTGCACGGCCTGTGCCGCCTCGGTGGGCGTCATCCGATGCCAGTTCTCGATCTGGTCGAGGCCCGGGTTGTGGACCTCGGGATTGATGCCGTAGAACGACTTCGTGGCGAAGACGCGATCGGTGAGTTCGCTCGGCTCTCCCCAGCCCTGCGAGGGCCGCTGCTGGAAGAGGCCGACGGAATCGCGGTCGCCGTAGTCGATGTTGCGCAGCGAGGACTCCTGGAGCGCGGTCATGAGTGCGATCCGGATCGCCTCGTCGTCGAAGCCGCCGCCGCGACCGACGGCGATGATGAGACGGGCATTGTCGATCTGCTGCTGGTTGAGCTGCTGGACGGAGGACATCTGCATCTGCCTGATGGTCGTCGAGCCGAAGGACACGGGCGCGTTGATGATGACGACAGCGGCGATCGCCAGCGCCGCCGCTGCTGCTCCGAGGCCGATCAGGGCACCGACGAGCGGGGACCGGCGTCCCTTGCGGTGTCGAGTCTGTCGAGGCATGAATATAACGATAATGCAACAAACTTAAGGGCCAATGTGACCACGCCGTGGTTTTTGTCACAGGAAGGTCACGAAACCCTCGATGCGGGAGTGATCTCAGCGGCGCACGGGTGGGCGTCGTTCGGATCGGCGGCGCACGGGCTGGCGGAGGATCGTTCGCAGCCGCTCCGGCGCCGTCCGCCGAAAGTCGCTGAGGTAGATCTCATGATGCTTGCCGGTCATCATCAGGCCGGCGTCGGGGATGACCTCGTCGTGGAGGCGGGCGAGCACCTCGGCCTCGGCGTCGAAGGGCCCGATGTGGAGCGTCTGGACGCACGTCCCCTCGTCGAGGGTCTCGAACCGGACATCGCGCAGTCGCGGGGGAGCGCTCTTCCGCTCGACCGCCTCGGCGACCTCTTCGACCTGCGCGCGATCGAGCCAGTTGGGGACGAGGAGCATGAGGGTGAAGTCCCACGCGGACTTGTCCCGGGCCGTGGTGAAGGCGCTCATGTCCGCGGCCCACCACAGTCCTTCGAGCGGGGGGACGACGTAGTCGCGGCCGAGCTCGCGCTTGCTCAAGAACTTCAGCGCATACGCCAGCGGGTAGAGGGATTCGACCGCCGAGGTGAACTCGGGCGAGGTGTTCGGGTCGCCGTGGCCGTTGATCATGAGATAGGCCCGCGGCGGCACCTCGATGACGTCGAATTCGCCGTGGCGGGCGCGATAGCTCGGCAGGGTCTTCTTGAGATCGATCTTGTCCACGGGCTGCTCCTGTGCGGAAGTGCGGGCGACCGTCTGGGGCGGAGATGGTGTGGCGATGCCCTCTGATTCTAAGCCGGAGTCGGCATCGGGCGGCGCACTTCGGTCGCGCCGGGGCTTGACCTTGACACGCTGTCAGGGTCTTGAGTGGGGAGTGAAGGAGGTGGATGACATGACCAGACAACCGACCCATCCACAACTCACCCGGGCGCTGCGCTCGGGCCCTGCGCAGCAGCGGCTGCAGGCCGCGCTCGCGATCGGCACCGAGGCGGACGACTGCTTCCTCGACGTCCTCATCGAACGCAGTCGCACCGAGCCCGACTTCTTCGTCCGCGACATGCTCACGTGGGCCCTGACGCGCCTGTCGCCCCACCTCGTCGTCGCCCGGCTCATCGCCGAACTCGAGTCGGAGACCCCGCAGGCCCGGAGTCAGGCCCTGCATACGCTGTCGAAGATCGGGGACCGCCGTGCCTGGGCGGCGATGGATCCTGCCGTCGTCGGCTGCGTGCTCATCGCTCATCCCGACGCCGAGGTGGCCCGCAGTGCGTGGAGGTCCGCGGTTGCGCTGGTGCCGGGTGAGAGTCGGCACGAGCTGGCATCGTTCCTGGTCACGCAGTTGGGACGCGGTGATGTCGAGATGCAGAAGAGCCTGAGCAGGGCGCTGGTGTCCCTGGGCGAGGATGTCGTGTCAGTGGTGGATGGCAGTGTGGAGGCAGAGGAAGAAACAGTGCGGGCACACGCTCTGGCGACGGTCGAGATGTTCCATGACCCCGACGCCGGTTTCGCTCACGCCTTGAACGAGGCCAAGCGGGTGGTCGCACTGGGGTCCGAGGCGTCGGCATAGACCGGTTTTGGGAAGGGTCGGTTGCCTGCGGGCGATACTGTGTGGGGCAAGCACGGTGTCGCCCGCGGGGCCGGCGGCTCGGACTCCTTCCTCATGAATCCGGAGGCCGCGAGCCTGTGCCTGAGGGGAAAGCGAGGTGCGGATGCGCATCGGTGAGGTGTCCCGAAGGTCGGGAGTGAGCGCACGCATGCTCAGACACTACGAATCGCTCGGACTGCTCGCCCCGAGTGAGCGGACGTCGAGCGGCTACCGCGACTACTCCGCTGCCGACATCGGCCGCATCTTCCACATCGAGGGACTGCGGAAGCTGGGGATGTCGCTGTCCGACGTGGGCACAGTCCTCGACGAGCCCTCGTTCGGCGCCGGGGAGCTCGTCACCCGGCTCATCGCGGCGACGCGGTCCCGGATCGCCGCGGAACAGACCCTTCTCGACCACCTCGAGCGGATCGACCGGGTCGGTCTCACCGATGGCGACGGTCTGCTGGCGGCGATCGACCTCATGCGCTCGCTCGAATCCCGTGATGCCATCCAACGCCACAAGGCCGCGCTCGGCGTCGGGGTCGACGGGGGAGTGCCCGTCGAGACCCTGGTCGCGGCGGTCCTCGACGAGTCCGTGCTCAATGTCGCCGGAGCCATGCGATGGGCGCTCGCGCAGTCGGCTCCCGAGGCCGTCCCGCACCTCATCGGCGGTCTCGACTCAGCCGATCCTGCCGTGCGGCGCAACGCCGTCCGCGCGCTCGACGAGATCGCGAGGACCACCTCGGCGGACGACCTCGGCGCGGTCATCGCCGATGACCTCGTTGCGGCGCTGCGGTCCGGCCTGGGCGACGACGACCCGCAGGTGAGGACTCTCGCGACTCTCGCCCTGGGCCGGCAGCGCGACCCGATCGTCGCCTCTGCCCTCATGGACATGGCCATGGGCGGCGACACCGACGTCGAGGCGGCCGAACTCCTCGGCGGCTACTACGGCGAGGACAGCCACGACTCGCGGAGCGCGCCGGGCTCGGTGACCGGATGGATCCTCGTCGAGCTGCACGAGCGCAGCGAATCCCACGACCCGCATGAGCGCTTGCAGGTCCTCCAAGTGCTCCTCGAGATCCCGGGGCCGCTCAGCGACGGCCTCATCGCGCGCTTGAGCGAGGACATCGACCCGCGGATCGCGGCGACAGCCGCAGCGGGTCTGCGCCGACGTCGCACCCAGTGAGGTCGAGTGGGCCGTGCGGTCGGGATCGCACACAGCGGCAGCGAACAGCCTGCCGACCGCCTGCGAGACGCGCAGCGGGACGGCGGGTCACCTCGGCGTCATGTGAATGCTGCCTTGTCCCCCGCAACGGCCGTGCGCTCACTACAATTGGCCCATGACGTCACACACCGCGGCACCGGATCCCACGCCCGGGACCCCCGACAGCCATGATCGGGGCAGGCGTCGGCAGGCGTTCACCTTCCGCCGCACCCGGCACACCGTCACCGGCGTCCTCGACTACTTCTTCTTCCTCTTCGGCGGTGCCGCCTCGACGTTCCTCGCCATCCTCATCCTCATCAAGGGCTTCACCCTGGGATGGTGGCAGTTGCTCACCCTGCTCGTCTTCTGGGTGGTCATCTCCTATCTCACCCTTCCCCGGCTGCACCGGATCCTCACGCAGATCTACGTCCCCAACTACTTCATCGGGCGGGCGCGGACGTCCGACGGACTGCTCGGCGACCCCGTCAATCTCGCGTTCAAGGGGGAGGAGGCGCAGATCCATCACGCGATGAAAGCGGCCGGGTGGACCCTCGCCGACGAGATCACCGCCGCCTCGACGTGGGGCATCATCAAGTCGACGCTGACGAAGAAGAGCTACCCGGAGGCCCCGGTCTCGCCACTGCTCCTCTTCGGCCGGCGGCAGGACTTCGCCTATCAGCAGGAGGTCGACGGCGATCCGGGTCAGCGGCACCACGTCCGCTTCTGGAAGACGCCCAAGGGGTGGCTGCTGCCCGGCGGATACGAGGTCGGCTGGCTCGCCGCGGGCACGTATGACAAGAGCGTCGGCCTCTCGCTCTTCACCCTGCAGATCACCCACAAGATCGAAGAGAACACCGACGTCGAACGCGACTACATCGTCAAGACGGTGACCGAGGCCGAACCGTCGGTGACCGTCGACGTCATCAAGGACTTCTCCACCGGATACCACTCGCGCAACGGCGGCGGCGACGCGATCATCACCGACGGCAATCTGCCGATCCTCGATGTCGACAGCGTCACGACCGATTCCTCCGACTACCCCGATCGGCTCGATCTCGCGCTCGACGCCACGCAGATCTACAACCAGTCGCACACGGTCTCCGACGTCGCCCGGACGCTGTGGAGCAAGCGCCCGCTGCAGACCCTCATCGGCGCCGGCCTCGTACTCGTGCTCCTCATCTTCCAGGCCTGGGACGTCGCGAGCACCTTCACCGACTGGGGGAGCGTGCGCGCAGCGGTCGCCAGCGTCGAGGGCGACGCCGGCGGACTCTCCGACGAGGAGGTCGCCCGGATCGTCGCCGGCATCCTCATCGGGATCAGCCTGCTCATCGGCATCATCCAGGTCATCGCGAGCATCGCCGTCTTCCGCGGCAGCAACCGCGCCCGGCTGTGGATCCTCGCGCTGTCGACGTTCTCCGTCATCGTCTCGATGACGAACTTCTTCACCGGCGACAGCGACGTCGAGACGAACTTCTACTCGCTCATGACGATCGCCCTGCAGGTCGGCGTCCTGCTCACGCTCTCCAGCGACTCCTCCCGTCTCTTCACCCGCTTCAGCACCGAGGCGGCCCGAGCCGACCGGCAGGACCGCGCGATCGAGGACTGAGGCGATGCCGCGGAGTAGTCTGAAAGCGGCTGCCGCAGCGGCAGACTCAACGACGAGAGGACGCCCATGACCGATTCCCCGACACCCGCCGACGACTCCGTCTTCGACACGATCGACCCCGCCCTCAAGGTCGTCACCGCAGAGATCACCATCGACGCCCCCGCGGCCGAGGTCTTCGAACTCATCGCCGATCCCGCCCGGCAGCCGGAATGGGACGGCAACGACAACCTCGGCGAGGCGGCGCCCGGTCAGCGCATCACCGGCACCGGGGGCACGTTCATCACGACGCTGACGAAGGGTGTCGATCGGGAGAATCACGTCGTCGACTTCGAGGAGGGGCGGCGGATCGCGTGGAAGCCCGCCGAGGTGGGTCAGCCGATGCTCGGGCATGTCTGGAGATGGGAGCTCGAACCGGCAGTGGAGGGCTCTGTGCTCGTGCGCCACACCTACGACTGGACGGAGTTGCGCGACCCGCAGCGGTTGCCGCGTGCGCAGTCGACGACGGCGGACAGCCTGCGAGCATCGCTCGAGAGGCTCAAGGCCCTCGCCGAGGCGTGACCGGGCTTGAGTACTCGCTGAGCCGTGAGTTCGCCTGGCCGAGGCGATCCTATTTCGGCCAGGCGTCGGCGAGGCGGGTGAGGAGGTTCGCGAGGGTTTCCTTCTCTTCGTCGGTGAACGAGTCGAGTGCGACATCGACGCTGGCCTTCTGCGCGCCGAGGAAGCGGTTCGTGATCGCCCGCCCCTTGTCGGTGAGCGCGATGAGCGTGCGTCTGGCGTCGTCGGGGTCGGCCTCCCTGCGCAGGAGGTCGAGTTCGACGCCCTGCGCGACGAGGCGCGAGGCGCGAGGCTGATCGACGCCGATCGCCTCGCCGAGGGCGCTGACGCCGATCGCATGCCCCACCTGGGCGAGTGCGATGAGGAGACGCAGCTGGGCACGTCCGCCGAGGCGACCGCCCAGGCGGCGTGCCCACTCCCGCCACTCATCGCGTCCGACGGTCTCCCCGTGACCGGGGCCGTCCGTGTCGGTGAAGTGGCTGCCGAACGGACCGTCCTTGCCGAAGGGACCGCTGTCACCGAACGGTCCGCCGTCGCCGAAGGGGCCGTTCTCGCCGAAGAGCCCGTCCTTGCCGAACGGTCCGCCGTGCTGTCGGCCGTGACGGCCCCCGGGACCTCCCGAGCGTCCGCCAGGTCCTCCCGGGCCCGCGAATCCGCGGAAGCCGCGCCTCCATTGGAGCTTGGTGAGCGCCTCGGCGATCTTGTCGGTGGTGTCCATGCCTCGATTTTACATGTCCCTTGACATGCTTTGGGAATACATGTGACTATACATATACATGTCAGATAACAAGTAAAGGAGATGACATGTCCACCCCACACAACTTTGACAATGACAATGACCGTGACGGCCGTGGCGACACCGACAGCACCGAGGCGGCGGGCACAGACCGCGCGCGTGGTGAGGCCGACTCGTCCGGAGCGAACGCTGCCGAGCCCGTTGAGGCGAACGTCGTCGACGGCACGGGCGTCGACAGCACAGATGTCGACAGCACAGGCACAGACGCGGGCGACCGGCCCATCGACCATGAGGTGAGCGACGATGCGCCGCAGCTCGCCGATCTTCTTCGTCAGGTCGGCAGAACCCTGCGTCGGGACTTCTTCTCGGCGATGGACGATGCCGACATCGATCCGCGCGAGGTCGCGGATCTGCGGAGACGAGCACGGCGCAATCGGCGCACTGACGACGTCGTGGCCGGTGATGCCTGGCTCGATGATGCCGCCGAGACCGAGCCCGCCGATGAGGCCACCCGTGAAGCCGAGATCCGGGCCCAGGTCCGCGCGCTGCGTGACCGCGTCAATGCGCGCGTCGAGGAGGTTCTCAGTGATGACGAGGTCGCAGCCATGATCGCGACGCTGACGAAGATCGTCGACGAACTCCGTCCCGACGAGGAGGACATCCGCGAGGTCCGCGACCGCATGCGCGAGTTCGCCCGCCGCCGCGGTTTCGACTCCTCGCGCGGCTTCGACCCCTCGCGCGGTTTCGATCCCTCACGTGGCTTCGGGCCGAGTCGCGGTTTCGGCGGCCACGGTCGGCGCAGCCGTGGAGGCCGCGACGGCTTCGGGCCCGGCGCGGACCGCAGCCGTTCGGCTGACCGTGGCGGACCGCGTGGACGCGGGCGCTCCGATTCCGGCTGCGGCCCCGACGTCGACTGGGACCCCCCGCGAGTTCTTCGCGCAGTTCGTCCGCGGTGCGCGAGGCGATCGCGGTCGAGGACGCGACGATGCCTACGAGCGGGGATTCGCCGACGGTTTCGAGAAGGGCTTCGAGGCCGGCAAGCGTCGCGACGACTGACCCCGCCGAGCCACCGGCAGCCCCGGCGCCTTCCATCAGTTGCGGCGCAGCACGGCCTCGAGGTCGTCGAGCACGGTGCGGTCCTCGATCGTCGAGGGCACCGCGGGGTTCTCGGCGCCGTCGGCCATCTCGCGCATCGTCTTGCGCAGGATCTTTCCCGACCTGGTCTTCGGCAGCGCAGAGACGATGTCGACCTCGCGGAATGCGGCGACCGGCCCGATCTCCCGGCGCACCATCGCGACGAGCTCGGCCTTGATCGCATCCGCATCGACCGCCTCGGCGGAATCACCGAGGACGACGAGCGCCCGCGGACTCTGCCCCTTCGTGTCATCGTGGACGCCGATGACCGCCGCCTCGGTGACGGCCGGGTGGGACGCGATGACGGCCTCCATCACTCCGGTCGAGAGCCGGTGGCCGGCGACGTTGATGACATCGTCGGTGCGGCCCATGACGAAGACGTACCCGTCCTCGTCGAGGTAACCGGAATCGCCGGTGAGGTAGTAGCCGTCGAACGCGGCGAGGTAGGAGGAGACGAATCGCGAATCGTCGCCCCACACCGTCGCCATCGTCCCCGGTGGCAGGGGCAGCTTCATGACGATGAGCCCCTCCTGGCCCGCGGGCACCGGGGCGCCGCCGGGGTCGACGACCTCGATCTGATAGCCGGGCACGGGTTTGGTCGGTGACCCCGGCTTGAGGGGGAACTGCGTGAGGCCGAGCGGATTCGCCGCGATCGGCCACCCGGTCTCCGTCTGCCACCAGTTGTCGACGACGGGGATGTCACGACCGGTCGCCTCGGCGAGCTTCGACGTCGTCCATTCGTACGTGTCCGGGTCGAGCCGCTCACCGGCGAGGAACGACGCCCGCAGGGAGGAGAGGTCGTACTTCCTCATCAGCGCCCCGTCGGGATCCTCCTTGCGGACGACGCGCATCGCCGTCGGCGCCGTGAAGTGGACGTTGACGTCGTGGTCGTCGATGATGCGGAAGAACGTGCCCGCGTCCGGGGTGCCGATCGGCTTGCCCTCGAAGAGCACCGAGGTGACCCCGGCGAGCAGCGGACCGTAGACGATGTAGGAGTGCCCGACGACCCAGCCCACGTCCGAGGCGGTGAACATCGTGTCGCCGGGTTCGAGGCCGAAGATGTTCGGCATCGAGTAGGCCAGGGCGACCGCGTAGCCGCCGGAGTCGCGGACGATGCCCTTGGGCTTGCCCGTCGTGCCCGAGGTGTAGAGGACGTAGAGCTCGTCGGTCGACTTCACGGTCACCGGGTCGATGCCCTCGGGGGTGGCGGCCAGGAGCTCGGCGTAGTCGAGGTCGGTCTCGCCCATCTCGGCCCGGTGTTCGGGACGCTGGACGATGACGGTGAACTCGGGTTTCGCCTCGGCGATGGTGATCGCCTCATCGAGCATCGGCTTGTATTCGAGGACGCGGCCGCGCTCGACGCCCGCTGAGGTGGAGATCACCGTCTTCGGCGCGGTGTCGTCGATGCGCACGGCGAGTTCGGCCGGGGCGAACCCGCCGAAGACGACGGAGTGGATCGCCCCGAGGCGCGCGCACGCGAGCATGGCGACGGCCGCCTCGGGGATCATCGGCATGTAGATGACGACGCGGTCGCCCTTCTCGACGCCGCGGTCGGAGAGAGCGCGCGCGAAGCGGGAGACCTCGTCGAGCAGCTGCGCGTACGTGATCGTGCGGACGGTGTCGGTGACGGGCGAGTCGTAGATGATCGCAGCCTGATCGCCGCGGCCGGCGGCGACGTGGCGGTCGAGCGCGTTGTAGGCGACGTTGAGTTCGCCGTCGGGGAACCAGCGGTAGATCGGGGCGTTCGCGTCGTCGACGGCCTCGGTCGGCTCCTTCACCCAGTCGATGAGCTCCTTGGCCTGCGTGAGCCAGAAGGCGCCCGGGTCCTGCGAGATCTCTGCGATGACGTCATCGTATTTCGCGTTCATGTCCCCATTGTGACGCATGGCACATCTCCTCGCCGAGGTGGGGCGTGCGAACCGTGATCTGCGACCTCCCTCATCTGCTCAGGCTCACGGGGCACAATGGGGAGATGCGCTATCTCGTTGCTCTCGTCCTCGGCGTCGTCCTTCTCTTCGTCGTCAACATCTTCGCCGACCTCTTCTCGATGCCCCGCCCGTGGGGGTCGCTCATCATGGGCGGCATCGTCGGGGTGACGATGGTCGCCGTGCTCCTCATCTGGGAGGCGGTGCGGCCGAGCCAGCACGCCGAGACCGCGAAGCCGAAGCTCAGCGAGGAGGAGCGCGCGCGGGCCCGTGCGGAGCGTCGTGCCCAGCTCGCCGCCGAGGCGGGGGTGAGTCTCGAGCGCTACGACGCGGCCGTGGAGGAGTCCGAGGACATCGAACGGCTGAAGAAGGAGACGGGCAGCGAAGGCGACGGCGAGCTGCCTGCGGAGGCTGACGCAAAGCGCCCTGCGGACGCCGCTGGACAGCGGTCTGCGGGGGCTGACGCGGAGGAGAGCGCCGGCAGCCGGAGGGACGCGGATGGCCGGGCCACTGGCGGCGCGAACTCACCGGGTCGCGCGGGTGCTGTGGCAGCAGGAGGCTCCGGCGAAGGTTCAGCGGAGCGCGAGGATCGTGCCGACGGTGCGGACGCGGCGCAGGCCGACGACAGGACTGACGGCGACTCCGAGGACCATGCCCACGAGGAGACAGCGACGAATTCGTCCCTCGAGGCTCCGCCCGTCGGGCAGCCGGGGATCTCCTCGAGCGCTCTCGACGACGAAGCCGATGCCCGCGACGCCGAGGGCTCCGGCTCGGGCTACCGGGGCGAGGAATCGAGCTCGTACGAGGGCGAGGACTCCGGCGACTATCACGGTGAGGATCCGCGCGAGTCCCGCTGACCCTGGTGTCATCCCGCTGAGCGGGCAGGGACAGAGACTGATGTCGCCCCGCGAGGTTGCGCCGGCTCGACGCGGCTCCGCCTCAGCGGCCGACGAGGGCGAGGAGATCGTCGACGGCGCGATCCCTCGTCGTCAGCACGATCTGCGGCCAGCGTTCCCCGGGCGTCGGCTCCTCCTCGGCGATGAGGTGCGAACGCAGGCCGAGCCACCGCCGCCAATGCCTGGCGAACGCGGGACCGCGGACGATGCGCGACCGCCTCTTCTGACCGCGCAGCGCCACATCGCGATCGACATCGATGAACACGCCGATGGCCGGGCGCCGACTCAGCCGCGCCAGACGCAGGAAGAGCCGCCTGCTCCACCGGCGGGTGCCGGGATCGTGGACGATGAGCGGGGGACCGCCTCGGCGGAGGATCCGGAAGAGCGCGAGCACATGAGCGATCGTGTGGACGATCGGACGCCCCAGCGTGTACGGCAGCCAGGGGGCGAGGCGACGCAGGCCGTCACGCACGGTCTCCGGATCGGAGACCCGCAGCCACGACGCCCGCCGCCGGACCTCCTTGAGGGTCTCCGTCTTGCCCGCTCCGGGAACGCCTGCGAGCAGGATCACCGGTGACGGGGCGGTCGGAGTCATGGACCCATTGTGCAGTCGTCACCTGTGACGCGGATTCGAGCCGAGATCGCGACCTCCGAGGCGACGCACCGGTGCCACGCTCTGCCCGTCGGAGCAGCGACGCCCCTACGCGCCGCTGCCGCCCCCGCGCTGCGCACAGTGCGCGGCGAGGAGGTCGAGGCCCTCTTCGATGCTCACGCGCGGCGTCCAGCCCAGCACCTCCTGCGTCCGGCGCTGGTCGAACCAGTGCGCGGTCGAGAGCTGCTCGGCGAGGAATCGGGTGAGCGGGGGCTCGTCGTCATGGTCGGACAGGTCCCACACCCGCTCGACGAGTGACCCCGCGACCAGCGCCGGCGCCACCGGAATCCGCAGCCGCGGCTCCGCGGCCCCGCCGGCGATCGCGATCCGCGACATCAGCTCGCCGATCGGACGCGGCTGTCCGTTCGTGACGACGAGCGCCTCCCCGTGCGTGACGTCGACAGCGGCCAGCGCCGCGACGATCGCCTCGACGGCGTTGTCGACGAAGAGCGTGTCGACGAGCGCGGCCCCCGACCCGAGCACCGGCATCCGGCCCGCCCGGGCCCGGTCGATGACGCGTTCGGTCAGCTGAGTGTCGCCGGGACCCCACATGAGGTGCGGCCGGAGGACGAGGACCCGGAAGTCGTCGGCATCGGCAGCCAGCGCGAGCCGCTCCCCGGCGGCCTTCGTCCGGGCGTACTCGCCCCGGGCGTGATCGGGGGAGGCCGGGCCTGCACCGTCGCCGACGATCGACTCGCCGGTGTGCGCCACCGACGGTGACGAGATGTGGACGAACCGCTCCACTCCCGCGGTCTGCGCCGCAGAGATGAGCGTCCGGGTCCCCCCGATGTTGACGGCCGCGAACTCGCTCGGGTCACCGGTCAGCGACACCTTCGCGGCGAGGTGGATGACCGCATCGGCCCCGGCGACCGCCTCGGCGACGGCGTTCGGATCGGTCACCGTGCCGAGGACATCGCGGGCACCCTCGACTCCCGACGGGCGCCGCTGGAGCGTCGTCACCGCGTGGCCGGCGGCGACGAGGGCGCGGGCCACGGACGAGCCGAGCAGGCCCGAGGCTCCGGTGACGGTGATCTTCATGAGGCTCCTCAGGTCGGTGGCCGCAGATTGCCGGGTGGCCGCACTCACACGCGACGGGGAACGCCGTCGCCGGTGAGCACGCGAGCGGCCCAGGCGGCCAACCGCGACCGGTCGATCTTCGAGTTGTGGCGGATGTCGGTGGGGAACGTCGGGGCGACGAGCACAGCCGCGAGATCCTGGCCGTCGACCTCGGCGACCCGGGCGCGCAGCCGCGCGGAGAGGTCGAGCGGGGCGAGGCCCGGTGGCAGCGCGGTCCCCTCGGCGTCGAGCACGGCGACGAGCGCCTGCGTCCCCCGCGGACCGACCCCGACGACGGCGCTGCGGCTGACCTCGGGGTCCGTGTCGATGAGCGCCTCGAGCCCGCCGGGACCCACCGGCCCGCGCGGCGTCGTCACGACGTGCTGCAGTCGACCCTCGAGCCACACCCGACCGGCGTCGTCGATGTGCCCGATGTCGTTCGTCCGATGCCAGGACCGCCCGCCGAGGCTGTCGCGCGCCGCCTGCGCAGACGTGCGCCAGAGATTGTCGTACCCGGACTTCAGGTGGGCGGCGCTGACGACGAACTCGCCGAGGCGGCCCCGCGCGTCCGTGCCCGTGAGCAGCTCATCGGCGGAGTTCCCCGCGTCGTCGATCGGGGCCAGCGCGAGCTCGACCCCGTCGATCGGGGTGCCCACGCACACGCCGAGGTCGTCCCCGGCCGCCGCCGCGGCCACCCCCTCACGGTCGATGTCGGTGAGGAGGAGTCCCTCCGTCATCCCGTACGGCGAGTGGATCGCTGCCGCGGGGAACACCTCGGCGATGGCGTCCATGAGGTCGAGCGGGACCGGGGCGCCGGCGGAGAGGACGAGCTCGACCTGTGCGCACGCGGCCCGCTGCTCGGCGCTGAGGTCGCCCGCGGTGGCGGCGACGTTGCGGTACGCGGCGGGGGAGGCGAAGACCATCGTCGCGTCACCGGCGATGATCGCCTCGGCGATCGCGGCCGCGGTGAGCGTCTTCGGCTTCGTCACGGACATGTCCGGCGTCACCGAGGTGGCCCCGATCGCCGGTCCGAGCAGGGCGAACGGCGGGAATCCGGCGACGAGGCCCGTGCCCTCCCGCACGTCGAAGACCCGGGTGAGGACGGCGGCCAGCGCGGCGATGTCCGCGTGCGTGTAGCGCACGCCCTTCGCCGGACCCGTCGACCCGGAGGTGAAGAGGATCGCGGCATCGTCCGCTCCGGTCGGCGTCGGCAGGGCACCGGTGTGCGGGGTGCGCGCGAGCTCGGTGAGGCTCGTCTCGGTGCGGAAGAGCCGGCGCTGCAGCGGGCCGAGCGGGGAGACGGAGATCCGGCGCCCGGGCCACCCGAACGCTCGCGCGAGGCCGAGTCCGGGCAGCTCCCCGATGATCCACTGCGGATCAGCCGAAGTGACCGCCCGCGTCATGCCGCGCGGGCCGAGCCCGGCGTCGGCGACGACGGCGACCGCGCCGATCTTCAGGCACGCGTAGAGCGCGGCGGTGAGGTTGTTGCCCGGCGGCACGAGCATCGACACCCGGTCGCCGGGTCGCACGCCGAGGTCGCGCAGGCCGTGCGCGATGCTCGTCGTGACATGCCACAGCTGCCGCCACGAGATCTGCTGGGCGGGATCCTGCGAGAAGTCCACCGAGGCGATCGTCTCGTCGTCGGCGCGCGCGTCGAGGATCGCGGTGACCGGACGTGGGGTGGATGCCGTGTCCTGCGCCGCGTCCGGTGCTGGTGTTGTGGGTCGCGCCGAGGCGGTCGCCGTCGAGGCGGAGGAGCCGGTGCCGGCCCTCGCTGCGGAGTCCGCAGCGGCCCCGGAGTCCGCGGCGGCCCCGGAGTCCGCAGCCGTCGGGAACTGCGCGGTGAGCCAGTCGAGGACGAGCCCAGGCACGTCGTAGTCCTCGCTGACGAGGTGCGAGCCGAGCTCGAAGCGGTGGACGTCGGCCTGCGGGAGGCGCCCGCGGAGGTCGCGGAGGTAGCGCTCGAGGAACACCGGGTCCTTCGGGCCCCACACGAGGAGCGCGGGACGGTCGAAGGCGGCGATGTCCGCGCCCATGCGCTGCAACTCGGCATGCGAGGGATGGTGCTCGTCGACGGGGATGTCGGCGACGAACCCGCCGATCCCGTGCCGCAGCGACGCGGACTCGTAGGGCGCGCGGAAGGCCGCACGGACCTCGGGGGAGAGCTCGCCGAGGCGCAGCGTCACCCGAAGGAAGCCGTCGGTGACGACGGTGGCCGTCGGCAGCATGGGGCCGGCGAGCGTGGCCCGCAGCGGGGCCGGGAGCGGTGCGTCCTCGGGCTGGTGGACGGCGGTGTTGAGGCTGATCGCGGCCGCGACCCGGTCGGTGTTCCGGGCCGCCCACCCGAGCGAGAGGACACCGCCCCAGTCATGGCCGATCGTCACGACGGGATGCTCCGGCCCCGCCTCGGCGGTGTCGGCTGCGGAACTGCCGGCCGCCTCGGCGAGGAGGGTTGTGACGACGGCATCGAAATCGGCGATGCGCTGGGAGATGCGGCGCACCTCGGGGCCGTGCGGGGTCGGCAGGCCGTCATGGGTCAGACGCTCGGAGAACCCCATGTCGAGCTGGTCGGGGGCGATGAGCCGCCACGCGCGCCCACCGGAGCGCGCGGATTCGACGGTGGCCGCGGCGAGGCGACGCCACAGAAACGACCACGTCGGATTGCCGTGGAGGGCGAGGATCGTGCCGGTCGGTTCGATCCCCTCGGCGCGCAGGGCCGACAGCGTGTCGAGGACGTGGAACGCATGCGCGTCGTCGCCGGTGTCGACCTCGACGATCCGGGACCACGCGGGATCCCATTCGGGCAGCGTCGGGGGAAGGGCGGCCGGCCGTCCGGGATGGTTCATCGATGTCCTACCACTCGATCTCGGTCATTGCGGTGTTGAGCCCGGAGCCGACGCCCATGCAGAGGATGCGGTCGCCCTTCTCCAGGGATTCGACCTCGCGGCTGAGCGTGATCGGCAGCGAGGCCGGCCCGACGTTGCCGAGCTCGGGGTACGTCACGGGGATCCGCTCGGGGTCGAGGCCCGCGGCGCGCGTGATCGAGTTCGTGTGGACGTCGGAGACCTGGTGCATGACGTATCGGTCCATGTTCCGCCAATCCCAGCCGTCCTCGTGGGCTTCCTCCCACGCGGCGACGACGAGCTCCATGCCGCCGGCGAGCAGTCCCTTCGTGTCGGTGAACATCCCGTTGTGGTCGCCCACGCAGAGCTCATGGTGCTGGGTGGCCGCACGGGTGATCCCGCCGAGGATGCGGTGGCCTTCCGGATGCCGATCCGCGGGGCCGATGACGGCGGCGGCCGCCCCGGAGCCTAGCGTGAGCGAGGCGAACTCGTTGAGGTACTCCTCACGGGTGATGCCGTCGCGGGTGAGCCGACGCAGGGTCGCCTCCTGGACGCGCGAGGCGTCCTCCCCGGCGACGACGAGGGCGTAGTCGATCTGCCCGGCGTCGATCATGTTCGCGGCCAGGGTCATGCCGTTGACGAAGCCGAGGCACGCGTTGGCGATGTCGAAGTTCATCGCCTGCGGCCCGAGGCCGATGCCGGCGTGGACGCCGACGGCCACCGAGGGCTCGAGGTGCTCGCGGGTGACGGAGGTGTTGACCATCAGCCCGATGGCACCCGGCTCGACACCCGCCTCGGCGAGGGCCTTCTTGCCGGCGGCCACGGCCCCGGCGACGAACTCGGCCGGCTGATCCCAGTTGCGGCGGGCGTCAACGCCTGCCACGCGCTGGAGGAGTCCGGTCGGGAGTCCGAGGGTGGTCAGAGTATCGGCGAGGCGCTCGTCGAATTCGTGGGAGGTCACTACGTTGGGGGCGATGATCTCGGCCAGACCGAGAAGAGCCACATTCGAGTGACGGAAAGTTGCGTTGCCGTTCGCCAATTGAGGTTCTCATCCCTTTTCGGGTCGTTCGTCGACGTCTGCGCCCACCGTCCTGGCGGGCAGGGTGGGCGGAGGAAGTTCGGGGACTATCCTAGCGCGCGGTGTCTGAGACTGTGCTCAGTGCCGTCGCGGCGCGGTTCCCGCCCAGGTGCCGGGGCTGCTGCCGGGGTCTGTGGCGACCTGCTGCGCCTGGGCACCCGGACTGCTACGCCTGCGGGCCCGGGCTGCCGCGCCCGCAGGCGGCTCAGCGCGTGAACCACGTGAACCCGTCGTAGAGCAGGCCGGTCGCGGCGAGGACCGCGATGCCCGCGAGCACGATCGAGGTCACGGTGTGCGAGACCTTCGAGGACTGGAAGCGCTCGGCACGCGAGTACGCCATCGGCCGATCGGTGACGTTGTGGCCGAACTGGGCGAAGATCCGCCAGTCCATGACGTCGATGAGGGACTTCGCGGCGAGCGTGAAGACGATGATCGCGCCGATGGCCATGAAGAGGAGGAAGACGAAGCCGAGGAAGCCGTACGTTTCGAAGAACGTGACGACGCGGTCGCCGATCGCGGTGATGAAGCCGGAGAACCCCTCGCCCAGCGGCAGCGGATCGAGGGAGTCCATGATCGAGTTGAGGGTCATCCGGTCGCGTTCGGTGCGGCTGGCCCCGATGTACATGACGAGCGCGGCGGCCAGGGCGACGCCGAGGTTGATGATCGTGATCGTCGAATTGTCCGGCCAGAAGTCGAGGTTCCGGATCGTGTACGTCGCGACCAGCGCCACGCAGATGATCGCACCGACGAGCGCGCCGACCGTGGCGGGCAGGAGGAGGTTGTTGAAGAAGACGAACGCGATGGCCGCGAGCAGACCCGCGCCGAGGATGTACGTGAAGACCGCGAGCGTGTCACCGTTGCCGGCCGTCGCCGCCCGCCGGTTCTGCGCGATCATCTGACCGGAGTGGGCGATGTTCTGCGTGAGCTCGGCGGTCGTCGCCTTCTCATCGTCCTCGGTCGTCGACATCACCCGGGTCTCGGCCTCGTCGGCGCTGTAGGCGCGCATGTCCCGGCGACGCTGCTGCGTCGGCGGCTGCCCCGGCTGCCCGTAGCCCTGCTGCGCGTATCCCTGCTGGTCATAGCCTGGCTGACCCTGCTGTCCGTAACCCGGCTGCCCGGGCTGCGCTCCGCCGGGGCCGCGGTACTCGGGGGCCGGGTACCACTTGCCGACCTTCGCGGCGAGCACGTAGATGAGGATCACGACGATGGCCGCGAGGACTCCGATCGAGAGGTTGGCGCCGATCTCGGCCATAGGCTCCTCCTTGCAGGGCAGACGGTGGATTGGACAACAGTGGTCTTGTCCTATTCTATTGGCTTCCCGCGCGCGGTCCTGCGACTCGGCGCTCCTGAGATCCGGCGTTCCTGTGACTCTGCCGTGCAACCGCCCTGACTGCACCTGTCCTGGGTAAGCTGACTGCAGAGCACTCGCGCCGGCCTTCGAAGGAGATTCCCGATGAGCAACGCCCAGGCCTTCTCGACCGCGGCGATGCCGCTCGACCAGCAGCTCGTCCTCGTCACCGGAGCCGGCCGTGGCCTGGGGGCGGCGATCGCGAAGGCGTTCGCCCACGTCGGCTCCGCGGTCGTCGTCAACTACCGCTATTCCGCGGATGCCGCGGAGGAGCTCGCCGAGGCGATCCGGGCTCGCGGCGGACGTGCGGCGGCTCTCGAGGCCGATGTCACCGACGACCGGGCCGTCGATGCGATGTTCGACGCCGCCCACGCCGAGTTCGGGATGCCCGTGTCCACCGTCGTCAACAGTGCGCTCATGGACTACACGTTCGACGTCGAGGGGCGGCAGCCGGCGGACGAGATCGACTTCGCGGACCTCTCCGCCCAGTTCCGCGGCACCGTCGGCTCGGCGATGAACACGGTCCAGGCGGCGATGAGCGGGTTCCGGGAGATCGGTTCGGGGCGGGTGATCAACGTCGGCTCGAACCTCGTCCAGAACCCGGTGGTGCCGTATCACGACTACACCGCTGCGAAGGCGGCGCTGCTCGCGCTGACCAGGACGTTCGCGCGGGACCTCGGGCCGCTCGGGGTGCGGGTCAACATGGTCTCCGGCGGTCTCCTGCGGACTACGGACGCCTCGGCGGCGACGGCGGAGGAGGTCTTCGACCGGATCGCTGAGGCGAGTGCGCTCGGGCACGTGACGACTCCGGAGGAGTTCGCCTCGGCGGTGGTCTTCTTCGCTTCCCCGGACTCCCGCGCGGTGACCGGACAGAACCTCATCGTCGACAACGGGTATGTCATGAGCTGACACCCCATTTCCAGTTCGGCCTCGCTATGCTGGAGCGATAGTTGAGGCGGTGACCTGCGGGAATCGTGCTGCCTGGGCGGTGGAGTCGAGGGCGATTTCCAAAGGAGAGGGACCGATGACGGACGACGGGCCGAGCCTGGCCATCAGCCTGCGTGCGGTGATGTCCCGGCTCACTCCGGCGGAGAAGAAGATCGCACGCGCCGTCCTGGCCGCCTACCCGTTCGCCGGGCTCGAGCCGATCGCTGACCTCGCGCACGCCGCCGGTGTCAGCGGACCCTCGGTCGTGCGGTTCGCGCGCACGCTCGGCTTCAGCGGCTACCGGGAGTTCCAGGACGCCCTCAAGGCGGAGATGCGCGAGCGCGAGGAGTCGAATCTCTCGCAGGCGCTCGCCCCCGGTGAGGGGGCGGAGTTCGATGCGGCGCGGGCCGCGTTCCACGCGGGCATCGATGAGACCTTCGACTCGGTCATCGGCGACGAGCTCGAGCGCACCGTCGAGCTCCTCGCCCAACCCAAGCGCAGCGTCGCCCTCGTCGGCGCGACGTACACGGCCCACATCGCCGACATCTTCCACGCGCAGCTCGGCTCGGTGCGTTCGGGGGTCGTCCGGGTGCACGCGAATCCGCTGCTCGCGGCCGCTGATCTCCTCGACCTCAAACGCGGCGACATCCTCGTCGTCCTCGATGTCCGGCGCTACGATCCGGCGATCACCGAGGTGGTGCGGATCGGGAAGGAACTCGGCCTCACCGTCGTCGTCTTCACCGACCTGTGGCTCTCCCCGGCGGCGTCGCTGGCTGATCGGGTGCTCACCGCCGAGGTCCGGGCGGCAGGGCCGGCGGACACCCTCGCTCCGATGCTCGCGCTCGTCGAGACGGTGAGCGAGCTCGTCGCCGCCGAGCTGGGGGAGGCCGCTGTCGACCGCCTCAGCCGCATCGACCCGCTGCGGCTGCGGCTGAGCAGGGGCGCGGACCGGCTGTGAGGGGCGGCGGTCCAGCTCATCGGCGTCGTCCCGGGTGGCGTCGCTGGCCGAAGGGGACGCTCGGGAACCCGGTCGGGATCGCGTAGGACCGTTCGCCGGCACCGCCGGTGGTCGTGTGCCCGTTTCCGGATCCGCCGAGGCTGCCCGAGCCGCTGTCGCTCGCCCGGTAGGGGGCCGGTCCGTCGGGCCCGGGCGGGGTGACGGGGATCCCGGAGGCCGGGGTGCCGATGATCGGGATGTCACCCGTCCCGCTGTCGTTCATCGCGACCACCGGCACGAGGGATGTCGGTGCTGTGTCGAGGAGACACGGGGAGCGCCGGGGTTCTGGGGTGCCGTCCGGGTACGTCGAGGGGTGGACGCAGGTGGGGAGTCGGGCTGCGTCCGCCGACGGCTCGTGGTGGGAGCCGTCGGATCGGGGCGGGTGCTGGTCATGGGGATCCGTTCGCAGAGGTGGGCGCAGGAGGGGAGCGGCGAAGTTCGCCTGGTGCGCGGTGCTCGCAGCGTGGGGTGGTCGCTGCCAGCCGGTGCGCATCGGAGTGCTGGCGATGAGGGAGCTCCGCCGTCGGAGCTCGCTGGAGGAGGCGGACGGTCGGGGCATCGCAGCCTGAGCCGGGGAATCGAGGGCACGGGGGTGACCGTGCGTCACGGATTCCGAAGGTCGCTCACCGGTATGGAATTTTCATTCCAGAGTAGAACATTGCGTGACGAATGTAACCCCACTTTTAGAAGATTTTCAATGACGTCATCAATGAGGCGGGCTTGTCAGGTGAGCTTGCCTGTATCGGAAACCGCCGCGAAAGGGCTCTGCCGCGGCGTGCGGGGCGCCGCGGGCGACGGCTGAGGGGCCCGGCGAGCGGCTCGGCGAGTGGCCCGGTGAGGGGCCCGGTGCGGGGGCGGCGAGGTGCCGCCGATTCAGTCCGCGAACTCCGCGAGGAAGCGGTCGGCGCGGGCGAGGAGCAGGGCGGCGCTCTCGGGCTCGAAGTCCGGCGATTCGGGGTCGCTGAAGAGGTGTGAGCCGCCCGGGTAGAGGAAGGACTCGGCCGGCGCCCCGGCAGCGGCGGCGGATTCCAAGAGGGTCTCCGCAAGACCCGGCGTGCGCCATTCGTCGTCGACGGCGAAGTGGATCTGCACGGGCACCTGCGGCTGCCAGCGGGTGCGGGAGGGGAAGCCGCCGCCGTGGAAGAGGAGGGCCGCGCGGGCGCGGGAATCGTTCTTGCCCATCTGCTGGGCGACGCTCGCCCCGAGCGAGAGCCCGGCGAACACGAGCGGCCCGGTCAGCTCGCTGCTCAGCTCGGTGACGCGGTCGACCAGCGTGCGGAACCCGACGTCCCGGGAATGGGCCACCCCCGCCTCGGCGCTGGTGAAGGTCTGCCCCGCGTAGTAGTCCGGGGTGTGGACCTCGTGGCCCCGGCTGCGGAACTCGTCGGCGATGCGGCCGATGCCTGGGGTGAGCCCGAACGCGGAGTGGAGGAGGACGATGCGGCTCATGAGCGTGTCCTGACTGGTCAGCGGCTCTGTCCGCGGGCGATGTGGAAGGTGTCCGCGCGGGCGGTGGCCCAGTCGGCGGCCCAGTCCTCGGGGGCGCCGTTGAGGAGTTCGCCGGGTTCGAGCCAGTCGTAGAGGCGGGCGTAGGACCAGGATTCGGACGGGGAGAGGTTGCGGCGGAGCATCGTCGGTTCGAGTTCGCTGGGATGGGCTGCGCCCATCGAGGCCATGAGGCGGACCGCCTCGGCGACGGTGCCGTCGTGGTAGTTGCGCACGCGTTCGGCTTTGTCGGGAACGTAGATCGCGCGAGCGCGGCGGGGATCCTGCGTGGCGACGCCGACGGGGCACTTGCCGGTGTGGCAGACCTGGGCCTGGATGCAGCCGACGGCCATCATCATGGCGCGGGCCGAGTTCGTGAAGTCGGCGCCCTGGATGAGGCGCTTGACGATGTCGGAGCCGCTCGCGACCTTGCCCGAGGCGCCGATCCTGATCTGGTCGCGCAGCCCCGCGCCGACGAGCGCGTTGTGGACGATCATCAGGCCCTGGGTGAGGGGGAGGCCGACGTTGTCCTCGAACTCCAGGGGGGCGGCACCCGTGCCGCCCTCGGAGCCGTCGACGATGATGAAGTCGGGGGTGATCCCGGTCTCGAGCATCGCCTTGCAGATCGCGAGGAACTCGGTGCGGGAGCCGACGCAGAGCTTGAAGCCGGCGGGTTTGCCGCCGGAGAGCTCGCGCATCTTCGCGATGAACTGGAGCAGCTCGATCGGGGTGGAGAAGACGCGGTGGTTCGGTGGGCTGATGCACGTCTGACCGACGGGCACGTCGCGGATCTTCGCGATCTCCTCGGTGACCTTCTTGCCGGGGAGGACGCCGCCGAGGCCGGGCTTGGCTCCCTGCGAGAGCTTGAGCGAGGTCATCTTGACCTGCGGGTCCTGGGCCTTCGCGGCGAACTTGTCGGGGTCGAAGTCGCCGTCGGGGGTGCGGGCGCCGAAGTATCCGGTGCCGAGCTCCCAGATGAGGTCGCCGCCGAACTCCTGGTGGTACGGGGAGATCGAGCCCTCGCCGGTGTCCTGGGCGAAGCCGCCCATCGCCGCGCCCTTGTTGAGCGCGCGCACCGCGTTGTCGCTGAGCGAGCCGAAGCTCATCGCGGAGACGTTGAGCAGGGAGATGTCGTAGGGCTGGGTGCAGTCGTTGCCGCCCACCCGGATCCGCGGCGGGGTGGGGGAGTTGGGCAGCGGGGTCGTCGAGTGCATGAGCGCTTCGTAGCCGGTGCGGTCGACGTCGTGCTCGGTGCCGAAGGCGTGCTCGGAGAGGATGCCCTTCGACCGTTCGTAGATCGTCGTGCGGGCGTCGCGGCTGAAGGGTCGGCCGTCCCAGTTCCGTTCGATGAAGTACTGCTGGATCTCCGGTCGGATCGACTCGAGGAGGAAGCGCGCATGTCCCGCGATCGGGTAGTTGCGGAGGATCGAGTGCTTCTTCTGCGTGACGTCCCAGGCGGCGAGTGCTCCGAGCCCGACCGCCGAGGCGGCTGCGGCGATCCGTGCGATGCGCTGTCCCGTGGTCTCACCGGTGACCAAGCGAACGATGGGGAGCTGACCTTTCATTGCGCCTCCTTGGGTTGCGCGTCAGCGCAGGCACCGAGGCGGCGGTGCGCGACGGTGGTCACTGCACGGACTGACGGTGCTGTGGGAACTGACGGCTCTGTGCGGAACTATCGGCTCTGTGGGAACTGATGGGTCTGTGCGGATCTGACGGCTCTGTGCGGGCGGCGAGCCGCGCAGGCCAGCGCGGACGACGTGCACAGATGTGCCTCAAGCCGAGCCTAGACCGCCGGAACGGAGATTTCAGGAAAGGGCCACCTGAGTTTTCGTGAACCCTGGGTGGTCTCGGTGTGCGCGGTGGGTGGTCTCGGCCTGCGCGGTGGGTGTTCGGAGGTGGTGGTGCGGGGTCGGTGTTGGGGTCGGGAGGGAGCGCGAGTCGGGAGTTGGCGTCTGGGGTGGCGGGGAGTCGTGGGTGGAGGGGAGTCGAGGATGGATGCGGAGTCTGGAGATGGGCGAGGCCGGGACGGAACTGCTCGGAGCTCAGGGGCGGGGCGGTCGGCGCAGCGAACCGAGGGTGAGTGCGGTGGCCCAGGGGCGGACGCGGCGGTGGGTGCGGCGGACCGGGACGGTGGGCGCGGTCGGCGCGGCGAACCGAGGGTGCGGTCGGCGTGGGGCGGTGATGTCGGGTGAAGTCGTTGCGAGTTCGATGAATTCCCGACCGCGTACGTCCGTGACCAGCGACTTCTGTCGGCAGGCGGAAATCACTGAGTGAATGAATTCATTGTGAAAAAAGATCGAATAAATTGGGAACAGACTGTTGTGCATGTCACACTCGCGGAGTAGAATCAGACCAACAACGATGAGCGTTGGCGAACGGATCAGGAGTCATGACACTCACCCCGGACAGGCAGAACCACGGGAACGGCGACCGTGCCCGTACGTCGCCTGCGGGGAAGCGGGGATCCGCGTCGAAGCGACCGGGTTCATCTGGGCCGAGTTCTTCTGGGCCGGGTTCATCTGGACCGGGGTCATCCGCAGGCGGCTCGAGTCGACCGACCGGAGCTCCGGAATCGCTGTTCGACCAGCTCAGGGATGCCGGACTCGACCTCAGCGGCAGCATCCACGCCGAACTCTTCGAGGAGATCCCGGCCGTACCGGAAGCTGAGGGTCCAGCGTCGCCTGAGACGTCGATCGCTGAGGCTTCGATCCAGGAGACTCCGGTCGAGGGGGCTCCGTTCGATGGGAATCCGGTCGGCGAGGTTCCCGTCGTTGACGCTCACATCGACGAGGCTCAGATCGGCGAGGCTCAAAGTGATGCGACTCCGGCCGGGGAAGCCCCCGGCGCTGAGGAGCCCGATGACTCTCCCGGTGCCAACGATCCCGATGACTATGGGCATCGCCGCAGCGCAGCGCTCGCGGCCGACGTCTCGGCGCTGTCGGTCGACGAAGACGTAATCGGCCCGGGACCCATCGATGACGACGACCCGGCTGCGGCGGTCGCCGACATGGCTGACACGGGGAACGTCATCTCCGCCTCGCAGAATGCCACGCTCGACACGGGGAACGCCACGTCTGACTCGACGCGCTCTATGCCGGACACGAGGAAGCTGAGCCGGCATCCGCTGCTCACCGATGCGGCCTGGTCCCGTCTGTCCGAGTTCGCGCCCGAAGTCCTCGACAGCATCACGAACCTGACCCGGCTCGAAAGCGAAGTCCGCACCTTCGAACGGCCGGTGGGCCCCGACGACGCGGTGATCCTCGCCGATGCGCTCGAAGCGATCAACCGCGTCAACGCCTCACTCAACGCCGTCACCCTCGCCATCTTCCAGCGAGTCGGAGTGCCCACGGACTTCGGCGCGAAGACGACGAAGGCACTCGTCAAGGATCGTTTGGGACTGTCGGACCAGGAGGCCTATCGGCGCACCGAGGCGGCGAACAACCTCGGCGGACGCGTCGACCTCTCCGGTCAGCCGATGCCGCCGCTGGCCCCCAAGGCCGCAGACGGCCTCCACGAGGGAGTCCTGTCGGCGAACCAGGCGGCGGTCATCGCCGAATGCATGAAACGACTGCCTGCCTGGGTGAGCGCCGAACTGCGGGCCGAGACCGAGGAGCGACTGGTCAAGGAAGCGCCCAACGTCCGCGTCTCCGACCTGCGCGAGATCTTCCAGCGCATGCTCGACATCATCGACCCCGACGGCAAGGAGCCGTCCGAGGGACGCGACCGGTCGGACTACTCGGTTCATCTGCGCGCTCGCCGCAACGGTGACTGGGAGCTGTCGGGTCGGCTCGACCCGATCACCGGCGGCCTGCTCAACGGCCTGCTGACCTCGAGAATCGAGTCATGCCGGACAACCGGCGAGCAGGGCGGCGCGGATGCAGCGAGCGGTCAGGGCGACGCCGGCAGGAATGGCGACGCCGGCAGGAATGACGACCCCACCAGTGATCGCGATGCCAGCCGAGATGGCGGCCTCGGCAGCAGCGGGTTCCCCGGCACCGAGGCGGCCGGCGAGGAGTCACCCAGCGCCTTCGACGTGCTCGATGCGGTGCTCTCCGGCGACCGGCACGATGCGCCGCTGTTCGCTCAGGACGGCACCGGCCAGCGACTTCCGGGCACGGGCACCAGTGCCGATGCCTCGGGAGGAACGGCTGCGATGGCAGGTCACGGCGGTGCGGACGGCAGCGCCTATGGAGTGCGCAGCGACGGCACGACGGTGAGCACGATCGACGCTCAGCCCTCGGCCCGCCGGTGGATCTACGAACGATTCGCCTCCCTGATCGGCAAGATCGAGATGAATCGCCCGAATTCGGGCGCGAGGTACTCGCTCGTCGTCACGGCGAAGGCCGAGGATCTCGCCTCGAGAACTGGCCAGGGCAAGACCGGCACCGAGAATCCGGTGCCGATGTCCGAACTCACCTCCTCCGGACTCAACGGCAGAGTGTTCTTCCACCTCATGAGCGACTCGGCCAAGACGGTGCAGGTCGCCACCGAGAAGCGCTTCGCCGACGAGAAGCAGACGGCGATCATCACGGCGAGGGATATGGGATGCACTTTCCCGGGCTGCGATGCACCGCCGGGGTGGTGCGAAGTCCACCACATCGTGCCGTGGATCGACAACGGCATCACCGACATCAACAACCTCACACTGGCCTGCGGAGCACACCACCATCTCATCGACAGATCCGATTGGCACGCAGTGATGCTCACCAGCGGGCAGCCGGCGTGGGTGCCACCCGCCTCGATCGACCCGGAGCGACGCCCCATCCTCCATGCGAAGTTCGTCGCCCAGGGGATCATCGACACGCTCTTCGACGGCTGAGCGGTCACGGGTTCGCTCTGCGGAACGGTTTGAGCGATCCCGTCCTGCAGGCATACCGTGAGGACCATGAGCACCGGTGAGCCGAACGCGACGAGCAACCGGCGCACCATCGTTGCAGTGTTCCTTGCCGGCATCTCGGTCTTCCTCGTCCTCTACGAGACCCAGGGCCTCATCCCCGCCATCCGCGAGGCGTACTCGATCGACACCCCCACCGCGAGCCTCACGGTCTCGGCGACGAACGTCGCCATGGCCTGCTTCCTCATCCCGTTCTCACTGCTCGCCTCCCGCATCGGCCACGCCCGGCAGATCGTCGGCGGCGTCATCCTCGCCGCAGTCCTCGCCCTCATCCTGCCGTTCACCCCCAACCCCGAACTGCTCATCACCGTCCGCTTCCTCCAAGGCGTGGCGATCGCCTCGGTGCCGGCCACCGCGATGGCCTACCTGTCACTGCGGCTTCCGCCCTCGGCTCTGCCCGGCGCGATCGGCGTCTACATCGCCGGGAACACGATCGGCGGCCTGTGCTCCCGGCTGCTCACCGGACTCGCCGCCGAAGTCCTCGGCTGGCACGGCGGCCTCGCCTTCACCGCAGCGGTCGCGCTCGCCATCGGACTCATCGTCGTCTGGCTCCTCCGCGGCGACATGGTCCGACCCGAGTCCGATACGACTCCGCGCGACACGACCCGATCGCCTCGACGAACCCCGAGCGGACTGTGGGGAATCTACCTCACCGGGTTCCTCTGCATGATCGTCTTCGGTGGCTCCTTCACAATGCTCGGCTCCCGACTCCAACAGGACCCGTGGAACCTCAGCGAGGGCACCGTCGCCCTCTTCTTCCTCATCTACCTCGTCGGCACCGTCGTGACGACGTACTACGGTCGCCTCGCCGTGGCCTTCACCCGCCGTCGCCTCACGCTCATCGGCATGGCCACCGCGATCATCGGCGCCTGCCTCACCCTCGTCGACTCCCTCCCGCTCATCGTCATCGGCATGTCGCTGCTCACCGGCGGCTTCTTCCTCGGCCACACCGGCGCCTCGGCCGCCGCGAGCACCGCCCGACCCGGCGTCGACACCACGCGGTCCTCCGCCATCTACCTCACCGTCTACTACCTCGGCACGAGCCTCGGGGCCTGGCTCTCCGCCGTGCTCTTCACCGACTTCGCCTGGCCGGGCGTCGTCGGCATGTGTCTGACCTCCCTGGTCGCCGTGATCGTGCTCACCCTTGTAGGGTTCAGACAACGCCAGTGAAAGGATCCTCGATGCCCCAGATCGTCCATTCCATCGCCGACGGCGTCGCCCACGTCGAGATCGACCGCGCCGACAAACTCAACTCCCTGACCAGGGACGTCTTCGAGGAGCTCGTCGAGGTCGGTCTCCACCTCAGCACGCTCCCCGAGGTGCGCGCGATCGTCCTCTCCGGCCGCGGGCGCGCCTTCAGCGCAGGTCTCGACCTCGCAGAGATGGCCCGGATCGCCGAGGAGGGACCCAGTGGCATCGGCGCCGACGGTGACCTCCTCGGTTCAGCCCGAGCACTCGCTCAGAAGGCCGTGCACGTGTGGTCCCTCGTCGAGGTGCCCGTCATCGCCGCGGTCACCGGGCCCGCCCTCGGCGGGGGCATGCAGATCGCCCTCGGCGCCGACATCCGAGTCGCGAGCCCCGACTCCCAGTTCTCGCTCATGGAGATCAAATGGGGGATCATCCCCGACATGTGCGGCACCCAGCTGCTGCCCCGTCTCGTCGGCCCCGGCATGGCGAAGAAGCTCATCGTCACCGGTGAGGCGATCGGCGGCGTCGAGGCGCAGCGGATCGGACTCGTCGAGGAGCTCGCCGAGGACCCGATCGCCAGAGCCCTCGAGCTGGCCGCCGACATCGCCGCGAAGTCCCGTCAGGCGCTCGTGTGGTCGAAGCGCCTCGTCGACCTCTCCTACTCTGTCCCCTTCGCCGAGGGACTCGCCGCCGAACAGCAGGCGCTCTCCGAACTCCTCGGCTCGGACGAACAGCGCAGGGTCGTCGAAGAGCGCCTCACCAGCATGCGGGCCTCCCGCCGCTGAATCGAAGCCTGGCTCAGCGTGCCTCGTCCGGGCGCACGACGTCGATGGCGCGGGGCCCTGCCGTGACCGCTGCGGCGGAGGCGAAGGTCGCCAGCTCGCTGAGCAGGACGAACGTGGGACGCATGAGCTTGAGCTCGCCGGCCGACTCAGCGGCGAGGAGCGCCGCGACCGACAGCCACTCGCTCGTGTGCGCCTCGGTCGTGACATGCTGCGGGGCCAGCGCATCATCGGCGGCCATGACGTAGAAGTACGTGTCGAAGCGCTTCGGCTGTCCGAGCGGGGTCACCCAGTTCGCCCACGGTGTGAGCGCATTCGGGTCGATGACGGCACCCGTCTCCTCGGCGACCTCACGGACCGCGGTCGCGATGAGGACCCGCCAATCGTCGATCGTGGAATCCTGCCACGCCGCCCGGTGGAGCTCGGGGTCGGAGACGATGACCGCCTCGGCGCCGGCGACATCGACGGGATCGACACGGCCGCCGGGGAAGACGACGACACCGGCGGCGAAATCCATCGTCGAGACCCGGTGCTGGACGAAGACCTCGAGTCCGGACTCGCCGTCCCTGACCATGATCACGCTCACGGCTGGACGGATGGGGACGGCGGTGGGATCGACGGTCATAGCAGTGGACACCTTCGGTCGGGGCTGGTCATCACATTATCGCGCGTTCGCACCGCGGATCGGCAGGGTGACCTTGCGCGATACGATGAGGAAGTCAGAGCCGCCCCGGCGGCCGGAGTGCCAGGCGGAGGAGGTGATCGACGTGGAGGTCTACCCTCTCTTCACCGTCGACAGCGCCTGGCCGAACTGGCTGATCTTCCTCCTCTTCGCCGTCGACCTCCTCATCCGGATCATCGCGCTCGGGTGGATCCCGCACAACCGCCGCCCGTCGGTGGCGCTCGGCTGGCTGCTCGCGATCTTCCTCATCCCCTATGTCGGGCTGCTCGCGTTCCTCCTGCTCGGCTCGTCGAAGCTGCCCAAGCATCGGCGGAAGAAGCAGACCGTCATCAACGACATCATCCGCGAGGAGTCGAACGAACAGGCGATCGTCGGCGAGCACAGCCACCTGCCCGAACCCCTGGCGACGGCGGCCCAGCTCAACTTCGACCTCGGCGCCCTGCCGATGACCCACGGCAATGCGTTCATCCTGCACACGGACAACCACGAGTGCATGGAGGCGATGGCCGACGCCATCGACGCCGCCCACGACTACGTCCACTTCGAGTTCTACATCGTCGCCATCGACGCGACGACGAAACGGCTCATCGACTCCCTCTTCAACGCCCACGCGCGGGGAGTGCGGGTGCGGATCCTCATCGACCACCTCGGGTCGATCGGGTATCCGGGCTATTCGGAGCTCGTCAAACGGCTCGACTCGTCGGGGATACCGTGGCGCCGCGCCCTCCCGATCCGCCCCTGGCGAGGCGAGTATCAGCGGCCTGACCTGCGCAATCATCGCAAGATCCTCGTCGTCGACGGGGTCAGGGCGTTCACCGGTTCGCAGAACATCATCGACCGCTCGTACAACAAGGCCCGCAACCGGCGGAAGGGCTTCCAGTGGATGGATCTCTCCCTCGAATGCGAGGGGCCGGTCGTCGACGAACTCGACGCGGTCTTCACCACGGACTGGTATTCGGAGACCGACGAGCTCTTCGACGAGTCCGCGCAGCTCGAACTCAACGCCCCCATCAGCGGTGGCGCCCTCGCCCAGGTCGTCCCGTCCGGTCCCGGGTTCGAGGACGAGAACAACCTGCGACTGTTCAACCACCTCATCTACAACGCCAACCGCACGGTCGTCGTGTGCTCCCCGTACTTCGTCCCCGACGAGTCGCTGCTCCACGCGCTGACGACGGAGGCGCGCTCAGGCGTCGACGTCCGCCTCTACGTCGGTGAGACGAGCGACCACTGGCTCACCCACCGCGCCCAGCAGTCGTACTACGACGAGCTCGTCCGCGCCGGGGTCCGCATCTTCATGTACCACGCCCCGACCGTCCTCCACTCGAAGTTCCTCCTCATCGACGACGATGTGTCGATCATCGGGTCCTCGAACATGGACGAACGCTCGTTCGCGATGAACCTCGAGGTGACGATGTTCATCGTCGACAAGGAGTTCACGGCGCGGATGTACGCGCTCGAAGCCGAGGAGTACGCGCCGAACTCCGTCGAGCTCGACGCCGAGGAGTGGCGGAACCGGCCGCTGCACAAGAAGTACATCGAGAACGTCGCGCGCTTGACGAGCTCGCTGTTGTAGTCGCGGGCAGTGCGCTGCTCAAGGCGCTGCCAGTGTGCCGCTGTAGGCGCTGTCTGACGAGCTCGCCGCAGTAGACATTGGCAATACGAAGCGGCGGCTGCCTCGATGAGGCAACCGCCGCTATCCTGCACTGAGCTCCGTCAGCTGCGGGCAGGTCCTTCGTCCTCGATCGAGCGCTCGGGGTCGGAGATGACATCGTTGACTCGCTTCGGCGTCGGGGTCGTGCCCCCGGCAGGCTTCGCGCTCGACCCAGCACTCGCGGTAGTTCCCGGAGTCGGCTTGGCGCCGGGCTTCGGCGAGGGAGTCGCGCCGCCTGCCGAGCTGCCGGCCGGTTTCGGCGTCGCGGCCGATCCGGACGTCGCCGAGCCGGGCGTGGAACCGGCCGTGGAACCGGTTCCGGTGGTCGGCTTCGAACCGCTGGTCGAGCCGGTTCCGGGCGTCACAGGCTTCGACGCCGCACCGGCAGCGGACGAACCAGCCGAGGCAGAACCGGCCGCGTTCGAACCCTTCGCCCCTGTCGAGCCGCTCGACGAGGGTCCGTCGTGTGCATCCTCGTCACCGTCGAGCTCCTGCGCTGCGGCGTTGACCTTGTCGGTCGCCGTCTGGACGGCATCGGCCACCGCCGGAGCCTTCTCGCGGATCGACTGGTTGGCCTTCTCGACCGTCTCCTGCACCTTCGGGTCGGTCCACAGCTCCTGCAACTGCGCCTTGAGCTTCTCGTAGCTCTGGCGGCCGGTCCGAGATCCGAGGACGTACCCGATTCCCAGTCCGGCCAGGAGAATCAATCGCTTCTTCATGGTTGTGCTCTCCTTCGCTGCGTCGCAAATGTGTTCTGAGCCACCAGCCTATACCGACACACCGGGTCAGTGGTGAGGCAATTTCGCGCTGCGAGGTCGATCGCGCCACCGTCCGCCAGGGCAGGCGCGCACTGCCGCGCACGGCGTCGATGGGGAAAAGCGACATTGCCGGAAAACTCCCAGCGTCAGCGGACTGTGTCCTCAGCGCAGCGACACCGTCACAGACTCGGCTGCTGCTGCGTGATGCAGTGGATGCCGCCGCCGCGGGCGTAGAGCTCGCGGGCATCGACCCCGACCACGGTGCGACCCGGGTACACCCGCTCGAGGATCGCCTGCGCCTCGGCGTCCATCGGGTCATCGAACGTGCACGCGATGACTCCGCCGTTCGTCACGAGATGGTTGACGTAGGAGTAGTCGACCCAGCCCTCGTCGTCCTCGAGGATCTCCGGCGCCGGAATCGGCACGACCTCGAACGGCTGACCGTCGGCGGTCGTCTCGTTCGCGAAGAACTCCTTGAGCTGCTCACTGAACTCATGGTCCGGATGCTCGGGATTGCGCTGATCGTGGACGAGGACGACACCGGGGCTCGGCATCGTCGCCACGATGTCGACGTGCCCGCGCGTGCCGAAGGTCTGATTGTCCCGGTGCAGCCCGTGATCGAGCCAGATGACCTTCTTCGCGCCGATCGTGCGGGCGAACTCGGCCTCGACATCGGCCTCGGTGAGCCCCGGATTCCGTCCCGGATCGAGCTGCACGCTGCGGGTGGCGAGCACCGTTCCGTGGCCATCGACGTGGATGCCGCCGCCTTCGTTGCGCAGCTGCGAGGAGATCACCGGAACGTCCGCGGCCTCGGCGACGAAGCGCCCGATGTGCTCATCGTTGTCCCACGTCGCCCACTCCTGCGCGCCCCAGCCGTTGAACACCCAGTCGACGGCCGCGAGCTTCCCCTCGTCGTCGACGACGAAGGTCGGGCCGATGTCGCGCATCCACGCATCGTCGAGTTCCGCAGTGACGATCTCGATGCCCTCGCCGAGGTGGCGCTTGGCGTGGTCGACCTGCGCCGGGGAGACGACGACGGTGACCGGGGTGAACTCACTGGCCGCATTGGCCACGGCCGCCCACGTCGTGCGCGCCGCCTCGGCGTCCTCCTCCGAGGCACCCAGCGCATAGCCCGAGGACGGGAACGCCATCCAGATGCGGTCGTGGGCGGCGGTCTCTGCCGGCATGCGGTACGTCATCGTCTACCTCTTCTGTGGTGCTCTCATCCGGAAATCTGGTGGTGCGACTGCGGACGCAGTGTGACTCCGAGTCTAGCGATCCTGCTCGCGGCAGGACCTGCGGATTCCGCACCTGCCGACCCCGTATAGTCGGGCGAGGAGATCAGTCCGGCAAGGGAGACCGACTGGCAGCGCCGAAGGGAGTCGCACGTGAAGACCGAGGACATCGACGAGCTCTTCGCCAGGAAGGGGACCGGTCCGCTGGCCGGGATCCTCGTCGCGGACTTCTCCCGGGTCCTCGCCGGCCCGTACGCGACGATGATGCTCGCCGACCTCGGCGCCACGGTCATCAAGGTCGAGGGCCGCACCGGTGACGACACCCGGTACTGGGCACCGCCTCGGCGCGGGGACGATGCGACGTACTTCCTCACGGCCAACCGGAACAAGCACTCCGTCGTCCTCGACTTCACCGACCCCGACGATCGCGCCCTCGCCCAGGAGCTCGCCCGCCGGGCCGACGTCCTCGTCGAGAACTTCAAGGCCGGGGGCCTGGCCAAGTACGGCCTCGACTACGACTCGGTGCGGGCGGAGAACCCGGGCATCGTCTACGCCTCGGTGACCGGTTTCGGGCGGGACAATCCGCAGCCGGGCTACGACCTCCTCATCCAGGGACTGTCGGGGTTCATGAGCGTCACCGGCACCGAGGAGTCCGGCCCGGTCAAAGCCGGTGTCGCGATCGTCGACGTGTTCACCGGCCTCCACACGACCGTCGGCATACTCGCCGCACTCGTCCACCGCCAGGAGACCGGTATCGGGCAGCTCGTCGAGACAACCTGCTCTCCTCGGCGCTCTCGGGCCTGGCGAACCAGACCTCGGCCTACATCGCCGGCGGTGTCGTGCCGCGGGCGATGGGCAACGCCCACCCGAGCCTCTACCCCTACCAGCCGATGCCCACCGCTGACGGCCAGATCATCATCGCCATCGGCAACGATGCTCAGTTCGGCAAGCTCGCCGAGGTGCTCGGCCACCCCGAATGGGCAGCCGACGACCGTTTCGCCCAGGCCGCGAACCGCAACGAGAACCGTGCCGAGCTCGAGCCCTACCTCGTCACCGCCCTCGCCCGGAAGACGAACCAGGAATGGTACGAGATCCTCTCGGCGGCCGGGCTGCCGAGCGCGCCGATCAACACGATCGCCGAGGGCGTCGAACTCGCCGCCCGGCTCGGCCTCGACCCCATCGCCGAGGCGGGCACCGGTGACCGCGTCATCCCCACCGTGGCCAACCCGATCCGCCTCTCCGAGACGCCGCCGAGCTACGATCTCGCGCCGCCGACGCTCGGGCAGAGCACCGAAGCGGTCAAGGAGTGGCTGCGACAGCCGGCGGGGGAGTGAGTGCGGTGGCAGGGCACATGACTCCGGCGGCAGGGATCGTTGCCGGCGGGAACTGTGTGATGGCGAAAAGTCGACGGGAGCGCTCGCGACTCGGTTAGCCTAGAGTCTGAACGAACCCTGAATCGCCAGGTGATCGGTGCCCGCGGCCGCGGGTTCCGCGGCGGTGTGGCCGACGACGAATCCGGAACTGAGATGGACGACACGAAGAGCACTGCTTCGCCGCGAACAGCGAAGTCGAAGACGAATCCCGTGGTCAAACGCACGATCATGGTCATCGCCATGGCGCTGACCGGGTTCCACCTGTTCGCCTCGTTCCTCTGGATCGCGCCGTCGTCGACGCTGCGGGAGGTCATCCCCGGCAACCTGCTCTCGCAGTACATGATCCCGATGTGGGGACAGTCGTGGAGCGTGTTCGCCCCCGAACCGATCAACGGCGACTACTACTTCGACGTCCGCGCCGTCGTCTCCACCCCGGATGGCGGAGAGGAGACGACGGACTGGGTGCGGGCGACCGATGTCGAACTCGACCACTCGACGTACAAGCTCTTCCCGCCGCGCTCCGCCGGCCTCGGCATCAGTGTGGCCTCGGATCTCAAGGGATCGTGGGACGACCTCAGCGACGACCACAAGTCGATCGTCGCCCTCGACTACTTCCGGGGAGAGGACTCGGTCGAGCGACTGACGACGAAGCTCGACGAGTACGCCGACCCCGACGGCGTGGTCGACGACTACCTGGCGGAGGAGAACACGGCGACGGCGTACGCGACGCAGGTCGCGCTCGCCGTCTGGGGCGAGGATGTCCAGCGGGTCCAGTTCCTCGCGGCCCGGCAGAACGTCGTGCCGTTCGCGCAGCGCAACGACAAGGACGCCGAGCGTCCCGCGGTCCAGCCCGCCGCCGTCGGCTGGCGGGCCCTGACCTTCGCCGATGACCAGTCGAATGAGGACTTCGCGGACTACTTCTGCGCCTCGGACACAGTGAGGTGCGTCAGTGAGCAGTGAGACTCCGGCCGGGAAGAGGACCACGACGCCGTCGGACGCAGTGTCGGCGGATGACGTGACGACTGCAGACAGCGCGACGGCTGCGGGCGCAGCGCAGGCGGGAACAGCGCAAGCGACGGCGAACCGTGACGACCGCAGCGGCGGCACTGACGGCTCCGGCGGCGCTGACCGCATCAACGGCTCCTACAGCACCGACACCCTCGAGGGCAGCCACCACAGCGCCGCCGACGACTCATCATCCGCTGACGGCTCATCCACCCCTGTCGCCGCCCGCGTCGTGGCGAAGCTCGCCAGCGGCTGGAACTGGCTCGAGGAGATGCTCACCGGCCGCTACCACGCGACCTACGGCCTCGCCGTCACCCGCATCCTCATCGGGGTGACGGGGCTCGGGCTCATCCTCACGAACTTCGCGGCCCGCAACTATGCGTTCGGCGTCGGGTCGGCCTGGAACGGCGAGATCGCCGAACCCCAGAGCGACTTCCCGAACATCTGGCTGTTCTCTCTCTTCCACCGTGCGGTGACGAACCCGCCGCTGTTCACGGCGATGATCATCGGCCTCGCCGTGCTCGCCGTGACGATCATCCTCGGCTGGCGCACCCGCATCATCCTGCCGTTCTACCTCGTAGCCTGGGTGAGCTTCATCGAGCTCAACGACAGTGCCGGCGACCAGGGCGACAACGCCTACCGGATCTTCCTCATCGCGCTCCTCTTCGCCGACACGACGCGACGCTGGTCTCTCGACTCCCGCCGCCACCGGAAGCGCTTCGGCACTCTCCCGGCAGCCGCCGACGGCCCGTGGATCCTCATCATGGCCAACAACCTCGCGATCGTCGTGCTCGCCTTCCAGGTCTGCGCGATCTACATGTCCGGGGGACTCTACAAGGCCGGCGGCCAGGCGTGGCAGCACGGCTACGCGGTCTACAACCCGCTGCAGACCCTCCAGTTCGGCACCTGGCCGGTGCTCTCCGACCTCGTCACCGCGTGGGGTCCCGGCGTCGTCGTCATCTCGTGGGGGTCGATCCTCTTCCAGTGCGCCTTCCCGTTCATGCTCTTCAACCGCTACACGCGGGTCGTCGCGCTCCTCGGCATCCTCTCGTTCCACCTCGGCATCGCCCTCCTCATGGGCCTGCCGTGGTTCTCGCTGACGATGATCGCCGTCGACGCGATCTTCATCAAGGACAGCAGCTACGAGAAGCTCAGCGCACTCCTGCGACGCTGGTGGTCAGCGACGGGCATCGGCTCCCGGAGCGGTGTCCGACAGACCGGCTGAGTGCGGCAGACCGGCTGAGCGCCGCACCCTCACCGAGGTGGCCGCAGACACAGCGAGGGGGCGACCGGTGCGGTCGCCCCCTCGCCCAATCAGTGGTCACTTCTTCGCGTGCAGCTCCAGGCCCGTCGTGTCGGCGTGCACCGGCATCGTCACCTCGACGGTGTCGCCGTCCTGGACGTCACCGGCGAGCATCGCACGGGCGAGCTTGTCGCCGATCTCGCGCTGCACGAGGCGACGCAGCGGACGCGCACCGTAGGCGGGATCGTAGCCTTCGAGCGCCAGCCAGTCCTTCGCCTCCTGCGTGACGTCGAGCGTGATCCGGCGGTCGGCCAGACGCTTGTCCATGCTCTTGATCTGCAGGTCGACGATCGAGGTCAGCTCGTCGCTGCTCAGCGCATCGAAGAGCACGATGTCGTCGAGGCGGTTGAGGAACTCGGGCTTGAACGCCGAGGCGACGACGTCCATGACCGCATCCTTCTGCTCCTGCTCGGTCATCGCCTGATCGACGAGGAACTGCGAACCGAGGTTCGAGGTGAGGATGAGGATCGTGTTCCGGAAGTCGACCGTGCGGCCCTGACCATCCGTGAGACGACCGTCATCGAGCACCTGCAGGAGGATGTCGAAGACGCTCGGGTGCGCCTTCTCCACCTCGTCGAGGAGGACGACGGAGTACGGCCGACGGCGCACCGCCTCGGTGAGCTGACCGCCCTCGTCGTAGCCGACGTAGCCGGGAGGCGCACCGAGAGCCGCGAGACCGTGTGCTTCTCGCCGTACTCGCTCATGTCGATGCGGATGAGGGCCTTCTCGTCGTCGAAGAGGAAGTCGGCCAGCGACTTCGCGAGCTCCGTCTTGCCGACACCCGTGGGGCCGAGGAAGAGGAACGAACCGGTCGGGCGATCCGGGTCGGAGACCCCGGCCCGGGACCGGCGGATCGCATCGGAGACCGCGGCGACCGCGTCCTTCTGACCGATGAGGCGCTTGCCCAGCTCGTTCTCGGCGCCGAGGAGCTTCTCGACCTCGCCCTGCATGAGGCGTCCGGCGGGGATGCCGGTCCACGAGGCGACGACCTCGGCGATGTCGTTGGCCGTGACCTTGTCGCTGACCATCGGATCCGAGCTCTGCCCGGCATCGGCTTCGGCCTCTTCGGCTTCGGCCTCGGCGATCTCCTTCTGCACGGCGGGGATCTCCCCGTAGAGCAGGCGGGACGCCGTCTCCAGGTCGGTGTCGCGCTGGGCCTTCTCGGCCTGCGACCGCAGCTCGTCGAGCTTCGTCTTCAGCTCACCGACCCGGTTGAGGCCGGCCCGCTGGGACTCCCACGTCGCCTCGAGGGCACGGAGGTTCTCCTCCTTGTCGGCGAGGTCGGCGCGCAGATTGCTCAGGCGCTCCTGCGACGCGGAGTCCGTCTCCTTCGACAGCGCCATCTCCTCCATCTTCAGGCGGTCGACCGAGCGGCGCAGCTCGTCGATCTCCGCCGGAGCGGAGTCGATCTCCATGCGCAGCCGGCTGGCCGCCTCGTCGACGAGGTCGATCGCCTTGTCCGGCAGCTGACGGCCGGTGATGTACCGGTTCGACAGACCCGCCGCGGCGACGAGCGCGCCGTCGTTGATCGAGACCTTGTGGTGGGCCTCGTAGCGCTCCTTGAGACCGCGGAGGATCGCGATCGTGTCCTCGACGCTCGGCTCCCCGACGTAGACCTGCTGGAAGCGACGCTCGAGCGCCGGATCCTTCTCGATGTTCTCGCGGTACTCGTCGAGGGTCGTCGCGCCGATGAGCCGCAGCTCGCCGCGGGCGAGCATCGGCTTGAGCATGTTGCCGGCGTCCATCGAGGAGTCGCCGCCGGCACCGGCGCCGACGATCGTGTGGAGCTCGTCGATGAACGTGATGATCTGACCGTCGGCGTTCTTGATCTCCTCGAGCACCGCCTTGAGCCGCTCCTCGAACTCGCCGCGGTACTTCGCGCCGGCCACCATGGCCGAGAGATCGAGGCTGATGAGCGTCTTGTCCCGCAGCGACTCGGGCACGTCACCGGCGACGATGCGCTGGGCGAGGCCCTCGACGACGGCCGTCTTGCCGACTCCGGGCTCGCCGATGAGGACGGGGTTGTTCTTCGTCCGGCGGGAGAGCACCTGGATGACGCGACGGACTTCCTTGTCTCGGCCGATGACGGGATCGAGCTTGCCCTCGCGCGCGGCGGCGGTGAGGTCGATGCCGAACTTCTCGAGCGACTGCATCGTGTCCTCGGGGTTCTCCGAGGTCACCTTCTTGCCCCCGCGCAGCTCCGGCAGAGCCGCGAGCAGGGCGTCGCGGCTGGCGCCGTTCGCGCGCAGCGCATCGCCGGAGCCGTCATGGCCGCCGGCGGCGGCGAGCAGCAGATGCTCGGTCGAGACGTACTGGTCTCCGAGCGAGGTCATCTCCTCCTGCGCCTGGTTCATCAGCTCGAGGGCGGCCCGGGACAGGCTCGGCTGCGCCACGGACTGTCCGCTCACGGTGGGGAAGCCGCCGATGACGGCGGCGACCGCGGTGAGCACGGTGTTTCGGTCAGCGCCGACCTTCGCCAGGAGGTTCGAGGCGAGAGAATCGGGCTGCTCGAGCAGTGCGGCCACGATGTGGGCGGGCTCGACCTGGTTGTTGTGGCGCGCAACGACGTCGTTGACTGCCGTCTGCAGCGCCTCTCGCGATTTGGTGGTCATCTGTGCGTCCATGCGCATCTCCTCAACAGTGGTGGATTGTGCTTCTCTCCGGTGCAACGCCTCCAAAGTTGAGTCTATTCCACTCAACTTTGATTTTCGAGGGTCAGTTCACACAAGCGATCATGTCAGGGGTCCCATGCCTCCGTCCCGGTCATGACTGCAGCACCGCCTGCAGGTCGAAGCGCCGCAGCACCTTGTCCGCCGCCTCGGGGTCGATGCCGCGTTCGCGGCGGGCCCGGAGCACCTCGTCGCGGGCGGCCTGCATCGCCCGCTTCTGCACGGCGAGGAGCCGCTGGCGGTTCTCCTTGAACTCGGTCGCCTTCTCCGCACTCACCTGATCATCGGGAGTGCCGAGCAGCTGGGTGCGCAGCGTCCTGAACCGGGTCCGCAGCGCCTCGGCGACATCATCGGGCAGGTCGTCATCGGACTGGATCTGCCTGATCGCCGCGGCATACGCGCGCTTCGCGATCTCCTCCGTCTGCCGCCTCTCCTTCTCCGCCTCGTCTCGATGCCGAGGGCACCGACGACGGCCGGGAACGTCAGGCCCGCGAGGACGAGGGTGACGAGGAGGACGACGGCGGCGGCGACGAGGAGGTAGGAGCGACCGGGGAACGGCTCGCCGGTGTCGGTCAGCTGCGGGATCGACAGGGCCAGGGCGATCGTCGCCAGCCCGCGCATCCCGCCCCAGGTCATGAGCACCGAGTCGCGGACGTTGAGCGGGGCCGCGTCCGGATCCTCCTCCCGGATGCGCTTGCTGATGAGGAGCATCGAGAGCAGGAGCCAGACGAAGCGCACGACGATGATGACCGCGGCGATCGCCAGCCCGATGAGCACGGCGCGCCCGAGGTCGGAGCTCTCGGTCTCGATGACGACGCGGAGGTCGAGGCCGATGAGGCCGAACGCGATGCCGGTGATGAGCATCTCGAGGACCTGCCACGTCGTGGCCTGCGTGACGCGTTCGGCGGAGTTGCCCTCGACGTCGCGCCGCCGGACCTCGAGGGCGGCGACGACGACGGCGATGACGCCGCTGGCGTGGAAGTGCTCGGCGAGCAGATAGACGCCGAAGGGGAGGACGAGGAGGAGGGAGGAGCGGGCGACCGTGTGGTCGATGCGCTCCATCACCCACCACGCGACGAAGACGACGAGCCAGCCGATGGCGATCGCGACGACCGCCGAGAGGACGAAGGCGACGGCGAGGCTGCCGAAGTCGACATCCGTGTCGGCGAGGGCGGCGGCCATCGCGGTCTGGAAGATGACGAGGGAGGCGGCGTCGTTGAACAGGCCCTCGCTCTGCAGGGTGCTCATGATCCGGCGCGGGATCGACACGGTGCCGGCGACCGCGTCGACGGCGACGGGGTCCGGCGGGGCGAGCATCGCGCCGAGGGCGATGGCCGCGGCGATCGTGATCCCCGGGATGAGGAGCAGCGCGGAGCCGGCGACGGCGGCGACCGTGACGCCGACGAGGGCGATGGCCATGCCGAGGATCGTCCGCCACCGGATCGCGAAGAGCGCCCACGAGGTCTTCTGCGCGGCGGCGAAGAGCAGCGGCGGGAGGAAGAGGGGGAGGATGAGCTCGGGGTCGATCGTGACATCGGCGAAGGTGGGGATGAACGCGCCGGCGATGCCGACGACGACCATGAGCGCTGGCCAGGGCAGGCGGAGCCGCTGTCCGATGCCGACGACGATGCTCGTCGCCGCGCCGAAGCCGATGACCATGAGCAGAGTCGTCATCGGCATCCTCCTGCGGCGGCGTGTGCGAGCAGGCTGTTCGCACAGGTATCGGTTGCGACAGTGCCCATTGTAGGCTCGCGCTCACCGCTTGAGAGGGGAAAGGATGAGGAAATCGCGGCGCCGAGGCGGGGCCGGGGTGTCGCGGGCCGGTGCGGACCGTGCGATGTCGCGGATGCGGATCGACCTTGTGGGCATCCGCGCGGATGCGGGCCCGGCGTCGGCTACAGTGGCACTAGCAGGGCGACGCACAGCGTGCGGGAGAGCGGTTGAAGGGAAGGAGCAGCGGTGGCGATAGTGGTGACCGGCGCAAGCGGCTTCATCGGGGGAGCCATCGCTCGCGCCCTGGCGGCGCGTGACGAGACGGTCTATGCGCTCTGCCGCCGCGACCCGGAGATCCCCGGGGTCAACTTCCACGAGTGGACATCAGGCAGCCGGCCCCGACCGCGGTGCAGTCGCTGGCGAAGTCCGTCACCGCGGTCTTCCACTGCGCCGGACTCACCGATGTCACCGCGGCCTACGACGACTTCTACGATGTCCGCGTGACCGGCACGCGCCACGTCCTCGACGTCTTCGCCGACGCCCGGATCGTCCACATCTCCTCGACGACGGTGTACTCGCCGACCCAGCCGCACACCGACCTGTGGGAGGAGGCGGGCCCGCAGGATCCGAGCGAGTACCACGACGACTATGCGAAGACGCATGTGCTCGCCGAACAGCTGCTCGCCCGCATCCGCCCGGACGCCGCCGTCCTCCGTCCCGCCGCGGTCTACGGCCCGGGGGAGACGATGCTCATGCCCAGCCTCAGCCACTTCGCGAAGAAGGGCGTGCTCACCCTGCCCGGCGGCGGTCGGCAGAAGATGACGCTGACGGCGATCGACAACCTCGTGCGGGCCGCGCTCGCGTGCCTCGACGTGCCCTCGGCCTCCGGACCGTTCAACATCGGCGACCCCACCCCGTACCGGCTCAAGGACGCCGTGGCCACGCACTTCGCGCGCATGGGCTATCCGCCGGTCGTCATCGAGGCGATCGCGAAGGACAAGGCCCTCGTCGCGGCGAAGGTCGGGCTCAAGGTCAAGTCCCTCTTCAAGCGCGGCGACAGCGCCCGGCTCTTCCTCGTCGAGTACCTGCAGTTCGACCGGACGTACAACCTCTCCCGGCAGCAGCGCGTCCTCGGCATCTCGACGACGCAGTTCCTCACGCCCTCGCGCTTCCAGCAGGGCCCCGACGCCCCGGACCGGAGCGCCTAGACCGACTGCGCCACGGCCCGTCCGGTGCGCAGCCCCGTGAAGATGCACCCGCCGAGGAACGTCCCCTCGAGCGCGTTGTACCCGTGCATGCCCCCGAAGCCGCTGACCTCACCGGCGGCGAAGAGCCCGGGGATCGGCGTCCCGTCGGGCGCGAGCACCTCACCCTCGAGGTTCGTCTCGAGCCCGCCGAGGGTCTTGCGTGAGAGGATCCCCAGCCGCACCGCGATGAGCGGGCCGTGCGCGGGATCGAGGATCGGATGCGGTGGCGCCACCCGCACGATCCGATCGCCGAGGTAGCGGCGGGCTCCGCGGATCGCCTGCACCTGCGGGTCCTTCGAGTAGGGGTTGGCGACCTCCCGGTCCCGGTCGACGATCTGGGCGACGAGGTGGTCGTGGTCGATGACGGGTCCGCGGGAGCGCGCGTTCATCCCCGCGACGAGCTCCTCGGTCGTGTCCGCGACGACGAAATCGGCACCGTAGCGCGTGAACGCCTCGACCGGGGCCGGTGCCCCGGTGGACCGGGCGCGCGCGAGGCTCAGCCGCCAGTCCTTGAGCGTGATGTCGGGGTTCTGCTCGGAGCCCGAGAGCGCGAACTCCTTGGCGATGATCGTCTCGTTGAGGACGAACCACGAGTAGTCGTGACCGGTGCCGAGGATCGCCGCCATCGTCCGGTTCGTGTCGAAGCCCGGGTAGTTCGGGGCGGGGAAGCGGTTGCCGGCGGCGTCGAACCACAGCGACGACGGTCCGGGGATGATCCGGATCCCGTGGCCCGGCCAGATCGGATTCCAGTTCTCGATGCCCTCCGTGTACGCCCAGATCCGGTCGCGGTTGATGAGGTTCGCCCCGGCCGCCTGCGCGATGTCGAGCATCCGCCCGTCGACGTGCGCGGGCACGCCGGCGAGCAGGTGGGCGGGGAATTCGCCGAGGCGGTCGGTGGGCCAGAAGCGGCGCAGCAGTTCGGCATTGTGGCCGATCCCGCCGCTGGAGACGATGACGGCGGGAGCGCGGAACTCGAACTCGCCGACCTCCTCGCGGTTCGAGGCCACACCCCTGGCCGTGGGACTCGGGGCGAGCACGTGTCCGCGGATGCCGACGACGGCGCCGTCGGCGACGACGAGTTCGTCGACCCGGTGGCGGAAGCGCAGGTCGACGAGCCCGCGCTCCTCCGCCGCCTCGACGGGTTCCCGGAACACCCGGACCACCTCGGGGCCGGTGCCCCACGTGAGGTGGAACCGGGGTACGGAGTTCCCGTGCTCGGAGGCACCGGACCCACCGCGCTCGGCCCAGCCGACGATCGGGGTGAGCCGCAGACCGAGCCGGCGCAGGTAGTCCCGCTTCTCCCCGGCGGCGAACTCGAGGTAGGCGTCGGCCCACGCGCGCGGCCAGCGGTCCTCGGCTCGGTCGAACCCCGCCGAGGCGGCCCAGTCCTGCCGCGCGAGGGCGAGGGAGTCCCGGACGCCGAGGCGGCGCTGCTCGGGGGAGTCGACGAGGAACAGGCCGCCGAGCGACCAGTGGGCCTGCCCGCCGAGGTTGGCCCGGTTCTCCTGGTCGACGATGAGCACGGACCTGCCGGCCTGCGTGAGCTCGTGGGCGGCGACGAGTCCGGCGAGGCCGGCTCCGACGATGATCGCGTCCGGGGTCGGTGAGGTGGCGGCGGTGCTCATCGGGCTCGACTCCTTCGTCGGCGGGTGGGGTCAGGCGGTCGGCGAACCGTCCGCGGCGTCGAGGATGCCGGACATCCAGGCGATCGCGTCGTCGAACGAGGCGTCGGTCGTCGTCGGGTCGACGATCGGCCGGGTGCCGTCGGCGCTCGGGTAGCTGCCGAGGAAGGTCAGGGACCGGGCGACCCGGTGGACGCCGATGAGGGCATCGGAGACCCGGGCCTCGTGGATGTGGCCGAGGAGGTCGATCGAGAACTGGTAGAGGCCGAGGCGGTCGCCGGTCGGGCGCGACTCGATCCGCGACATCGTGATCCCGCGCGTCGAGAACTGCTCGAGGAGTTCGAGGAGGGCGCCGGCCCGGTCGGAGCGCAGGGCCGCGACGACCGTGGTCTTGTCCGCTCCCGTCGGGTCGGGAATGCGTCCGGGCAGGGTGACGACGACGAAGCGGGTGACGGCGTCCTGGCGGTCGCCGATGTCCTCGGCGATGACGTCGAGGCCGTAGCGCTGCGCGGCCAGGGCCGGGCACACGGCGGCGACGTAGTCTGCGGCGTCGCCGGCGAGGTCGCGGGCGCCGCGGCCGTCGAGGACGTCGGAATGTAGACGGCGTCGGGGAAGTGCTCGGCCATGTAGCCGCGCACCTGCGCCTCACCGTGCGGGTGGCTGCCGAACGACGTGATCGCGGTCGGGTCGGTGCCCGGGCGCACGGCGAGGACGAAGCGGACGGGCACGACCACCTCGGCGATGATCTGCAGGTCTCCGTGCCCGGTGAGCGCATCGATCGTCGCGGGCACACCGCCTTCGACGGAGTTCTCGATCGGCACGATCGCGGCCGCGCAGTCGCCGTCGAGGACGGCGTCGAGGGCGGCCGCGGCGCCCCGCATCGGCAGGGTCGTCGCCGTCTCGGTCTGTCCCTGCTCGCCGAGGTAGCTGAGCAGGGCGGCTTCGGTGAAGGTCGCCTCGGGGCCGAGGTAGGCGTACCTCATGAGGACGCCTGCTTCGCCTGCCGCCGCCTGGCCATGAGCGCCCGGGCGACATCGCGGTACTGGGCGGCGCGGTGGAGCTGCGCCTTGAGATCGCGGCCGGTCACCCGGTGGTGGAGGTCGCATTCGACCTCCTCGACGCGCAGGCCGGCGTTGACGACGTCGATCGTCATGCCGGTCTCCACACCCCAGCCGGCGGCGAACGGCAGGGCCGCGTCGAAGGCCTCCCGGGAGAGGCAGCGCATGCCCGACAGGGGCTGGGTGGCCTCGAACCCGGAGAGTTCGGCGATGCCCTTCTTCGCGAGCCCGACGACGAAGCCGAAGCCCCCGCCCTTGCGCTTCTGCGCGGGCAGGATGGCGATCGTCATATCGGCCTCCCCGGCGAGCACGGGGGCGGCCAGGGGTGCGGTGTTGACCGCGGAGTCCTCGAGGTCGCCGTCGATGAAGAGCAGCGCCCGGTGGGCCGGTGTCTGCCCGGGCGGGGTCTGAGAGATCTCCCGGTTGCGGATCGCGAAGGCCCCGGTCATCATCGCCGCGGCCTTGCCCTTGTTCTTCGGGTGGGTGACGACCTCGGCGCCGGCGCGCCGGGCCACGGTGCCGGTGTCATCGCTCGACCCGTCGTCGACGACCATGACGATGTCGACGCCGGGGATGAGCTTCGTGCTCGCCACGGTCGCGGCGATGCGCTCGGCCTCATTCATCGCGGGGATGACGGCGGCGATGCCGATCGGGCTCGGGTGCTCAGTCATGGTCAGTGGATGGTGAGCTGGCGGGCGACGATGCCGGAGCGGGTCCGGCGGGCCTCGGTGCTCAGCGGGGAGTCGTCGCTCAGGGCCTCGTCGAGACGCGTCGCGAACTCGGCGATCGGCTCCTCGACGTCGTCGACCTGGGTGCCGAACTCGAGCTCCCAGACGGGCACGATGATCCCGTGGGCGCGGAAGTAGCCGAGGAACGTCCCCGGTCCGCCGAGGTCGTTGCGCCCCTCGGCCTGCAGCCGTGCGAGGGCGTCGACGACCTGGTCCTCGCCTTCGGACCGGGCCCAGCGCACATAGGTCCGGCCCGACATCTCCGTCCAGTAGGCGGAGTCGACGGAGGCGAGCTTCTCCGTCGGGGCGATCGAGTCGTTGGCCTGTTCGAGGGCAGCCGCCACCTCGGCGTCGTCACCGGGCAGCTCCCAGTACTCGAAGGTCTCGAGGACGCGGACGTCGAAGGGGTGGGCGTCGTCGAGGATGTCCTGCAGCCGCGGTCCCTCACCGGGTTCGGTCGTCGCCTCGATCGTCGTGCCGGGGGCCGCGTCGACGGCGGCGAGGATGCCGCGGGCGACGTCACGGGAGGCATCGGTCGAGGACACGGGCACCTGCATGCCGGCGAGCACGGTGCCGTCCTCGCGGTGCCAGGCCTGCCAGGCCGCCGGCAGCAGGGAGGCGATCGTCACGGTGTGTCCGCCGAAGTCCTCGCGCAGCCGGACCTCCGCGGTCGCGGCGGGCACGAGTTCGCGCAGGCAGATGAGGTCGGCTTCGAACGGCAGGCCCTCGAAGGGGCGGGGCACGAAGGCCGTGGCCTGAGCCCGGGCCAGACGCTTGGCGATGAGGTCTTCCTTGGAGCGCTTCGACTTCTTTCCCATGGGACGCAAGTCTAATCGGTGCCGGGCCCCTGGGCGGTCAGCGTCCGGCGCGGCCTCAACTCTCCCCGGCGACGGGGATGAAGTACCGGGTCGAGTGGGACTCGTCCATCCGCACCCGCAGAGTGTCGCCGGGGGAGGGCAGTCCCGCCCGGTCCGGGTTGTCCGGGGTGAGCCCGAGGGTCTCGAAGCGGATGATCCCATGGCGGCCCACCTCGTCGGCGGCGAGGACGTAGGAGTGCTTGAGCTCGCGGATGGTCACTTCGATCGAGGGCGCCTCGGTGTCGGGGTCGGTCATCGCCCGCGGCGGGGCCGCGTTGCCGAGGCCGAGGTAGGCGCCGACGTCGTCGGCGATGAAGCCGGCGACGGAATCGGCCTGCGCGAAGAGCCCGGCGAGGACGAGGCCGAGCCTCTCCTGCTGCGAGTCGGAGGTGAGCACCTGACCGGGTTTGAAGAGGTGCTCCTCGGAGAGCACGCACCACGCGTCCTGGAGGATGGTGCGGATCTGGAGTTCGACGAGGACGGAGGGCTCGGAGTCGAAGGGCACCTCGACGATGAGGTGGCGTCCCCGGTAGCCCGAGGGCTTCGGGTGTGCGGAGTAGTCGCGCACCTCGGCGATCGACAGGGACGAATCGTCGTTCGGATCGGTGAGCACGTCCCAGAGCACGGCCTGCTCGCGTTCGGTGCGGCACACCACTCGGGCTCCGACGACGTCGATGACCTGGTTCTCGACCTCGACGGCCTCGTGGATCTCATCGTTGGCGTCGGCGAGCTTCCGGCGCAGCTTCTCGCCCGTGCGCAGCGGGTCCTTGATCCGGCCGGGGACGATGCGGACGCGGTCCTCCGTCAGCTGCGGAGACCGCGAGCGGGCGGACTCGATCCAATCCTCGACCGTCTCGAGCGCTGCCCTCCAGGTGGACTCGCGCCGGTCGTAGGCCTCACCGACTAGCTCGCGGACTTTTGCTGACATCGTCGTCACCTTCCTCCTGGTTCAACTTCACCAGATGAGACGGGCGATGTCCATGCTTTGCGCGTCGTTTTGCGCGACCGGATCACTCGCCGAGGCGGTGGCGGGGAATCCGCGGGCAGAATCCGCGGGCGCGGTCGACCGCCCGCGCGACTCAGCAGTCCCAGCCGACCTCAGAGGTCGTAGTCGACGATGACGGGGGCGTGGTCGGACGCGCCCTTGCCCTTGCGCTCCTCGCGGTCGATCTGCGCGGACACCGCCGCCTCGGCGAGGACTGAGGATGCGAGCTCGAAGTCGATGCGCATCCCCTCCTTCTTCGGGAAGCGCAGCTTCTGATAGTCCCAGTACGTGTAGACGCCGGGCCCCGGGGTGAACTGCCGGGTCACCTCCTGCAGACCCGCGCCGAGGAGGTCGGTGAACGCCGCGCGCTCGGGCGGGGAGACGTGGGTGGCGCCGTCGAAGGCCGCCATGTCCCAGACGTCCATGTCGAGCGGGGCGACGTTGAAGTCGCCGCACAGGACGATCCGCTTCTCGGGGTCTGCGGCGAGCTGCCCGGCGATGTCGGCCGTGAGCGCCCGGTACCACTCAAGCTTGTAGGCCAGATGCGGATGGTCGAGCTCACGGCCGTTGGGCACGTAGAGGGAGTGGACCCGCACCCCGCCGCACGTCGCCGACAGCGCACGCGCCTCGACGACGCCTTCGTACTCGGGGATGCCGGCGAAGCCGATCTGCGGATCGCTCAGCCCCACGCGGGAGGCGATCGCCACGCCGTTCCACTGGTTGAGCCCGTGGAAGGCGACCTCGTAGCCGCGGGAGTCGAAGATCTCCCGGGGGAACTGGTCGTCCCGGCACTTGAGCTCCTGGATGGCGAGCACATCGGCATCGGAGCGGTCGAGCCACGCTCCGATCCTCTCCTGGCGGGCACGGATCGAGTTGACATTCCACGTCGCGATTCTCACCCCACCACCCTAACCGGTTACCGGATAGTCTGAAGCCATGCCTGACGCTCTCAACGCCCACCTCGGCCACGACGGATCACCGGTCCCCGACTCCTACTACGTGCGCCGCGGCGAGGACCGCTTCGTCTCGACCCTGCACAGCCAGGGGGCGTGGCAGCCCGGCGAGCAGCATCTCGCGCCCGCGTCGGGGCTCATCCTCGCCGAGGTCGAACGCCGCCTGCCGAGTGACAAGATCGTCTCGCGCATCAGCTACGACATCCTCGGCGTCATCCACTCCGGTGAGTTCACGATCGACGTCGACGTCGTCCGGCCGGGTCGGACGATCGAACTCGTCGAGGCGCGGATGCGCCACGGCGACCGCGTGAGCATCGCCGCCCGGGTGTGGCGGCTGCTCGGCAGCGACACCGCGGACGTGGCCGACCACGAGTGGACGCACCTGCCCGACCCGGAGTTCGTTCCCGCCGTCCCGTTCGCCCAGCGGTGGTCCGGCGGCTTCATCGCCTCCCTCGAGGGGCGACAGGCCGACGACGCCCGGCCCGGCCATGCGCGCAGCTGGATCCGCTCGCCCTTCCCGCTCGTCGACGGCGAGGTCGACCCGCCGACCGCGGCGCTGGTCAAACTCGTCGACACCGCGAACGGCCTCGCCGTCCGGGTCGATCCGGCGACGACGTTCTTCCCCAACGTCGACCTCACCATCCACCTCACGCGCACCCCGGAGCCCGGCTGGGTCGGCTTCGAGACCCGCGTGGCCTTCGGTCCGACCGGGATCGGGGAGACCGCGAGCGTCCTCAGCGACGCCACCGGCCCGCTCGGCACCGCGGCCCAGTCTCTGACCGTGCGAGTGGGGCAGGGCGCGAAGTGAGCAAGAGCCCCCGTCCGAGAGCCCTCGTCACCGGCGCGAGTGCCGGGCTGGGGCGCGGGTACGCGCGGGCGCTCGCGGCGGAGCACTATGACCTCGTGCTCGTCGCCCGGGCTGAGGACCGGCTGCGGGAGCTGGCGGCGCAGCTGTCGACCGCCCACGGGATCAGCGCCGATGTGGTCGTCGCCGACCTCGCGACGGAGGCGGGCATCGCCGCGGTCGCGGAGGTCATCAGGTCCACGCGCATCGATGTCCTCATCGGCAACGCCGGTTACGGACTGAAGGAGGGCCTCCTCGACTCCGACCCCGAGGCGCTCGCCGCTCAGGACCGGGTGCTCAGCACCGCCGTGCGCGAGCTCGCCCTGGCCGCCGTGCCGGGGATGCGGGCCCGCGGTCGCGGCGGGATCATCACGGTCTCCTCGCTCGCGGCCGTGACGACGATGGGCCAGTACGCGGCCTCGAAGGCTGCCGCCCTCGTCTTCACCGAGGCGCTCGCCGGGGAGCTGCGCGACGAGCCGGTCACGGTCACCGCCGTGCTCCCCGGTTTCGTCCGCACGGAGTTCCACGACCGCCTCGGCGCGAGGCGTCCGGGACCGGGCTGGATGTGGCTCGACATCGACGAGGTCGTCGACGTGTCCCTGCGTGACGCGCGGGCCGGGAAGGTCGTCTCAATCCCCGGAATCCACTACCGTCTTGCGGCAAATGCGGCGAGATTGGTCCCGCGCCGTCTCATCCGCTGGGGGTCGGCGGGATTCGCCTTCGATCGGCAGCGCGGCGAGGGCGGTGCGCGAGGGGCCTGAGGGAAACTTTTTCGCAAAGTTTTTTCGGCCGCACGCGGTAAGAGAAGTTGAGGGTTGAACCATCTGACCCACCGCTCTGAACTGGAAATTCGCGGAAGTTCGCGTTCAGCATTCTTGTTCAATGAGACCAAATATGTCTCAAATCATTCTTTACAACAGGCCGTGAAGTGTGGTGGAATTGTGATGTCCGCCCGGTGGGGATCGGGTGGACATAACGGACGTATGGGGATGCGTCCGGGTACTCGAGGGGAGTGCTGCGAGGACCCCGGGTTGACGCGATTACGCGCCCCGGGGTCTTTGTCATTCACGACAAACGCACGTCATGAACAAGTCGCTGACAGGTCACGAACGGGACATGACCGACCGGTTCGAACGGGCGATCAGCTGAGATCGCAACGAGGTCAGCGAAGTCCGTAGGACTGGGCACCCGTTCCGGCGAGCCCGCCGCCCTCGACGATGAGGTAGTCCTCTTCGATGGGGCGCCCCTCGAGGAAGCGCTGGAGGATGTCGAGGGTGCCGGCGGCATACCTCGCCTGGGCCGACAGCGTCGTTCCCGAGATGTGCGGGGTCATCCCGTTCCACGGCATCGACCGCCACGGGTCGTCGGCGCCGGCCGGCTCCGGATTCCACACATCGCCGGCGTACGCGGCCAGATGCCCCGAGCGCACGGCGGCATCGACGGCGGCGGGGTCGACGAGCTCGGCCCGCCCGCAGTTGACAAGGTACGTTCCACGCCTGAGGGAGCCGAGCAGCTCCGCGTCGAAGAGATGCCGAGTCGCCGGATAGAGCGGAACCTGCAGGCTGATGATGTCCATATGCTGAGCCATCTGACCGATGTCGGGATGGAAGGTGAGGCCGAGCTCCTCCTCGAGTGCGGGGTCGAGCCGGTGCCGCTGCGTGTAGTGGAGCTGAAGTCCGAAGGGCGCGAGCCGCCTGAGCACCCCACGGCCGATCCGTCCGGCGCCGACGGCGCCGAAGGCCATCCCCTGGACGTCGTAGCCGCGGGAGACGCATTCGGCGATGTTCCAGCCGCCGCTGGCCGCCGTTAAGTGCGAGGGCAGATAGTTGCGCACGAGGGCGAGGATCATCATGACGATGTGCTCGGCCACGGAGTCGGAGTTCGACCCGGTCACCTCGGCGACCGTGATGCCCGCCTCCGCCGCGGCCTCGAGGTCGACGTGATCGGACCCGATGCCCGCGGTGAGCGCGAGCCTCAGGTGCGGGGCGGAGGCGATCCGCTCCCGGGTGAGGTAGGCGGGCCAGAACGGCTGCGAGATGACGATGTCGGCGCTCGGCAGGAGGCGGGCGAACTCGGAGTCCGGGCCCTCCTTGTCGCTCGTGACGACGAACTCGTGGCCGTGGGACTCGAGGTACTCGCGCAGCCCGAGCTCTCCGGAGACGCAGCCGACGAGCTGGCCGGGGACGAAGCCGAGCGGCGGCTTGGGCATCGGCGCCGGTGCGCCGTCGACGTCCCATGTCACCGCCGGGATCTCATCGCGGGCATAGGGCGGAGGGTAGCCCGACTGCGGGTCGGGGTAGAGCACACAGAGGATTCTCGCCATCGAGATCAGCCCATCGCGTGAAGGTGCATTGTCAGGGAACCCTGAGTCTAAGTCCCCGGCCTGGGTATATTCTGACCGGACGGCGGAGGGTGAGGGGGTGAGCATGGTCAAGGAGGCGCAGACGGCGAGGTTCGCCGTGGCCGGTCTCATCATGGTCGCGCTGCTCGCCGCCGCGGCCGCCCCCTCCCCCCTCTATCCCGTCTACCAGCAGCTGTGGGGGTTCTCCGACTTCACCCTCACGGTGATCTTCGCGATCTACGTCCTCGCCCTGCTCGCGACGATGATCGCGCTGGGCTCGCTCGCCGACGTCGTCGGCACCCGCTCCGTCCTCGTCGCCGGACTCCTCGTCCAGATCGCGGCGATGGTCCTCTTCATCCTCGCCGACGGCGTCGGTCCCCTCATCGTCGCCCGCCTCGTCCAGGGAGCGGCGACGGGACTGTGCACGGGGGCGGCGTCGGCGATGATCGTCGCCCACCAGCCCAGTCAGCCGGCGGGCGCCCTCGTCTCCGGCGGTTCCTCGCCGATCGGGCTCGCGCTCGGCGCCGCGCTCGCCGGTCTCCTCGTCGAGTACGCTCCGTGGCCGCGCCAGCTCGTCTACTCGGTGCTGCTCGGCACCTATGCCGCTCTGCTGATCGCCCTCATCCTGTTGCCCCGCGATCCCGTGCCGCGGCAGCCGGTGCGCCTGCGGGCCCTCGTCCCGCGGGTCGGGCTTCCCGCGGCGGTGCGCCCGCTCTTCATCCGCCGGATCCCCGCGCTGCTCGCGATCTGGGCACGGCCGGACTCTACCTGTCCCTCGGGGCCTCGCTCGTCCACACCACCTTCGGAGTCGACAACACCTTCGTCGTCGGGCTCACCCTGGCCGTCTTCTTCCTCCCCGCGCCGGCGGCCACGTGGCGGATGCGGGGGATGACCCCGCGGCGGCACGGACTGCTCAGCTTCGGGCTGCTCGGGCTCGGGGTTCTCTGCACGGTCGTCGCCGTCCTCGTCGACTCGCTCGCCCTCTACATCGTCGCCTCGGCGCTGGCCGGGGCCGGCTTCGGCGCGGGCTTCTCCCGGGTCATGGGAACGATCGGCCAGGCCGCTCCCGCCGCGGACCGTTCCCGCACCTTCGCGACGACATTCATCGTCGCCTACACCGCGTTCAGCGTCCCCGCCGTGCTCGCCGGCCTCGCCGCCCAGCACTTTGGCCTCGTCCCGACCTTCATCGTCTACGGCCTCTGCGAGGTCGGAGTCGTCATCATCGCCGCCGCACTCGCCGCGACGTCCCCGAAGAGAGGAGCACCATCATGACCCCGCTGTCCATCCTCGACCTCGTCCCCGTCTCCCAGGGAATGGAGACCCGCACCGCACTCGACGAGTCGCTGGCCCTGGCGAAGCTCGCCGACCGTCTCGGCTACCGGCGGTACTGGTACGCCGAACACCACAACGTGCCGACGTTCGCCTCCTCGGCGACGTCCCTGCTCATCGGGCGGGCCGCGGAGAACACGAGTCGGATCCGGCTCGGCTCCGGGGGAGTGATGCTGCCCAACCACTCCCCGCTCATGGTCGCCGAGTACTACGGCACGCTCGCCGCGATGTACGGCGACCGCTTCGACCTCGGACTCGGCCGCGCCCCGGGCACGGACCCGCGCACGGCGGCGGCGCTGCGCCGAGGGCAGGCCTCGGCGGACACCTTCGTCGAGGACGTCGTCGAACTCCAGCGCCACCTCGGCGACGGGACGGGGGAGACGACAGCGCATCCCGGGCAGGGCACCCGGGTGCCGCTGTGGATCCTCGGGTCGAGCCTCGACGGGGCGACGGTCGCCGCGGCCATGGGCCTGCCCTACGTCTTCGCCTCGCACTTCGCGCCGGCCGCCCGCCACGAAGCGATCCGGCGGTACCGGGAGAACTTCTCCACCGACTACGTCACCGCGGAGCTCTCCGCGCCCTACGTCATGGCCGGGGTCAACGTCCTCGTCGCCCCCACCGACGAGGAGGCCGAGCACCTCTTCACGACCGCGCAGCAGCTCGCCGCCGGCATCGGCACCGGCCGGCGCACCCCGCTCGCCCCGCCGGTCGGCGACATCCGGGAGGTCGTCGATGCCGGCGTGCTCGCCTTCATCGAGGACTTCCAGCAGGTGCGGGCCGTCGGATCCCCGCAGACCGTGGTCACCGCCTTGCAGGAGATCATCGCCGACCTCGGCGTCGACGAACTCATCATCACGACGTACACGTTCGACCCGGCGATGCGCGCGCGGTCGTTCGAACTGCTCGCCGAGGCGTGGGAGCTGTGAGCGCGGACCCACCGGTGACGGCGCGGATGGTCCGCTTCGACCGTTTCGGCGGCGACGACGTCCTCCACGTCAGCCGGCTCGGAGTCTCGGCCCCGGACGCTCTGCAGGTCAGCGTCGCCGTCGCGGCGGCCGGGGTGAATCCGGTCGACGTCCGGATCCGGTCCGGCCGGTATCCCGGTGTCGGCGAGGACCGGCTGCCGTACACGCTCGGGCGCGACGTCGCCGGCGTCGTCGTCGAGTGCGGGGCGCAGGCGGAGAAGTTCTCCGTCGGCGACGCGGTCTTCGGGATGGTCGACATGCACGGCGGCGGATACGCCGAACGGGTCGTCGTCGACCAGCATGCGCTGACGACGACACCCGCCGGCGTCGATGCCGTCCGGGCCGGGTCGATTCCGACCGCGGGCCTCACCGCGTGGCAGGGGCTCTTCCGCTACGGGCGAGTCACCGCGGGCTCGACCGTGCTCATCCAGGGCGGCACCGGCGGGGTCGGGCACTTCGCGATCCAGTTCGCGAAGGCGGCCGGCGCCCGTGTCATCACGACGACGTCGACGCCGCACGTCGCCTTCGCCCGGGAGCTCGGCGCCGACGTCGTCATCGACTACGAGACGCAGGACCTCTCCGGCGTGACCGGCGTCGACGTCGTCCTCGATCTCGTCGGGGGTGCTGCGAGGGCGGCATCGTGGGCCGTGCTCGTCCCCGGCGGTGTGCTCGTGACCACGCGCGACGCGCCCTCACAGGAGGAGGCTCGGGCGCACGGGGTGCGGGCGCTGCGCTTCACCGTCGAAGCCGACGGCGCAGAGCTCGCCGAGATCGCCAGGCTCGTCGCCGCCGGGACGGTCACCCCGCACATCTCAGCGACGCACCCGCTGGAGCAGGCCGCCGCGGCGCTGACCGACATCGAGAGCGGACACACCGTCGGCAAGGTCGTCCTCGAGGTCGACCCCGGCAGCACTGACTCTGGCAGCACCGAACTCGGCAGCTGAGACGACATCACCCCGACACCAGGTCCTGTGCAGGGACCCGGGTCGGGGTGATGGTGCCGTCGGCTGGACGGCGGAGGCCGCCGATCCGGCCGGCGGCGGTGGAAGTGCCGGCCGAATCGACGACCGGCTGGGGGTCCGGGACTGCTCCCGGGAATCAGACCGGCGACTGAGCGCCGTCTCACCGCCGGGGATCCGGCGGTGAGACCCGCTGACTGCGCTAGGCGAGGGTGACGCTGCGCTGCTTGCGGTTGGGTGTGCGGGCGATGCCGATCTCGAGTCCGACCGCCGCCAGCGGCTCCCCGAGCGCACTGCTCGCGTTGCGGGCGACCCTGTCGGCCACCTCGGCGACGATCGCATCGATGTCGGCGCGATCGTCGACGTCGATGTGGATGACGAGCTCGGGGCGACGCGCGGTGCCGCGGACGATGACCTGAGCGGAGTCGACGCCCTCGATGGTCTCGAGGTCGTCGGAGACCGCCTCGGCGATGACATTGGCCGTCACCGTGGTCAGGCCGGTGCGCGCATCCTGCTGCAGACGCAGCGGCTTCGCCGCGTCCTTGCGCGGGATCTGCAGCGACAGCCACCAGATCCCGATGATCGCGAGCACGACCGCGATGAGCACCGCGACGAGGGCCGAGAACGACCACGTGAACGGCACCGCGAGGACGCCGAGGGAGCTCGACGGTTCGAGTCCGGCGACGATCGCCGACAGGAAGCCGAAGCCTGCGGCCGCGGCACCGGCGCCGACGATGAGGCACACGAGTCCGACGATGAAGAGCAGGGTGCGATTGGCACCTGCGGCCATTCTTCTCATCACTGCCTCCTCTGGGCGTGCACGCGCACGCTCGGTTGCCTGTCGAAGCCGATCGCCGAGAGACGGTCCGTCACGGCCTGGCCGACATCGCTGCGGATCGCGGCGGTGTCGCGCACCGGGGTCGCGACGGTGACGATCGTCGACCGCGCGTTCGAGGCCGCGCGGACGCGGGAGACCCCGTCGACGGAGTCCGCGGCGGCTGCCGCGAGGTCCGAGACCGCCGAGGTCGGCAGGGCGACTTCGAACTGTTCGATGTATTCGCTCGTCGGTGCCCGGAAGCCGACGATGCGTCGGGGTCCCGGGGAGATCGCGAGGATGATGAGGATGAGTCCGATGACACCGAGGACGATGCCTGCGCCGATGACGATCGGCATCCCCCACTGGAGGGACTCGGCGCCGGAGACACCCGGCAGCGTCGTCGTCAGCGCTGCCTCGGCGCCGGACTGGGCGATGGCGGCGATGCCCGCCCACCCGAGCCCGACGGCGACGAGGAGGAAGACGACGGCGACGATGACTGATGGCACGACCCGTGCGGGACGGGCGCGCAGGAGATGAGCGCTCATGCCAGACTCCTCACTTCGCTGGGATGGCTCGCCGATTCGGGCTTGAGCCAGGTCACGTCGATGTCGACCTGCCGGACGGTCACGCCCGTGAGCGATTCCACCTCGGTGCTCAGCTGCTGCCGAACGGTTTCGGTGGTCGCCGAGATCGGCAGCGGGTAGGCCAGTCCGAGCTTCACATCGAGGGTGCAGCTGCGGCCTGAGAGCGTGACGTCGACGCTCGGTCGGGTGTCGAGACTCGAGTTCCCGCCGATGCCGAGGAAGCCCGACGTCGACCCGCCGACCCCGGGGAGGCCCTTGAGGATCTCCGAGGCGGTCTTCTCGATGACTCGGTCGGCGATCGTGAGGCTACCGCGTGATGCAGCCACAGCGATCACCTCCGCGTCGTCGAACGTGAGCTCAGGGCTCCGAGGTCGAGTCGGCCGTCGAGGACCAAGCCGATCGTGAGACCGAGCCCGCCGCAGATCGCGACGACGAGGAATGCGACGAATCCTCCGAAGTACGCGACGATGCCGAGGGTGAGTCCGACAAGCAGTCCGATGAGTGTTTTCGACATGGCAGTCCTTCCGCTGCGGTCGTGATGTCCCCGGGGCGAGTGCCGGGTGGGGCCGCGCCCCGGGGCATCAGCGACGAATGGATGTGTCAGGAGAGTTCGTTGGTGCTGTCGCTCTTCTTCTGATCGTCATCGTTGTCGTCGTCGGGGAGGTGGACGTCGGTGACGTCGATGTTGACCTCGACGACCTGGAGTCCGGTGCCCTGCTCGACGGCGCGGATGACGTTGCGACGGATCGCCTCGGCGACATCGACGATCGAGGTGCCGTACTCGACGACGATCGTCAGGTCGATTGCGGTCTGCTTCTCGCCCTTCTCGACGGAGACTCCGCCGGAGACGTTCGTCTGCGAGCCGGGGATCCGATCGGTGAGGGTGTCGAAGGCGCGGCGTGCGGCATTGCCCATGCCGAAGACGCCGGGGACCTCGCGAGCCGCGATGCCGGCAAGCTTGGCGACGACGTTCTCAGCGATCGTCGTGTTGCCCTTGTCGGTGACGAGGGGGCTGTTGATGTCCTGGCCAGCGTTCGCAGTCGACGCCGAGGTGGTGGAGGAAGTGGAGGAATCGGTGTTGGCAGGCATGATCGTTCATTCCCTTTCGTGTCGGATGTGCTGACATAGGTACAGACGGGGCTGTTCGGAGATCCTCACGCAGCTTGGTGAAATTTCTTTCGCCGGATTTCTCGGCCGCCCGGTGCGGGGTGGGTCGGAGGCGGGGTCAGCTACCGCCGGACGGCCCGGTTGGGAGGGCCGATGACCGGGCCGGAGACTGGACCTGCGGGCGCGCCCGACGCGGCCCGAAAGTCTCGATCTGATGAACTTCGCGGCAACTATCCGACAAGGAGTGTTCCCATCGGCTCCTCTCGCCTATCATCAGGAGCATGGCAAGAGGAGATGATCGATTGGACATCGTGACACTCGTCGTGCGGGCGCGTGAAGGCGATGTCGATGCCTTCGCCTCCCTCGTCGATCGGTATGAGACGAAGCTGCTGCGGTTCTGCATGCGCACCCTCGGTGACCGGCAGGACGCCGAGGACGTCGTGCAGGACACGTTCGTCCAGGCCTGGAAGTCGCTCAACGCACTCGCCTCGCCCGAAGCCTTCGGGACCTGGCTCTACCGCATGGCCTCGAATCGGTGCACCGATGTCCTCCGCAAGCGCGTCAGCCGCCCGTCCGACCCGTTCGACCCCGAGGACTTCGGCGCGCACGCCGACGATCGCGCCTCGGTCGAGAAGCGCGTCGAGGCCCGCAGTGCGCTCGAGCGGTTCGCCCAGGTGTTCTCGACGCTGTCGTCGGAGCAACGGGTGACGTGGGTGCTCTGCCAGATGGAGGGCCTGAGCTACGCTGAGGTCGCTGACACCTTGGGCATCACGGAAGGCAGCGTGCGCGGTCGCATCCACCGCGCCCGGGCCGCCATCGTCGAAGGGATGAAGGGATGGACATGAGTGATGATCGCCGCGCGCCGATGGTGAGCGCGCCGCACCTGACCTCGACGCGCAGCTGCGCGACGTCATCGACGATTACATGGGTCATTTCGTTCCCGACCCCGAACAGACCGCGGGCATCCGCGAGCGCATCCTCCACCTCGTCCGCAACGACCTCTACCGGGGGCCGTCGACGAAGCTGCGCACCGATGAGGGGCACGAGTACTCGATCGCGTCGACGGCTGTGCGCGCGATCGTCCGCGATGCCGTCGACACGGTCGACGGCATCCGCTCCCGCAGTGTGAGGATCGTGTCCGCCGGGGAGCCCTACGGCAGTGCCGCCGAGGTGGCGCTGACCGTGACGATGCGCGCGGACATCCATTTCGTCACGTCAGCAGACGAGATCAGGACCGCGGTCTCCGAGGCGCTCGTGCGCGAGCTCGGGGTGCCCGCTTCCCGGATCGATATCGAAGTCGAGGATGCCTATGTCGAATGAGCCCATGTCGCCCGAGAACAAGCGCGAGACCGAAGCCGAGGCCCCCACGCCGCTCGAGGTCAGCCACGAGTCGGTCCTCGAACCCGAACTCGTCCACGAGGATCAGCCCTCTGCCCCGCTGCCGGCCGCACATTCGTCTGCCGCGACAACGTCGACCGGTGCCACGGCATGGTCGACCGGTGCCGCGGCGAAGTCAGGCGCCGCGGCGAAGTCGACTGATGCCGCGGCGAAGTCAGGTGCCGCAGCCGACTCGGGGCGTGTGAAGAAGGACGCGACAACCGCGCCGACCGGCACGGGCCGCGCGGCCGGCAGCCACGGGACCACTGACGCCGACGGGGCAACTGCTCTGACCGGGGACACGGCTGTCGACAGTGCCGCGGCCGACGAATCGGTTGAGGTGGTCAGCCCGCTCACTCACACCGCGCAGGAGCTGTCACGCTCGGTCTCCCACATTCCCGGCGTCGCCTCGCTCGCTCCGGGCATGAAGGACCTCGTCGTCAGCGCGACGGCGAAGGTGCTGCGGCGTGCCGGCGGTGAGCCGACCGGCATCGACCTCACGCAGTCCGACGACGGGTACCGGGTGCGCATCGACGCCCACTTCGACGACTCGCGGTCCGTGGCCGCCGTCGTCGACGACATCTTCGCCGCCGTCGACCGTGAGGTCGGCGAACCGGTCGAGATCGACCTCCGCGTCATCAGCCGGGGCGCTGCGAGCTGAGCGGCGAGCTGAGCGGCCGCGGGGAACCGAGCCACCCCGGCGAACGTCGACCGCGGCGGGCTGAGCCACCTCGGTGAAGCCTGACCGCCGCGGAGGGTGCCACCCTGCCGCCGCCTCGGCGTGCGCACACCGCCTAGACTGAGGGCATGACCGACAGCGCTGACTCCCGCCGCCAACTCCTCGACCTCATCGACGAACTCGCCGTCGTTCGCGGTCGGGTCACCCTCTCCTCGGGCCGCGAGGCCGACTACTACCTCGATCTGCGCCGGGTCACCCTCGACCACCGCTCGGCCCCGCTCATCGGCGACGTCGTCCTCGACCTCCTCGAGGCCGAGGGCCTGCTCGACTCCATCGACGCCGTCGGCGGACTGACGATGGGCGCCGATCCCGTCGGCACCGCCGTCATGCACCGCTCGGTCGTCCGCGGCACCCCCGTCGACTCGTTCGTCGTCCGCAAGGAGGCGAAGAAGCACGGGATGTCCCGTCGCGTCGAGGGTCCCGATGTCGCCGGCAAGCGCGTCATCGCCGTCGAGGACACCTCGACGACGGGCGGTTCCGTGCTCACCGCGGTCGACGCTCTCAAGGAGGCCGGCGCCGAGGTGGTCGCCGTGGCCGTCGTCATGGACCGTGACACGGGGGCGAAGGAGAAGGTCGAAGCCACCGGGATCCCCTATCTCACGGCGCTGACGACGAAGGACCTCGGGCTCGACTGAGCTCGCGACCACCAGCTGGGACTCGACTGTCAATTCCGTTGAAATCCCGGACCTGGTTTGAATCGCCCTGCGCGATTCACCACGATAGATGAGAAACTCTCAAGGGCCGTGGCTGCAAACGGCGCCCGTTGGACAACGTAAGGATCGCGTGTGCTCACACTGAAAGGGATTTCCCTGCGCAAGGGGAAGCGGACATATCTGGATGAGGTGAGCTTCACCGCCGAGCCGGGTCGGATCACCGCCATCGTCGGAACCCGATCGGCAGGCCGCACCGAACTCGTGCGCGTCATCATGGGCCTCATCACCGCTGATGAGGGCACTGTCGAACTCGAGGGCTACGAACTCGACTTCGGCGACCGGCAGAACTTCGGCTACCTGCCCGGTGAGCGCGGCGGCTACCCGAACATGCGCGTCATCGATCAGATCGTCTACCTCGCGCGCCTCCACGGCATCACCCTCGGCGCTGCCGAGCGCAATGCCCTGACCCTGCTCGGCCGGCTCGAACTCGCCGACCGCGGCTACGCCCCGCTGAAGAACCTCAGCGGCGCCGAGATCGCCCGCGTCGACATCGCAGCGACCCTGGCCGCCGACCCCGACGTCGTCGTCATCGACGACGCGTTCAACGGCCTCGACACGAAGTCGACCGAACTCGTCATGTCCCTGCTGCGGGCCCATGCGGCCTCAGGCGTGCCCGTCATCCTCGCCACCGACGACTGGGAGGCCGCGGAGAAGTTCGCCGACGACATCGTCGTGCTCAGCCAGGGCAAGGTCACCGCTGCCGGCAGCGTCGACGACCTCCTCGGCGAGCACCGCTACGAGGTCGCCCTCGCCGACGCCGAGGCAGCCGCGACGTCCCTGCGGGGACGCGCGGGGATCACGGAGATCGAGGTCATCGACACCGTCATCCGCTTCCGCAGCGACGATCCCGGCTCCGCTGCCGCGTCGGTGGCGACGCTGCGCAAGGTGGAGCGCTTCGAGCGGGTGCGCCCGACGTTGGCCGAGCAGTTCAAGGAGACTTTGTGATGGCACGCAAGGACGATGCGCGGGACGAGCAGACGCCCGACGACGACGCGACGAAGACGACGACGTCGAAGGGCACTGCCCCGACGAGCCTCGACGACCTCGGCGGAGTGACCGGCGACGTCTCAGCGGCTGGGAAGTCGGGTGCGGGGAAGGCCAGCGCCGCGAAGGCCGGCGCCGGAAAGGCTGCCGGCGGGAAGACTGCCGCCGGGAAAGCCGGTGCCGGGAAGGCCGCTTCGGCGGACGCGGACGACCGCCTCGGCGAGGATTCCGCGGATTCGACGCTCGGTCTCGACGAGGTTCCCTACGAACTCGCCGAGGACACCCCGGACCCCGAGGATCTGCCTGAGACGGGACTCGTCTCGGAGTTCGTCGACGTCGGCAAGCGCCAGGCTTCATGGCTCGTGTCGAACCGGGAGAGTTCGACGACGATGCGCAGTCCGTTCTTCCTCGTCACCGTCGCCGTCGTCGTCCTCGGCATCGTCGCGGTGATCGTCAGCGGGATCGTCCGCGACGCACAGGCGAACTCGGGCACCCCGAGCATGGCGATGGTCGGCGTCGGCGAGCAGGCCGCGATGTACGAGCAGCAGCTCGGCGTCTCGATCACCGATGCTCCCGATGCGCAGGCGGCCGAGCAGCTCGTCCGCGACGGCACGGTGGACGCCGCGTTCATCCAGGACCCCTCGGGCCAGTCGCAGCCGACGATCATCGCCCTCGACAAGCAGCCCACGGCGCTCCTCGAGCGCCTCGCCCCGCAGACCGAGGCGACGCTGCTGCAGACCCCGGCCGTGCCCGAGGACGTGGCGGTCCCGCTGCTGTGGGGCATGGTCGTGTTCTCACTCCTCGTCATCGCCACGCTCGGCACTGCGCTCTACCAGAACCTCCGGCTCGAGAAGCGCAACCGGATCACGGAGATCATCGCCGCGACGATTCCGCCGCGCGCCGCCGCCTCGGGGCGGGTGACGGGCATGCTCACGCTCGTCGTCATCCACCTTCTCGTGGCCGCCGTCGTCCTCGAGCTCGGTCTCTCGATCTCAGGTCAGACTTCGCTCGCGTTCGCGATGCTGCCGGGGCTCGGCTGGTTCGCGCTCACCCTGTTCTTCACCGCCTGGACGATCTTCGCCCTCCTCGTGTGGGCCTCGACGATCACCGGTGACAAGGCGCGCAAGACGATGGTCGCGATCATCGGCGTGCTCACCGTCGGAGGTGCGATGGCCCCGGTCATCGTCGGCGCCTCGGGAACGGTTGGCCGGGTGCTCGGCTGGGCTCCGTTCACCTCGCCGATCGGCATCGCCGACCGCTACTTCGCCGCCCAGCCGGAATGGTGGGAAGGTCTCGTGGCCGCCGCCATCGCCGCGGTGCTCGCCTTCATCATCCACGCGCTCGCCGGTGGCGCCTACGTCCGGTCGGTGCTCGCCGGCGGCGGGCGCGGCGGCAAGACCGTGAAGATGAGCAAGCGGGCCAAGAAGGTCGCTGCGGCCAAGGACGCCGATGCGAAGGGCACGGACTCGAAGGATGCGGACGCGAAGGACTCCAACTCGAAGACGTCGGGTGCCGAGGGCTCCGATGCGAAGGACGCCGACGACAGCGACGCGGACGCGTCCGACGAGGTGACGGTCGAAGAGTCCGAGACTGTCATAACCTCGGCGAAGGGGACCGCGTCTGCGAAGTCCGCCACCGCATCGAAGGGGACCACCTCGGCGAAGGGGACCAAGGCAACCGGCGCAGGGAACCCCGCGAAGGATGCCGACAGCGACGACGCGAAGTGACCGACGGTCACGAATCACAGCAGGTGGGGGTCGGTCCGTGGACCGGCCCCTGGCCTGTCGGCGAGCACTACGATCCGGAGCTGCTCGCCGAGGGTGACCGGCGCAACGTCGTCGACAAGTACCGCTACTGGCGGCACGACGCGATCGTCGCCGACCTCGACACGGTGCGGCACGGATTCCACGTCGGCGTCGAGAACTGGCAGCACGACCTCAACATCGGGTCGGTCGTGCGCACGGCGAACGCCTTCAACGCCGCCGCCGTCCACATCGTCGGGCGACGGCGCTGGAATCGGCGCGGAGCGATGGTCACCGACAAATACCAGCACGTCATCCACCATCCGAGCGTCGACGACCTGCTCCAGTGGTGCAGCGACAACGAGGTGCCGCTCATCGGGGTCGACAATTTCCCCGACTCGGTGCCGCTGGAGACCTACGACCTCCCGGAGCGCTGCCTCCTCCTCTTCGGTCAGGAAGGGCCGGGGCTGAGCGAGGAGGCGCACCGGGCGAGCTCGGCGGTGCTCTCGATCGCGCAGTACGGCTCGACCCGGTCGATGAATGCCGCCGCAGCGGCAGCGATCACGATGCACGCGTGGGTGCGCCGCCACGTCTTCGACCAGCCCGTCGGGTAGGGGGTTGCGGGCACGCCGAGCGCCGGGCAGCCTGCCCTCCTCGCCGAAGTGCGGAAGACTGAGGGTGGCCGCCCGGATTGCGCGGAAGGTTGAGGGCGGAATCAGCGTCGAATTCGCCATAGGTGCGGCGCACACTCACCTCGGAAGCGGCGCAGAATCGTCACGGCTGGAGCGCGCGTCGCGGACATGCCTCAGCAGGCCCGTCGTGACCCTCGCGCGAACACGGCGAGGCTCCCGCTCGAACGTCAGGCCGACAACCCCGTCGCTCAGGCCCGGCCCGGTCCGGAATCTGACTCGTCGATCAGGCCCAGACAAGGCCGGCGGCCCCGTCGCTCAGTCCCAGACGGAGCTGGGACAATTGACCGCGCGCGAACACACAACGGCGCCGGGAGACTCAGTCGGTCTCCCGGCGCCGTTGTGCTGTCGAACCTCTGCGAGCCGGGCCGGACCGCCCGCCCAGCCCCGCCCCGCCCGGTCAGGACAGATCTGCGGCCCGGCCCGCCCGGTCAGGACAGGTCTGCGGCGTGAGGCTCGATGAGCCCGCCGATCTGCGCGAGCTCCGCCGTGAGCGAATCCGCGTCGTCGAACGTCCGCGAGATCACCGTGAGGCGCTTCGCGTAGTGCCCGATCGGGTACTCCATCGTCATGCCGATGCCGCCGTGCATCTGGATCGACTCCTGCGCGACGTGCCGCGAGGTCGAATCGATGACGATCTTCGCCGCGATGACGTCGCGGTGCCGATCCTTCTCCGCGCCCTCGCTCTCGGCGGTGACCGCGAGGCGGGCGAAGAGCGCCATGCTGCGGGCGTACTCGAGATCCGCGTAGAGGTCGGCGGCCCGGTGCTGGAGGGCCTGGTTCGCGCCGATCGGCGCCCCGAACTGCTCGCGCGTCTTGAGGTACTCGGCCGTCATCGTCAGCGAGGCCTCCATCGCGCCGACGGCCTCAGCCATGATCGCGGCATTGCCGAGGTCGAAGACCTCGTCGAGCACGGCACGGGCATCGGCCGCGTTGAGGCGCTGCGCCGGAGTATCGGCGAAGCGCACGCTCGCACTGCCGAGGCCATCGGCCTGGCGGTGGGCGACGCGGGTGAGCCCCGCGGCGTCGGCGGCGACGAGGAAGAGCCCGAGCTCCCCGTTCTCGACGGCGGTGACGATGAAGTGGTCGGCGACGTCGCCGCCGAGCACACCGTTCTTCTCACCCGAGAGGGTGACGCCATCTCCGGCCGCTGTCGCCGTCGTCGTCGGCTGCGCCAGGGCGTAGCGCTGACCCGGTTCGAGGGCGGCGACGGCGAGGAAGGTCTCCCCTTCGGCGACGCCGGGCAGGATCGCCTGCTTCTGCTCCTCGCTGCCGGCGAGCAGCACGGCGTTCGCGCCGAGGACGGCAGTGGCGACGAAGGGCTCGAGCACGAGCGCCCGGCCGAACGCCTCGAGGACGACAGCCACCTCGGCGAAGGTCATCTCCGCTCCGCCGTAGGATTCGGGGATCGTCAGACCGGTCAGGCCCATCTCCGCGAACTGCTGCCACTTCTCACGCGAGATGCCCTCGTCGCTGGCAAGAATGGCTTCGCGGGTTGCCGTGTCGTACTCGGTGCGCAGATACTTCCCCAGCGTGCTGGCGAGTTCCTGCTGAATGTCGTTGAGTTCAAGATCCATCTGTGTTCGTACCTTTCAGTGACCGAGTCAGAGACCGAGCAGGGCCTTCGAGATGATTCCCCGCTGCACCTCGGACGAACCGCCGTAGATGGTGACCTTGCGGGTGTTGAAGTAGGCGGGCAGCGCGTCGACGGCGCCGAGCGGCAGGTCGGTCAGACCCTCGCCCTGGACGCGGTCGGTGACGAAGTCGAGTCCCTGCGGACCGAGCACGTCGACGAGGATCTCACTGATGTCCTCCTGGAGCTGCGAGCCCTTGAGCTTGAGGACCGAGGAGCGCGGGTCCGGCTTCTCGGATCCGGCGGCCTGCGTCGACAGGATGCGCAGCTGCGTCATCTCGAGGGCCGTGAGCTCGGCCTCCAGCCTCGTCAGGCGCGCCGAGAACAGGGGATCGTCGAGCAGCGTGCCGGTCGCCGTCTTCGTCACCGCGGCGTAGGCCTTCGCACGGGCGAGGTTGACCTTCGAGGCGCCGATGCGCGCGATGCCGGTGCGCTCGTTGCCGAGGAGGAACTTCGCGTACGTCCAGCCCTTGTTCTCCTCGCCGACGAGGTTCTCCACGGGCACCTCGACGTTGTCGAAGAAGACCTCGTTGACCTCGTGGCCGCCGTCGATGAGCTGGATCGGGCGCACGGTCACGCCGGGGGACTTCATATCGATGAGGAGGAACGAGATGCCCGCCTGCTTCTTGACGTCGGGGTCGGTGCGCACGAGCATGAAGATCCAGTCACCGTACTGGCCCAGGGTCGTCCATGTCTTCTGACCGTTGACGATGTACTTGTCACCCGACTTCACCGCCGAGGTGGTCAGGGAGGCGAGGTCGGACCCGGCGTTGGGCTCGGAGAAGCCCTGCGACCACCAGATGTCGAGGTTCGCCGTGGCGGGGAGGAACCGCTCCTTGAGCTCCTGCGACCCGAAGGTCGCGATGACCGGACCGACCATCGAGACGTTGAACGGCAGGGGCGCGGGCACGCTCGCCAGCTGCATCTCCTCGAGCCAGATGTGGCGCTGGACGGGGGTCCAGTCCTGGCCGCCCCACTCGACGGGCCAGTGGGGCACCGCATAGCCGTTCGCATTGAGGATGCGCTGCGAGGTGACCATGTCGTCCTTGGTCAGCTCCTGCCCGGTGGCGACCTTGAAGCGCAGCTCTTCGGGGATCTCCGTGCGGTAGAACTGACGCATCTGCTGCGCGAATTCGCGCTCTTCTGCGCTCAGAAGGGTGTCCATGAAAGCTCCTGATAGATCGTTCAGTAAGTTAGCTCCCATAGTACGGTCGCGTGAGGTCACTCACAAGTGGAGCGGCCCGCCCCGATGCCCGGGATGCGGGAAGCTCATTGCGTGCCATGGCATATGCGGTTATTGTGTCCCCACATCCCCAGCTTCGCGGTCGTCGACGGTCCACCCCACCGCAGACACCTGACCTGGAATCACGGCCACCCATGCCGCCGATGCCGAGTCGATCGCGAGGTACCCGGCCGAGAGCTGCGTCGGGCGAGCGAGAACTCGTCGGACCAGCGGATCGGTGACATCGAAAGAAGCGCGAATGTCGGTAACCGTCCCCTCACCCCAGGGCCGTGCATTCGGGTACGCCGACGAAGTCTCCGCACTTCGCCAGACCCTGGCCGATCCCGACCGCAGCGGGTGCCTCATCATCGGACCCGCCGGCAGCGGACGGACGACCGTGATGAATCGCGCTCTCGACCAGCTCGACCGGGACGCCGCGATCTTCCGCCTGCGCGGATCCGAGCTGCTGCGCGACCGCGCGCTCGGCATCCTCGAGATCCTCCTGTCGCAGGAGGGCGTCAATCGGGACATCGGACCGGGTGCCGCCCTCTCGGTCGTCGCCCGCGTCGTCGGCCGCAGCCCCGGGGTGCCGATCGTCCAGCTCGACAACGCCAACCTCGTCGACGTCGAGTCGATCTCCGTGCTCTGCCAGCTCGCCGACGCCCACCGCATCCGCCTCGTCGTCGGTGCCGAGTCGATCCGCCCGCCCGTCGATCTCATCGCGACGCTGTGGCTGGGCGGGTCGATGGTGCGCATCGACCTCGACGGCCTCGACGAGGGGGCGATCGCCGCCCTCCTCGAATCGCCCGGGGCGATCGACCGGTCGACCACCGAGGTGCTGCGGGACACCGGCGGCAATCCGCGGCTGGTCAACCAGCTCGTCTTCGGCCTCGACCAGACGCGGGCGCACGAGCGCATCCTGTGGAACATCCCGACCGAGCTGCGGCCGATCCTCGAGATCATCGCGATGGTCGACGCGGCCCCCTACGAAGCACTCGCCGAACTCTGCTCGGCCGATGAGCTCGACGACCTCGCCGACAAGGGACTCGTGACGATGGACCGCGGACGCGGATCCGGGGTGCGCCTGTCGGAGCGCGTCATCGCCGAGACGCTCAAAGCCCATGTCATGCCCGCCCACAGCCTCAGCCTCTACAAGGTCTACGAGTCCGTCGTCGACGTCGCCGCGCTGACCGGCCGCGCGCTCTTCGGCTACCTGCGCTGGGGGCTCTCCCTCGGCTTCGGCCAGGCCGAGGACACCGTCTTCACCGCGGTCGGTGCCGCGAACACGGAGGGCCGGTACTCCGACGCCGCCGAGCTCATCACCGCCTCCCGGTGGCAGACGAGCCGCATCCTCCTCGAACTCGTCCGCGCCGACAAGGAGCGCGGCAACGTCGACGAGGGGCGTCGGACCTTCGACCGCCTCGTCGCCCGGCTCGCCGACGGCAGTCCCGACGGGGCGAGCACGCGGGGGGAGGACGTCACCGGCTCCGACGCCGACGACGCGAGCTACCTGTCGCGGCTGGCCTGCATGGACATTCGGCTGACCGACCCCCGGACGCCGGAGGACCTCGTCGTGCAGTGGGCCAGGGAGAGGCTGACGAGTCCCGCCGACACCGGCCGCCTCGACGTCACCCGGGCCCGGTACGAACAGCGGGGCGGCCGCTTCGAGGAGGGGATGCGGCTCGCCGAGGCGGTCTACCGCGATCACGCGTGCCTGACCCGACACCGCCTGCGGGCCTGCGCGATCATCGGCATCGGACAGGTCACGCGGGGGCAGGTCGACCTCGGCCTGCGCTACATCGACCAGGCCGAGCTGATGTTCGGCCTTGCCGGGCTGACGAGCTACGAGGTCGAGGACGCCGCCCCGCAGATCTTCGTCGCGCGGTACCTCGCCGGGGATTGGGCCGGTGCCCGCCGCTCGGTGCGGCAGGCGCGGACCGGGGACCGGATGATCGACTTCGCCGGCGCCCTCGTCGATGCGCGCACCGGCCACCCCGCCCGCGCGCAGTCGACCCTGCACACGCTGCTCAGCCATTTCCAGGAGACCGACCTCATCGACATCACGCGGGTCGGCCACGCCGCCAAGCGCTACGTCGACGCCCAGCTCGGTCGCCTGTCGAACCCCGACGCCCTCCTCGAGTCCACCTCGTCGAGACCCGTCCCGACCAGTACTCGTGGTGGTCGGAGTTCGAGGCGCGGCTCTTCGACCTCCAGGCCCTCGCCGTCACCCGCCCCGACCCCGCGGCGGCCCGCCTGCACGCCCTCGGAGTCGAGGCCGCGGAGATCGGGGCGACGACGATGGCCGCCGGGGCGCTCATGGAGGCCGCCCGGCTCGGCCATGAGACGGCCGCCCCATGCGCTCGCCGAGGTGGCCGACCGCATCGACGGCGGCATCGGCGACCTCGCCCGGGCGACGGCCGAGGGGATCGGCGGCAGCGATCCCTCCGCCCTGCTCGACGCCGCCCGCCTCGCCCTCGAGTTCGGCGCCGTCGTCGCGTGCGCCGAACTGGCCAAGCGCGCCCAGAAGCGGGCCGTCGAGGACGGCGACCGCACGGCGGCGCGGGAGGCGCGCATCCTCATCGGCAACAGCACCCGCACCGTGCGCTTCTCCACTCCGGGCCCCAAGCTCCACGCCGTGCTCACCGAGTTCGAGCGCAAGCTCGTCGACGGCGTCATGGCCGGACGCAGCAGCCACGACCTCGGCGAGCTCCACCATCTCTCCGCCCGGACGATCGAATGGCACCTCACCCGCATCTACCGCCGACTGCAGGTGGCCAACCGCCGTGAACTGCGCGACGTCGTCGCCGCGTGGGGGGGATGATCCGTGAGCGACGTCGTCGACACTGCGATCTTCGGCCGTGATCGCGCACTCGCCGAGATCGACGCCGCCCTGCGCGGCACTGAGGTCTCCGGGGTCGTCATCGAGGGCGAGCACGGAATGGGCAAGTCCCGGATCGCGGCGCGGGTGCACGCCGACCGCGGCGGGCAGGAGACCTGGATCCGCGGTGACCGGGTGCTCGAGGCGGTACCGTTCGGGGCCTTCGGGCTCCTCGTCGACCTCGACGGCGAACCCGAGACGATCCTCGCCCGCGTCGTCGCAGCGCTGACGGAGGGTCCCGGCACTCCCGTCGTCTTCGCCGACGACGCCCACTGCCTCGACGAGAGCAGCCTCTCGGCACTGTGGCAGCTCGCCAGCGACGGGGAGATCAAGGTCGTCGCGACGATGACCCCGACCGTCGACGGCCGGACCGGGTCGTTCGGCGAACTCGTCGCCGACGGGGTCGTCCACCACATCCTCCTCGAACCGCTCACCCTCGACGATGTCTCCGCGATGCTCGAGCACCACCTCGGCGGGATCGTCTCCCACGGCGCCCTCGACGTCGCCGCCTTCCAGTCCTCGGGAGTCCCGGGCCTCATCATCGAACTGCTCCGCTACGCCCGCCGGCGCCGCCGTCTGGTCCTCCAGCGCGGTGTGTGGCTGCTCGACGGTCTTGACATCGACTACGATCAGCGGGCCCGCGACCTCGTCAGCAGCGATCTCTCCCGGTACACCGACGAGCAGCGCGAAGCGCTCGAACTCGTCGTCCTCGCCGGTGAGGTCGAGGTCGAGCTCATGCTCGCCGCGGGACTCGGGGAAGCCGCCGACTCGCTCGTCGCCGCCGGTGTCCTCGACCTCGGCGGTCGCGGCCGACCGATCTACACGTGCATCGAGAGCTACTCGACGGAGACCGTGCGGAACACGGTCCCCGTGGGACGCAGCCGGCAGATGTTCGCCCTCGTCGAATCCCACCCCGGCACCCCGTCGAAGCGGGCGCGGATGCTGCGGGCGGATTGGGCGCTCAGCTGCGGGGCGAAGGTCTCGGTCGCCGATTCCGTCGAGGCCGCCCGCGTCGCCGCCGGCATGGGGGAGTGGCAGCGGGCGCTGCGGATCCTCGCCGAGGTGCCCTCCGAGGTCATGGACGCCCCCGCGCTCTTCGACCTCGGCACCCTCTACTGCGACGTCAACCTCATCCCCGTCGGCTGCGACGTCCTCGCCCAGGCGATCCGGAAGACCGACGATCCGTTCCTCGTCGTCGAAGCCTTCGTCGTCTGGGTGCTCCGGGACGTCGAGCGCATCTCTCCGCCGCTGTCGGGGGCCGACTTCGTCGCCGCCCTCGATCGGATCCAGGCCGAGGCCGCCGCCGCGGGGCGCCTCGACGACGCCGTCGACGCCATCGACCTCGCCCGCGCGACCCTCGAGCGGGTCAGCGAGAGCTCGTGGGAGGGTCTGCCCGGCGACGACGGCTCGGTGCTCACCTGGCTCGGCGCCGAAGGCATCCCCGAGACCCTGCGGGTGGCGATCACCATGGTCGTCGCCGCCAAGGAGCTCGAACGCGGCCACGGGAACGTCGTCGGCGACCTCCTCGACCGGATCGAGGGCGTCTCGGAGAACATCGGCTCGGGCACGATCATCCTCGACCTCGCGCGCTCGTGGGCCCACCTGCAGAGCGGGGACCGGGAGGCTGCCGCCGCCGTGCTCGCCGTGCCCCGCAGCACCGACCTCGCGTATCGGGCGGCGGGCAGCGGGGCGCGCGACCTCATCGTCACCCGGCTCCACGCCGAGGCGGGACGCTGGGACCGGGCGTTCCGCCGGGCCTGCGCCGCCGCCGAGGCGATCGAGTACTGGCAGCAGTACGAGTTCGCCGCGCTCGCCCTCGCCCAGGCCCAGTACGCCGCGATGATGGTCGGCAACGCCGAGGCCGCCGATGACTTCGACGCCCGCTACCTCGACCTGCCGCCGGGTGCCGCCTACGTCGAGTCCCGTCGCGCGCAGATCCTCCGGCTCGTCGTCCGCGCCAAGCTCACCGGCCGGCAGCGGTATCGCGAGGAGCTCGATGCGGCGCTGCTCGCCGTCGAGGAGCGCGGGGCGCTCGCGGCCGCCGCCTGTGCGCGGATCGAGATCTTCGTCCACTTCGGGGACTACGACGCCGAGGCGATGTGCCGTCTGGCCGCGTCCCTCGACGGCGGTGATCGCGACGGACACCTCCTCGGCGAGCTCGGTGCCGCCCTCTGCGCCGAGGACGCCGAGGCGCTCGTCGCCTTCGCCCAGCGGCTGTCGCCGGAGCTGCCCGCGCTCGTCGACCGCTGCCTCACCCTCGCCGAGTCCTGGGCGGAGAGCCCGCCGCCCCACCGCCACCGCGTGCACGACGTCGAGCTGACGAGTCGCGAGCAGCAGATCTCCCGCCTCATCATCGCGGGCCTGACGAACGCCGAGATCGCCGACGAGCTCGGGGTCGCCGTGCGCACCGTCGAAGGTCACACCTACCGGCTGTACCGCAAGCTCGACATCACCTCCCGGTCCGAGGTCGCCGAGGCGATCACACGACTGCGCAATGACGCTCCCGCGTGAGCGGCCGCCGTCGACGAACCGCTGACCGGTGTGGTGAAATCCCAGTTCAGCGCGCATGCCGACCGACGACGAGCGAGTAGGGGAGAACGACAGGCACGTGATTCGAGTAGTCGTCGAAGGTCACGCAATCGACATCGCACGATGACCGAGTAGTGACTGCCCGTGCGCGTGCGCCCCGAGTCGAGTAATGACCGAAGAACATCCCGTAATGACCACCTAGTGACCGATCTCGCAGGTCACGAGGATGGACCTCATGCACATCCCCACAATCCCCACCCCAGATCCCGACCAACTCCAGACCCTGCTCGATCGCCATACGGCCGCGGCCGTCGTCGGTCGCGTCGGCCTCGGCAAGACCGGACTCCTCAGAGCCCTCGAAGCGCGCTGGGAGGGCCCGGTCTACCGCGTGCACTACAACCGCGCCGAGGCCGGCACCGACTACTCCGGCATCGACGTCCTGCTCGCGTCCCTCGGCGCCCCGAGCATCGAGGACGCGGCCGCCGTCCCCGAAGCGGTGCTGGGCGCGCTGCGGGCGGCCGAGCTGCCCGACGACGGCCTCATCGTCATCCTCGGCGCCGACAAGATGGACCGCCCCTCCCAGGACGTGCTCGGACAGTGGCTGCGCCGCTCGCAGTCCGGGCGGACCCGGATGGTCATCTCCGTCAACGCCCTGCCCACCGACAGTCCGCTGGCACCTCTGCCCACCGTCGAGCTGCGCGAGCTCGACCACGGCGAACTCGTCGCGCTCGCCCAGGAGGAGTGCGGCGGCGGACTCTCCGAGGCGGCGGCCCACGTCGCCGCTGCGGCGTCGTCCGGGCTGCCGCTGGCGCTGCGCCACATCCTCGACGCGATGAATCGCCGTGAGCGCCTCGGCGAACTCCCGCTGACGATCCCGCCGCGCCCGGGCACGCAGGCCGACGCGCTCGTGCGCGACATCATCGGGACCCCCGACGCTGACACGCAGAGCCTGCTCAGGCTGCTGGCACTGGCTCCGTCGACGCCCTGCGGCCCGCTCGCGGCACGGGTCGACGGCTTCTGGGAGATCGTCGACGACCTCGAGATGCGCGACCTCGTCGAGCGACGCGACGCGCACCTGCGACTGACCAACGGCCTCGTGCGGGCGTGGACCCACCAGACGATGAGCGCGACCGAGCGGATCGCCGGCCACGTCCGGCTCGCCGAGGACTGCGCGGGCGTCGATCCGCGGCTGGCCCATTGGCATGCGTCCTTCTCGCGGCCGACGGAGGACTCGGCGCCGACCCTCATCGCCGACGCGCGTCTCCTCATCCGCGAGGGGATGACCGCCGACGGCATCGAATTCGTCGAACGCGCGATCCGCGTGAGCACCGATGACGAAGCCCTCGCCGCCGACCTCCTCGCCGTCGCCCGCGATCTCTACGACCGCGGCGAGTTCGTCTTCGCCTCCCGTTTCGGGCACCTCGCGGCGCGATCCCGGCAGCCCTCGCTCGCCGTGCGGGCGCGGACCCTCGACGTCGAGATCACGTTCACCCGACGCCAGACGCTTCCGCCCCATCTCGTCAACAGCTGGTCGAAGCAGGAGCTCCTCGATGCCCCGGCCGACGTCGCCCGGCTCCAGCTCCTCCTCAGCATCGGCCGCTGCGATCGCGGCGAGTACGCCGAGGCCGAGGAGCTGCTCACCGCCGCCCGCGACGCCGGCGACCACCTCGGCGACGCCGAGTCCCAGCTGCTCGACGCCGCGACGATCAGGCTCGAGGCCGCCCGCGGTCGGGACGAGACGGCGCTGCGGTGCTTCACCGCTCTGCGGACCGGTGAGATCGAGGAGTGCGAGCCCCATTTCGTCCTCGCGGTCGCCACGGGCCTCATGCTCACCGAGCACTACGAGTCCGCGCAGGCCGCGCTCGCCCTGCTGCGCGGGGAGGTCGACGGGGCGACGATCTGGCGCACGCGGGCGCTGGGGCTGCAGGCGGAGATCGCCCTGCGCGCCGGAAGCCTGCGGGCGGCCAGCGAGCTCATCGACGACATCGGCCACGCGCCCGCCGGCGCGGGCCAGGTCAGACCCGACCGGATCCTGCAGCTGCGCTGCTGGCAGCTGCTCATGCGCGGTGAGGCCTGCGCCGCCGAACCCGTTGAGGCTGAGCTCGCGGCACTCGCGACGACGACGGACAACCGACGCCTCCTCGCCGAACTCAACGCCCTCCAGGGCAGCTGCCTGCTGCGTCTGGGCTACCCGGCCGAGGCCGTCCGCCATCTGCGGCGCTGCGACGAGCTTTCCGCCCATGAGCTCAACCCGAACGTGCGGCGCCACGAAGCCGACCTCATCGAGGCGCTCATCGAGATCGGACGGCGCGAACACGCCGGGATGCTCGTCGCGCAGCTGCGCCGCCGCGTCGACCGCTGCCCCTCACGCTGGGCCGCACACGCGCTGCGTCGCTGCGAGGCGCTGCTCGCCACCGGAGAGAAGAGCCTCGAGCTCTTCACGCTCGCCCTGGGGGCGTTCCGGTCCGAGGACTCGCTCTATGAGAAGGCGCTCACCCAGCTAGCCTTCAGCCGGCGGCTGAGCGGGATCGGCGCCCAGGCTCGCGCCCGGGAGCAGCTGAGCGTCGCCTCGGCGACCTTCCTCGAACTCGGGGCCGACGGCCTGGCCCGGCATCACACGGCACCGCCCGCCCCGGTCGAGACCGCCGCGCCCGAGCTGCCGCAGCTGCGCGAGCTCAGCGACGAGGAGCTCAAGGTCGTCGAACTCGTGCGGGCGGGGCTGAAGAACAAGGAGATCGCCCGGCGGGTCTTCGTGTCCCTGCGCACCGTCGAGCTGCGCCTCACCGCCGCGTACCGGAAGCTCGGAGTCGGGTCCCGCACCGAGCTGATCTCCCGCCTGGCCGGCAACCCGAGCCTCGCGGTCGTCTGAGTCTCGTCTGCCGGTGCGCCCGGTGTGGCGGCAGTCCGCACACTGATCGCGGATGACCGCAGATCACCGGCGCACACGGGTCTGACACCCCCGCTTCGGAAATAGCTTGGGAAGCAATCGCGAATCGCCCGGCGCTGCCGTTCCCCCTCAGCGGTCAGGTCACTGCCGTCCCCTCGGCGGCCCGGGCGTCTGCAGAACCGAGAACGGCGCTGCCGGTCTCACTGAAGCATTGGAGATCGCAATGACAGCATCGGCACAACCGGAGGCCGAACCAGGAACCGCAGGCAGCCGGTCGTCACGACTGGCGCTGGCGGTCTGGGAGCGCCGGGCGCGCCTCCAGATCGTGCTCGACGCCGCCGCGTGGGTCCTCGCCGCGGGCCTCACCTGGTTCGTCCTCGGATTCGGCTGGATCGACGGGTGGACGATCGGACTCGTGCTCGCCGTCGCCCTCGCACTCCAGCTGCTCGGGGGCCTGAGCCTCGGCCTCTACCGCAGCCGCTACCACTACGGCAGCTTCTCCGAATACGGAGGTCTCGTCCTCCTCAGCCTCGCCGTCACCGTGGTCCTGCTGCTCGTCACCGCGGGTGACTCCCCGTTCGTCCTGCTCCTCGTCTTCTCCGCCCTCATCCTCATGTCGGGCAGCCGGTACGTCATCCGCTACATCCACCAGATGACGACGCGGCCCACCCAGGGCGAGCGGGTCCTCGTCGTCGGTGCCGGAGACGCCGCCGACTCCCTCATCCGCCAGATGCTCTCGGATCCGGCGGGCGCCTACCTGCCCGTCGGACTCATCGACGACGATCCGCGCAAGCGGCACCTGAGCATCCAGGGCGTGCGCGTGCGCGGCACGAGCGAGGACATCGCCGAGGTGGTCGAAGCGCTCAACGTCGCCGGAGTCATCGTCGCGATCGCCGATTCCGATGCGCAGTTCCTGCAGGCCTGCCGCAGCAGCCTGCAGATGACCGGGCGCTGGCTGCGGACGATCCCGCCGCTGGCCGAACTCGTCGACCGCCGGGTCGAGATCGCCGACATCCGCGACCTCAGGGTCGAAGACCTCATCGGCCGCAGTCCCATCCACACCGATCTCACGGAGATCGCCGCGACCATCGCCGGCAGCCGCGTCCTCGTCACCGGGGCCGGCGGGTCGATCGGCAGCGAACTGTGCCGCCAGCTCTCAGCGCTCGGACCGGAGTCCCTCATCCTCCTCGACCGGGACGAGTCCGCCCTCCACGGCGTCGAGCTCACCCTCTTCGGCTCCGCCCTGCTGACCTCGCCGAACACGGTGCTCGCCGATATCCGCGACCCCGAAGCGCTCGAGCGGATCTTCGCGGCCACGCGACCGCAGATCGTCTTCCACGCCGCAGCGCTCAAACACCTGCCGATGCTCCAGCGGTTCCCCGAAGAGGCGTGGAAGACCAATGTCCACGGCACGCTCAACGTCCTCGAGGCCGCAGCCGCTGCCGGCGTCGACACGTTCGTCAACATCTCCACCGACAAGGCGGCGGCGCCGACGAGCGAACTGGGCCGCAGCAAGCGCATCGCCGAACAGCTCGTCAGCGGCTTCGCCTCGCGCTCGCCGGGCACCTATCTCTCGGTGAGGTTCGGCAACGTGCTCGGCTCCCGCGGTTCGGTGCTGCTGTCGTTCCAGGAGCAGATCCGGCGCGGCGGTCCGGTCACGGTCACCGATCCCGAGGTCCGGCGCTTCTTCATGACGATCCCCGAGGCCTGCCAGCTCGTGCTCGAAGCCGCGGCGATCGGGCAGGACGGCAACGTCATGGTCCTCGACATGGGAGAGCCCGTGCGCATCGACGACATCGCGCGCAGCCTCGTCGCGATGTCGGACCGGCAGATGGAGATCATCTACACGGGCCTGCGCGAGGGCGAGAAGCTCGACGAGGAGCTCTTCGGCGTCGATGAGGGCACCGTGATGCGCATCCACGAGAAGATCAGCCGGGTCGAGGCGCCGGAGCTCGATCCGCGCGTGCTGCCGAGCCGGTCGGCCTCCCGCGAGGTCATCGACCTCTTCTGCACGCAGATCTGCACCCCGGAGGCACCTGCCCGGAAGCGGGCGGTCCCGTCTCCGTCGTCCGAGGTCAGGGCCGTGACCGAGGCAGCCGCCGAGGTCGTGCGCGCCGAGGCTGCGCGACCCGACCCCCGTCGACGCCGACACCACCCCCGCCGAGCCGGCGGCGGCGCGCCAGCAGCGCGTCGCCGAGGCGGCGGCCGCCTCCGGACTGACCATCGCCCGTCTGCGCAAGCATGTGAAATCAGAGGTGTCAGCATGAGTGAACAGTGGCAGGTCTGGGACGCCGAGGTGCCCGCCGACCGCGACGCGTGGATCGCCCTGTGGGCGGCGTCGGACGAACGCCAGCCCTTCGCCCACCCGGATGTGTGCTCCCTCCTGCGTCCGGCCGAGGGTCGGCTCATGGCGGTCGCCCTGTCCCACGGCGGCGGACACGTCCTCTACCCGTTCTTCCTCCGCGAGATCAGCGGCAGCGACGGCTGGCGGGACATCGTCTCCCCCTACGGCTACGGCGGACCGATGCACTGGGGGCTCACCGACGTCGAAGCGACTGCGGAGGTGTTCTGGCACCGCTTCGATGCGTGGGCGCTGGAGCACTCCGTGGTCAGCGAGTTCTCCCGCCTGTCCCTCTTCGGGGAGACGCTGCTGCCGTACCGGGGCGCGACCCGCAAGCGTCAGAACAACTACGTGCGGGACCTCAGCGTCTCCGTCGAGGAGCTCGGCTGGGAGGTCGCACCGAAGGTGCGCAGCAATGTCCGCCGCGCCCGGCGCGAGGGCGTGACCATCGTCATCGACACCGACGGGGAGTTCGTCGACGACTTCGTCCGGATCTACACCGAGACGATGCAGCGCCGCGACAGCGCGGACTGGTACCGCTTCGAACGCCCCTTCTTCGAAGGCCTCCACGCGGCGCTCGCCGGCCAGTTCGCCTATGTCTACGCCGAGCTCGACGGGCGGCTCGTCTCCGCCGACCTCCTCCTCTTCGGCACCGACACCGGCTACTACTTCCTCGGCGGCACCGAGGCGGCCGCGTTCCGCGCGCGCCCCAACGACCTCGTGAAGATGGAATCGATGACCTGGCTCAAGGCCCGGGGGTGCCGCAGCTATGTGCTCGGCGGCGGCGTCACCGCCGCACCCGATGACAGCCTCGACCGGTACAAGCGGGGGTTCGCCCCGCACGGCCGCGTCGACTACCTCACCGGGGAGCGCATCATCTCCGCCCCGGCCTACGACGCACTCCTCGCCGCGCACCGGCAGCGGCTGGCCGCGCGCGGTCTCGACTTCGACGAGAGCAGCGACTTCTTCCCGGCCTACCGCCGCGGCGCCGAACTCCTGACACCGGAGGCCGCCGAGCCCGCGCCGTCAGCCGGCGGGTCGCCGTCGACCGGCGGGTCGGCACCGGCCGCACTGTCAGAGGAGTCGACACCTGCCCGGCAGGCAGAGCCGGCGAGGTCCTGAGATGCCCTACTCCCGCATCAAACGTGCGTTCGACTGCCTCGGGGCAGGACTCGGACTGCTCGTGTGCGCTCCGCTCCTGCTGCTCACCGCCGGCCTCGTCCTCGCCTTCCACGGTGCTCCGGTGATCTTCGCGCAGGAGCGGGTGACCCAGGGCGGGCGGATCTTCCGGCTGCGGAAGTTCCGGAGCATGCGACCGCTCGACCCCGCGCGCGGCTGGACGAGCGATGCCACGCGGCTCACCGCCTTCGGCCGCCTCCTGCGGGCGACGAGCATCGACGAGCTGCCGAGCCTGTGGAACGTCCTCGTCGGCGACATGAGCCTCATCGGCCCGCGTCCCCTGACGACCGACTACCTCGCGCTCTACACCCCCGAGCAGTCCCGTCGTCACGCAGTGCGCGGCGGCCTGAGCGGACTGGCCCAGGTCAGCGGCCGCAACGCGCTGTCGTGGGACGAGCGCTTCGACCTCGACCTCGAGTACGTGAAGACCATGAGCCTGCGCACGGATCTGCGCATCCTCGCCCGGACCGTGGGCACGGTCGTCCGGCGCACCGGGGTCAGCCACCCGGGTGCGGCGACGACGTTCAGCTACGGCGGCAGTCTGCGCTCCGACCTCATCGAGTTCGAGCAGATCGCCCGCACCCGCGACCTCACGCAGTGGATGGCGAGGACCCGTGCGGGTCAGCGGGTGGGGCTGTGCGAGATGGTCAGCCTCGGCGAATCGGCCCGGCTGATCCGGTTCCTGCCGCACCCGGTCGATGCCGCCTTCGCCCCCGACGAGCACGAGGTGCTCACCCGCGAGGTCCTTCGGCTGCTGCTCAACCGGGCGCGCGGCACCGATGCGGACTTCGCCTTCTGCCCCGTCGCCACGGCCGGCGCGGCGGCGGATCTCTACCTCTCGTACGGCTTCCGCCCGGTCACCGAGGCGCCGCCGCTGACCGCCCTGCCCCAGCCGGCCGCGGTCGCCGCCGGAGGAGAGCTCCTCTGCTGCGCACTCTGGCCCGAGACCGCACCGAACCCCGACCTGAGGATGGCGTCATGACGATCTCGAACGCCCAGCCGACCACCTCGGCGACACCGACCGAGCTCGAGCCGATCCCGGTGTCGACTCCCGACGTCGGAGCGCTCGAGGAGGAGTACCTCATCCGCGCGTTCCGCTCCGGATGGATCGCCCCGACGGGCCCCGACCTCACCGCGTTCGAAGCCGAACTCGCCGCGCGGGTCGGCGTGCGGCACGCCGTCGGTCTCGCCTCGGGAACCGCCGCCCTCCACCTCGGTCTCCTCGGTCTCGGCGTCGGCGCCGGTGACACCGTGGTGACGTCGACGATGACCTTCGCGGCGACCGCGAACGCGATCATCTACTGCGGGGCCGAACCCGTCTTCGTCGACTGCACCGCTGACGGCAACATGGATCCCGGGCTCCTCCACGAGGCGCTGCGTGCGGGGGCGCGGGCCGGACGCCTGCCGGCTGCCGTCGTCCCCGTCGACCTGCTCGGGCGGCCCGCCGACTACGATCGGATCCTGCCGATCGCCGCCGAGTTCGGGGTGCCGGTGCTCGTCGACGCCGCGGAATCCCTGGGCTCGCACTGCGGCGGCCGGGCCACCGCGAGCATGGGACACGCGGCAGCGGTGTCCTTCAACGGCAACAAGATCATGACGACCTCGGGCGGCGGGGTGCTGCTCACCGACGACTCCGACCTCGCCGCCCGCGCGGCCTACCTCTCGACACAGGCCCGGCGACCGGTGGCCCACTACGAGCACACTGACATCGGCTTCAACTACCGCCTGAGCAATCTGCTCGCGGCGCTCGGCCGGGCTCAGCTTCTCCGCCTCGACTCGATGATCGCGGCCCGCCGGGCGAACCGGGCCCGCTACTGCGAGCTCTTCGGGGACTGGGCCGGTGTCGAGCTCTTCGGTCGCGAGAACCCCCACGCGGACAATGCGTGGCTGAGCGCGGTGCTCGTCGACCCCGAGACGGCGGGCTTCACCGCCGGTGAGCTTGGCGAGTGGCTGGCCGCGCACAGCATCGAGACGCGACCGCTGTGGAAGCCGATGCACCTCCAGCCCGTCCACCGCGGGCGCACGATGCACGGCGGGCGGATGTCCGAGTCGCTCTTCGCGACCGGGCTGACGCTGCCGAGCGGGTCGCGCTGAGCAGCGCACAGCTCGACCGGGTGCTCACCGCCATCACGGCGTTCCGATGCGGAGGGCCGCACCGGTGATGCGGGCGCCCGTACCCCGGAGCACGGGGCATATCAGACCACTCAGGCACCCCCATAGCCTGGGACCAGGACGAACACCTCGTCGACGAGCGGCGGCGCCGATCGCCCGCACTCGCCCACCGGAGCGGAACGAGCCATGAAACTCAAAGAATATCTGCGCCTCATCCGGCGCAACGTCGCCCTCCTCGTCATCGCCACCGTGCTCGGCGGCGCCGCAGGATTCGGGATCTGGGCGCTGCTGCCGACGACGTACTCCTCGCGCACGGAGCTCTTCGCCTCGGTGTCGACCTCGGGCGATCCCTACCAGCTGCAGATGGCCTCGAGCTTCATGCAGGAGCGGATCCAGACCTACGTCGACATGGCGAGCAGCCGGCCCGTGCTCGAACCCGTCATCGACCGCCTCAACCTCGACGAGACGCCGGAGGAGCTGGCCGGACAGGTCAACTCGTACAGCGACCCGCGCACGGTGCTCATCACCGTCGAAGCCGCGGCGGCCACCCCCGACGAGGCCGCGCAGCTCTCCGACGCCATCGCCGGCAGCCTCGTCACGGTCATCGGCGAGATGGAGAACTCGGGCAGCGCCGACACCGGGCAGATCGAACTCAAGGTCGCCAACCCCGCCGTGCCGGCGACGGTGCCGGACGGTCTGCCGCTGTGGATGTGCATCGGCCTCGGACTGCCCGTCGGACTGGCGATCGGACTCGGAATCGCCCTGCTGCGCTCGAACCTCGACAGCCGGCTGCGGACGAAGGAGGACGTCGAGGCGATCACCTCGGCGACGGTGCTCGCCTCGATCCCCACGGACCCGAAGATCACCGACCAGCCGCTGCTCACCCAGATGGGACTCGACAACGTCCGCGGCGAGGCCTACCGCCGGCTTCGGACGAACCTCGGCTTCGCCCAGGTCGACGACACGAACTCGGCGATCCTCATCACCTCGGCGGGAGCGCAGGAGGGCAAGTCGACGACGAGCATCAATCTCGCGATCGCGCTCGCCCAGGCCGGCAGCCGGGTCGCCCTCGTCGACGTCGATCTCCGGCAGCCGACGGTCGCGGAGAAGCTCGGCCTCGAGAACTCCGTGGGACTGACGACCGCCCTCGTCGGGTCCGCCGACCTCTCCGAGCTCATGCAGCCCTGGGGGCAGGACGAGCTCTACGTCCTCACCGCCGGGATGATGCCGCCGAATCCCACCGAACTGCTCGACTCGCGAGCGATGGGAACACTCATCAAGCGCCTGACCGGGGAGTTCGACATCGTCATCCTCGACGGGCCGCCGCTGCTGCCGGTCGCCGACAGCCTCGTGCTGTCGAAGCAGGTCGGTCGGGTCCTCCTCGTCGCCAGCGTCGGGCAGGTGCGCACGAACGACCTCCAGGAGGCGGTGCGCAGCCTCGACGTCCTCGATGTTCCCGTCGACGTCGTCCTCAACCGCGTGCCGCGCACCTCGGCGGAGACCAACGGCTACTACCAGTGCTACTCGAGCCGGGCGCAGAAGCAGACCGCGGGGCCGGGTCCCGAGATCCCCTCCGACGTGCCCCCGTCCGATGTGCCGCGGACCTGGCCGGGCAGCACCGAGGACGCCTGGTCCGGTCGCGGCAGCGAACAGACCGCCGAGGCGGCGAGCCCGACCTGGACGACGAGCGACGACGCCACCGCAGGACGTCACCTGCGCCCGCGGAGGCTGGCCCGCACCGGAGCGCAGACGCGGCGGGAGAGCATGGGACGACTGCCATGAGGATCGGCCTGCTCGCCAGCGTCGGGCACATGATCGATTCGTTCTTCCCCGAGATCATCGCATCGTGGACGGCTGCGGGGCACGCGGTGTCGACCGCGGCCGGGACCCCGACCGCCGACGGTCACGGCGTCGTCATCGCCGGCCTCGGCCGACGCCCGGGGCCGGGCATGATCGCGGCCCGGGCCGGGCTGCGGTCCTGGGTCCGGGACGCCGGGATCGACGTCGTCGTCACGAACTCCGCAACGGCGTCGGGGCTCGTGCGCTCCGCCTCGCTCGACGTTCCCGTCGTCTACTTCTGCCACGGACTGCACTGGAACACCGGCGCCCGGCCGGCCGACCGGATGTGGCAGACCGTGGAGCGCTCGCTGCTGCGACGCACGAGCGGGATCATCACCATCAACTCCGACGACCATGCGTGGTTCGCGCCCCACGTGGAGGCCGACCGGCTGCTCCGTCTCGAGACCGGGGTCGGACTCGACCTCGAGCGCTACGCTGCGGCACCGGCGCTCCCGGTGGCCGGGAACCGGCTCGAGCTCGTCTGGATCGGCGAGTTCAGCCCCCGCAAACGGCCCGACCTCGCCGTCGACGTCGTCGCCGGTCTCCGGGCGGCGGGAGTCGACGTCCGCCTGCGGATGCTCGGCGACGGTCCGCTGCGAGCCCGGATCACCGACCGGGTGCGCCGCCTCGACCTCGCCGATGCCGTCACCGCCCATGGGTTCGGCACGGTCGTCGACGCCCTGAGCGGCAGTCACGGTCTCCTCCACACGGCGGCGTGGGAGGGTCTGCCGCGGGTGATGCTCGAAGCCGTCGCCGTGGGGCGGCGCTCGTACGCCTTCGACGTCAAAGGCGTGCGCGACATCCCCGAGGCCCGACTCGTGACCGATCGCGACAGTGCGGCCCTCGTCACCGCGATCGCCGAGGACTGGTCGACAGGGAGGATGACGGCACCCCTGGCCTACGACCGCTCCCGCCTCGACTCGGCGGAGACCGCGGAGTCGGTGAGGGTCTTCCTCGAGACGCTCGTCGACCGCACGTCCCGGCCTGCGTCGAGCACTGCGGTCGGTCGGGGAGAGCGATGAGCGGCACCGAGGTCCTCGTCTCCGTCATCGTCCCCGTCTGCAACGGCGAGGCGCACCTGCAGGCGACGCTCGACTCGGTGCTCGCCCAGCGCCACCGAGCCCTCGAACTCATCGTCGTCGACGACGGCTCGACCGATGCCACGCCCGCGCTCCTCGCCGACCTCGCCGCGGCGGACACCAGGGTCCGCACCCTCCGCCAGCCGAATCGCGGTGTCTCCGCCGCCCGGAACCGCGGCCTCGATGCCGCGCACGGCGAGTGGATCCTCTTCCTCGACGCCGACGACCTGCTCATCGACCCGCTGCTCCTCACGGCGCTCGTCCGGGCCGGCGGGGACGACGCGGACATCGTCGGCTTCGCCTCCACCGACGACCCGGGTGCCATCGGCAGCGTCGGAGGCGATGGCGACCGGCGGCTGCAGGCGGCGCTCGCCGAGGCGGTCGATGTCGTCCTCGACCACCGGGAGATCGCGACGATGATCGCCGCCGAGACCGCGAACGCGGTGTGGGACAAGGCCTACCGGCGCACCCTGATCGACGCGGGGGGCACCCGCTTCCTCGAGGGGATCCGGATGGGTGAGGACCTCCTCTTCAATCTCGACTGCATCTCCCGCGCTCAGGTGGTGCGGACGGTGCCGATCCGCGGTCACTTCTATCGGCGGGGCGGGACCGCCTTGGCGACCGGACGCTACCTCCCCGACAAGTTCACGGATCTCACGATCGTCGGGACGCGGCTCGCGGACTGGGCGCAGAGCACGGGATCGCCAGAACTCGCCGCGGCCGTCGACTTCATCAGGGCGAAGAACGTCTTCTCCTGCGTGCGCGACCTCCACCGCCCCGACTGCGACGTGCCCAGGGAGCAGCGGCTGGAACGGGCGAGGGAGTACCGGATCGAGGTGCCCTCGGTGCGGATGGACGGTCTCGGACCGGGGCGGCGGGTGCTCGGCTCCGCCTACAACCTCCTCGGGTACCGTTCGCTCTTCCGCCTCACCGGTCTCGTCGGAGGCCGCCGATGAACGGGGGATGGGACGTCGACCTGGGGCCCTTTGCCATCCTCGTCGTGTGCACCGGAAACGTCTGCCGGTCCCCGCTCGCCGAACGGGTGCTCCAGGACGGGCTCGATGAGCTGGCGCCCATGCAGTTCGCGGTCTCCAGTGCCGGGACGCAGGGACTCCCCGACGACACGGTGACCCCGGAGATCGCCCAGATCGCCGGACGCTACGGGCTCACCTTCGACGGATTCGCCTCGCGGCGGCTCGAACCCGGCCACATCCGCACCGCCGACCTCGTCCTCACGATGGAGCGGGCACAGCGCGCTGCCGTCGTGCAGATGCTCCCGGCGGCCCTCAAGCGCACGTTCACGCTGCGCGAGTTCGCCCGCATCCTGCCCCTCGTGCCGCCCGAGAACGGCTCGTCGCCGACGGAGCGGTGGCAGTCGCTCGCGGCGCTGGCCCAGCGGTACCGTCACGCCGCTCCCGGCGACGGCGGCAACGATGACGTCGTCGACCCGATCGGCGGCACCGACGAGGTCCACCAGACGATGCTCGATGAGATGATGCCGGCGATCCGGACGCTTCTCAAATGGGAGCAGCAGTTCGACCGAATCGAGGCGTGAGGGATGTTCCTCGTCTCGTGGTTCGTGCTCGCCACCCTGTGGATCGTCGGCTTCTGCGTCGTCGGGGAGACCTCGAAGTTCCGGCACTGGAGCAACGCGCTGTTCCCGATCCTCTCGCTCGTGACGATCACGGTGCTGGCCGCCTCGGCGGCGAACTACGACGTCGTCGACAAGAACCGCTACGCCCTCGAGTTCGAGTCGATGAGCTTCGCGTCGCCGGACGAGATCTTCGCCGACACCGTCGCCGACGGCAGGGAGCCAGCGTACCTGCTGTTCAACTGGATCGTCGGTCTCTTCACCCATGATGCCCGCGTCTACTTCGTCGTCGCGGCGGCCTTCTGCGGGATCATGCTCGCCGCGACCCTGTGGCTCGTCCTCGGCTCCGGGTGGCAGACGGCCGTCGTGCTCTACGTGACCTTCTGCTTCGGCTTCTTCATGGACTATTCGAGCTTCCTGCTCCGGCAGGGGCTGTCGATCTCGTTCCTCTTCCTCGCCCTGGCCCTCGTGCTGCGCGGCGCCAGGGTCGTGTGGATCGTCCTCCTCGTCGGGGTCGGTCTCCTCTTCCACTGGTCGGCCATTCCCGCGGCGCTCATCATCGTCCTCATCCGGCTCATCCGCATGCGCACCGACATCCTCCTCGGCGTGTGGGTGATCCTCTCCGCCGCCTACTTCACGGGCATGAACGAGCGCCTGGCCGGGCCGCTCGGCGCGAGCGTCGAGCAGGTCGACGTCTACTCCGATCCCGCACTGGCCGCGGAGTACACCGGCGGCACGAACCGTCCGAGCTTCTGGCTCTTCAGCGCGGGCCCGCTGGCCGTGTCCTATGTCGCCTTCAAGAAGCTCACGGTGCTGCCAGAGTGGTATCCGAAGCTGCTCAACGCCTTCATCCTCCTCAACGGGTACTTCCTGCTCATGGGATTCGTCTTCTTCAGCGACCGCCTCGCCGCGTACTCGTGGTCGCTCGTGCCCGCCGTCGTGTCGATCCCCTTCCTCGCCTACCGCGGGACGGCCGCCCCCGTCGTCCGACTCGGCCTGCTCGTCGCGTTCACCCTGTGGGCCGTGTACTTCGGGTCGTTCGACGTCCTCGTCGACCGGTGACCCTCAGCGGCTGCCGCCCTGGCTCGGCACCGGGTCCGCGACTGGGTCGAGGCGGCGGGCAGGGCGCGCGGGCCGCCACGCGAGGACCAGCTCACCGGCATAGCGGCCGACCGAACCGCACAGCAGCGCGAGGCACCCGGCTTCCACCGCCGGCATTCCGGCGGCTCCGGCGATCCCGCCGCTGAGCAGTGCGACGGCGACCGAGAACGCACCGACGAACGTCGTCGCCCAGTACCGGTTGAGCACGAGCAGCGTCGCCGACAGCAGGTACGTGGGCACGGTGATGACCGCGGCGAGGGCGAGCATGCCGATCGCCGGTGCTGACAGAGCGAACGCCTCACCGTAGACGGCGACGAGCAGGGGACTGCCGAGGACGAGGGCGACGATGATGAGAGGACTGAGCGCGGCCATGATGATCCCGCCCCGCACCAGGGACGTCCGCAGCAGGGGCGGTGCCGCGGGGTCCTCGTGGAGACGGCGGTAGACGGGCAGCATCACGGTCTCGACGGACGCTCCGACGAGGTTCGCGAAGACGACGAGATACGCCGCCGAGGCGTACCGTCCGACGTCGTCGGCGGCCCCGAAGAGCGCGACGACGCCGAGCGGGGCGTAGGACGTCAGCGAGTAGATCCCCTGCATGAGCGACAGCGGCAGTCCCGCGGTGAGGAGGGTGCGCACCTCGGTGCCGGTGGAAGTGGCGTCCGCCGGCGGGCCGAAGTCCGCGGCGCGTTCGGGGGCCGGGGCGCGCTGCCCGAGGACGGCGGTGACGACGGCGACGAGCAGCGCGGTTCCGGCAACACCCCACAGGGCACTGACCACGGACCCCGTGACAGCCATGACGAGTGTGACGGTGACGGCGGTGACGACGGCGCTGCCGATGAGGATGAGCCCGAAGGCCCGGAGTCGTTCGGCCCTCTGCAGGCGGGCGAAGAAGAGGTCGGCGATCGTGTCGCACAGTTTGATGACGAGCACGGCGGCCGCCATCGGCCAGGAGAGTTCGGAGACGACGAGTCCGAGCACGAGGAGGCCGATCCCGGCGGCCAGGGCGGCGCTGCAGATCCGCACACCGAGGTAGACGCCCCAGCGCACCCGTGCCTGCAGGGTGAGATAGAGGTTGCGCAGGCCCAGCTGGGAGAGGATGAACACCGGCGTGAGGGCGGCGATGAGAGTCGAATACTGGCCGACCGCGGCGGGTCCGTCCTGGCGGGCGAAGAGCCACACGAGGTACCACTGCGCGGCGGCCGTCGCGATGTTGCCGACAGTCACGAACAGCAGCGAGGCTTTCGGCATATCGGGTGTCCTGTCGGTGGAAGGCGGAGGCGGTGCATACCCCGCTTATCGGGATGCTACTGGCGATGCCCGCCTCTCGGTCTCGCTCCGGAGCGGCTTTGCGGGACTCCGCAGTGCGCGTGCGGTCGTCAGTGCGCGTGCGGTCGTCGGCCGGAGCGCCCGCAGGCGGGCGCGCAGCGGCAGCACCGTCGTGAAGGCGCGGTAGACGGCGGACCGCAGCGGCAGGTCCCATGCGCCGATGTACTCGTGGGCATCGGCGCCCATCTCCGCCTTGAAGCGGATGAGACCGGACGCGTGGTCCCCGGCGTCGAGGGTGTCCTCGACCCCGCCGAGGTCGAGAAGCTCCGCGCCGCTGGCCACGGCCCGGCGGATGATCGCCCAGTACACCGCGTTCGACCCTCGGGCCTCCGGGCGCACCGCACTCGTCGCGGCGAGGACCCCCTGCACCCGGCCGCCGATCCGCGCGGTGGCGTTCGCCGCGACCGCGTCCCCGTCGTGACGGGCGATATGGAGGGCGAACTCCCCGGGGAAGGCCTCGCCCATCGTCTCCCAGATCGCCTCGAAATACTCGCGCGGCTGCGGCTCGAAGCCGTTGCGCTCGGCCGTCTCGACGAAGAGACGATGGACCTCGCCGAGGTCCTCGCGACCTCCCGGACGGACCTCCACCTCGGCGCGCGCGGCCTTGCGGATGTTCTTCCGCCACGTCTTCGACATCTTCTTCAGCGCCGTCTCCTCGGTGCCGTCGTCGAAGCGCAGGTGGAAGTTCAGCCGCGGCTGACTCGCCTCGGTGTCGGGGTCGCCGACGATCGGCCGCCACCCGCGCCGGGCCAGCAGCTCGGTCACCTCCACGGCCGGCGCGTCGACGGCATCGGGCGGGAGGTCGGAGAAGCGGCGGACCGCGGCATCGGCGAGGCCCGCGCGCACGGTCGCCGAATCCCACCGCCGCAGGGTGAGCGGGGGAGTGATGCGCACACCGAAGACGCGGCGGGCGCGCAGGTGGGTCGTGAGCGCGGAGAGCTGCTCGTCGACCTCCGGGGAGGCCCAGTCGATGAGCGGGCCCTGGGGGATGTAGGCGAACCGCAGGCGACTGCCGGGCATCCGCCGGTACCTGATGACCGCCGCCGCGACCGGCTCGTGGCCGCCGGCGAACCAGCCCACGGGCTCATGCTCCCAGTCGGTGCTGCGGGCGCGACTCCATTCGGGGGTCTGCTGATAGCTGGCGTCCCCCGTGCGGTCGAGGAATCTCCAGTAGTCATCTGTCGCGATCGTGCGAACCGTGTGCATGATCCTCAAGCGTAGGGAGGCCCGCTGCCCGACTCCATGGCTCCCGCGGACTCTTTCGCCGACCCGCACAACACTGACGGCTTCCCGCAGGCCGGCCGCTCGACGGCGGCCTCGGGCGGGCGCGTCCCCCAGACTGGTTCCACAGCAGCGGTTCCGCCCACGGTGGGAGCTCCCCGCTGGCGACGCAGATCGAGGAGAGGCTGCGAGATGTTCATCGATCAAATCAGCGCGGTGGTTCCCCGCCGAGGTGGAGGTCTGGAGAAGATGGTCCCCGGTACCGACCCCGCCGAGGCCGGCGGCCCGGCCGGCGGGCCCGCGCCGACGGGCCGGGCGGCCGAGATCGCCGGCTTCGCCCGCGAGCTCGGTCTCGAGTCTGACGAGTTCGCGGCCGAGCTGTTCGCCGCGAGCGCCGGGTGCCTCGCGCTCGGGCGGATCGCGGCCGCTGCCGCCGCCCGCGTCGACCACTCCGTCGATCCCACCTCCCGCAGCTTCGCCGACTACGTCGCCGCCCAGGCGCCGCCGCTCGACCTCGGCCTCTCCGCCGAGGACCTCTGGGTCGCGACGGTGCTGTCCCACCTCGGCGCGTTCACCGAACGGACAGCGCTCTTCGCGCTCGCCTCCGTGCCCCCGCCGGCCGACTTGGGGTCCGGTCCCCCTGACCCCGAGGGCGTGCTCATGCGCCTGCGCATGTCGGGTGTCGTCGCCGATGCCGGAACCGACGGCGGCCGGCGACTCCTGCGGGTGCCCGCCCTCCTCGCGGCGAGCCTGCGCCGCAGTGCGGCCGCCGCGGACAGCGGGAGCGAGACGGCCGGCCTCCTCACCCATCTCGTCCCCGCTCTCGTCGACCATCTCGAGACCGCCGAGGCGATCGATGCGCAGGTGCTCGCCGACGTCCTCGACCTCGCCCGCCGCGCCCGGCACTGGGACGTGCTCGTCCGGCTCGCCGATTCCGTCGGACTGCCGATGTTCCTACTCGCCCCGCAGGCCGCCTGCGCCGCCTACGGCGGACTCCCGCCCGAGGCGATGACGGTCGAACCCGACCTCGCCCTCATGGCCCGCATCGCCGAGGACATCATCGACCTCCTCGGCGGAGACTTCGACCAGGCGCGACTGCAGGAGGCGCTCATCGGGGAGACGCGGACCGGCCGACTCCGCGAGCTCTGCTTCCTCGCCGTCCCCGATACCGCCGCGCCGCCCCAGCCCCAGGCGATCGCCACCGAGGTGGGGCCGGGGTCCGTGCTGCGGGACATGTCGGCCCTCGTCGCCGCCGGACGCCACAGCGAGGCCGCCGACCTCGGCCTGTCGGCGCGCATCCGGCCCGGCGCGAAACGCGCCCAGCTGACCATCCGCCTCGTGGCCGCGATCTGCGCCTTCCACGACGGGGACGTCGCCCGCGCCCGGGCGATCCTCCACGACGTCGAGGTCCAGGCCGCCCCGCGCCACGTCGACGGCGACTACCTCGTGCCCGCCGCCGTCGCCTGGTCGGCGCTGGCCTCAGCGGTCGCCGGGGACCACGAGCGCACCGACGCGCTGCTGGCGCGACTGGCCCGGACGGCGCCGCGGCCGACCCTCGTCGACGACGTCGTGCGCTCGCCGTGGCGCATCGCCACGGCCCTGCGCGCCCTCGACCGCCTCGACCTCGACCTCGCCGCGGACTGCCTCGCCGACGTCGACCGGGCACCGGACGGGATGGGCCTGCGGATCTGGATCCCCGTCATCGGTCGGCGCCTGGCCGTGCTCGCCGCCCGCACCCCAGCCGACCTCATCATCGCCAACGACGACGTCGCCCACGACGACCTCGACGACCGCGCCGCCACGCTGCCCCGGCTCAGCCGCGACCTCGTGTCCGGCAGTCGCAGCGCCGTCTTCACCGCGCTCGGTCAGCTGCGGTGGGCCGAGGTCGAACTCGAGCAGATGTCGCCGGACTCCGCCGCCCGCGTCGTCGGCAGCGTGCGCGTCGAACTCGTCGCCGGGCGCAGCGAATCCGCGATCGCCCAGGTCGAGGCGTGGTTCTACCACCCGATGCTCACCCCCACCGGGCGAGCCGAGCTCGCCGCGATCCGCGCGGCGGCGCAGGCTCGGCTGGGCCGCGACGCCGAGGCGCGCGACGAGTTCCGCACGGCCTCGGCTCACCGCGCTCGTCAGCTCCCTGCTGCCGTTGGCCTGGCTGCCCCGGACCGACCGCGCCCGACTCCTCGACCTCAGCGCCGGCGACCCGGCGTGGGAGCCGGTGTTCCGAGCGTTCGCCGACACCGGGCGCGCCCAGCTCCTCACGCGGCTGCGCGAGGTCGGTGCCGTGTCGGTGTCCGAGGTGTCGATGCCGCAGCTGAGCAAGGCCGAAGCCCACCTGCTCGATCTCCTCGCCACCGACCGCTCGATCGCCCAGATCTCCGCGGAGCTCCACCAGGTGCCGGGGACGGTGAAGAACCGGCTCTCGGCCCTCTACCGCAAGTTCGGCGTCTCCGGCCGCGCCGAGGCGATCACCCGGGCTGGGGCGCTCGGCTTCCTCCCGCCGTGACCGCCGCGCGCGCCGCGGTCGCGCACCAAGGTCGCGCGGAGACAGCCCGCCGAGGCGGGACGTCGTCAGGCTGTGACGACGTCACGCCTCGGCGAGGGGAATCATGCGGTGATGAGGTTGCGGCGGCGGAAGCCCAGCGCACCGATGAGGGTGAGGACGACACCTCCCGCGGTCAGCCACGCGATCGCCGCCGGTTCGAGGTCGACCGACGGGTACTGCCCGATGTGGACGAACACGGACAGGTCGAGGATCGCCTCGTCGAGCTGGAGCATCGTGCCGAAGAACGCGAGGACCGCGGAGGCGGCGAAGACGATCCACCCGATGCCCATGGCCCGCGGGACGATGCCGTAGGTCAGGAAGGCGATGCCGAGCAGCGCCCAGATCGCCGGGGTCTGCGCGAGGTGGCCGACGAAGGTGGGACCGAGCAGATCCCAGTCGCCGGTCGAGCCGCCGCCCCGAAGCCCTCGCCGAAGCCGCCGAGCGCCATGAGCAGGAGCGCGCCGAGAAACGACACGCTCGCCCACGCGAGCATCCAGCCCGGCCGGCTGACCCCGGTGGCGAGCACGGGCTCGGTGCGGAACCCCTGCTCCTCGGCCCGCAGGCCGCCGGCGGAGATGAGCGCGAAGACGGCGACGATGATCGCGAAGTAGAGGCCCATGAACCCGAGGTAGCCGTCGACGATGCCGTCGGCTCCGCCCATGATTGCCAGGATCTCCGGCGGCATGCCGTCCGCGCCGTCGGCCATCGCCGAGGTGAACGAGCCGAAGACGACGCCCATGATGAGGACGCCGAGCGACCACCAGAGCAGGCTCGAGCGCTGGAGGCGCAGGGCGAGGGCGAACGGGGAGGACAGGGCCGCCGAGGCGGTCGGGCGACCGAGTCGATCGGGCAGGATGCCTGCGGCGAGGTCGCGCTGCGACTGGAGGACGAGGGCGACCGGGACGAGGACGAAGAGCAGGCCGACGCCGAGCAGCAGCGGCCACCAGCGGTCGAGCGTGAACGGCGCCGTCTGCTGCGCCCAGCCCAGCGGGGACAGCCACGACAGCCAGTCGAGGTCCCCGCCCTGGACGGCGGACATGTCGCCGAGCCCGCGGACGATGAAGAACACCGCGAGGATCGCCCCGGCGATGCCCGAGCAGGCGCGTGCGAACGCGGAGAGCTGCGCGGTCACCGCGGCGACCCCGGCGAACACCCAGCCGACCGCGCCGATGCTCGCCCCGAAGAGCAGGGCGGAGGAGAACGGGCGGGGTGCGGCCTCGGAGTAGAAGAATGCGAGCGTCGTGCCGAGGGCGACGAGGACGTTCATCCCCAGCGTGAGGACAAGCGCGGCGATGAGCTGCGTGTGGCGTCCGGTGACGTCGGCGCGGACGAGTTCGGCCCGGCCGGTCTGCTCCTCGCTGCGGGTGTGGCGGGAGATCGTGAGGATCGACATGAGCGCGGCCCCGAGCATGAGGAAGACGCCGTACATCCCGACGATGAAGCGGGGCACGGTGATGTCGTCGAAGCCGTAACCGGGTCCCGTGATGAGGCCCATGACGGGGTTCTTCGCGAAGACCGTCATCGCCTCGAGCGAGCTGCCGTCGAGGACGAGGGCGATCGCGTTCGAGAAGTACGCGGCCATCGCCGAGAGGCCGAGCACCCACAGCGGCAGGCGCCAGCGGTCACGGCGGAGCATGAAGCGCAACAGGGTGCCGAGCCCGGTGAGATTCGTGCCCCGCTCGGCCCGGTGGGCCGGGTGGTCCCGGTGTCCCTCTGCTGCCGCATGCCTGCCGTGGGTGCCGGGAGGCGCCGAGGTGAGCAGGCGGGTGTCGCCGTCGCGGGTCCGGGCCGTTGTCGCCGTGTGCGTGTTCATCACCGGTTCTCCGATCCGTAGTGGCGCAGCAGGAGCTGTTCGAGGGTGGGCGGCGTGGCCGTCAGCGACCGGATGTCGTGGTCGCCCAGGGCCCGCATGATCCCCGGCAGCTGCGCGGTGTCGGCGCTGAAGTGCAGCTGCGGTCCTTCGCGGACGAGGTCGTGGACCCCGGTCATCGTCGTGAGCTCGGGGATGTCCTTTTCGACCTGGACGGTCACCGTCGTCCGTGAGAGGTGGCGCAGGTCGGCGAGCGCCCCGGTCTCGACGATCCTGCCGGCGCGGATGATCGAGACCCGATCGGCGAGCGCTTCGACCTGCGCGAGGATGTGGCTCGAGAGCAGCACCGTGCGCCCCTGGTCCTTCGCCTCGCGGATGCACTCCTGGAAGACGGCTTCCATGAGCGGATCGAGCCCGGCCGTCGGCTCGTCGAGGAGGAGCAGCTCGACGTTCGAGGCGAGTGCGGAGATGAGCGCGACCTTCTGCCGGTTGCCCTTCGAGTACGTCCGTCCCTTCTTCCGCGGGTCTAGGTCGAAGCGCTCGATGAGCTCGTCGCGCTTGGCCGTGTCGACCCCGCCGCGCAGCCGGGAGAACAGGTCGATCGCCTCGCCTCCGGTCAGCCCCGGCCACAGTTCGACGTCGCCGGGAACGTAGGCGAGCCGCCGGTGCAGGGACACCGCATGCGACCACGGATTGTCGCCGAGGAGGCTGATCCGTCCCGCATCCGAGCGAAGGATCCCCAGGAGGATCCGGATCGTCGTCGACTTGCCCGCGCCGTTGGGTCCGAGGAAGCCGTGGACCTCCCCGCGGGCGACGGAGAGGGTGAGCCCGTCGAGGGCGCGGACGCGACCGTAGGTCTTGACGACGTCGGTCATCTCGATGGCCGCCGAGGCGGTCGAGGTCGTGGTCTCGTGTGCAGTGCTCGTGTCTACGGTGCTCGTGTCAGCGGTCATGATGCGTCATCTCCCTGGGTGCGTGATGAAGTGGTGCTGGTATGGGGTGGGGCCTCAGGTGGCGTGTCGTCGGTCGGTGGGGCGGTGCCGGTCGGTGGGGCGGTGCCCGGCGGGGTTTCCGGTGCCCCGTCGTGCGCCGCGTCGGTGCCTGCCTGTGCGGTGCCCGGTGGGGCGGGACTCTGCTCCGGCGCCGAGGCGAGCACCCCGTTCCAGTAGAGGTCGAGCAGGTGCGGGGCGAGCCGCGTCATCGTCGAGGCGACTTCCGCGGTGCCGAGGTTCGCCTCGAGGCGCCGGCTGAGCATCGCCGGGGCCAGAGCCATGACGGCGAGCATCGCGGCCTGCCCGCGGGTGTCCTCGCTCTGCCGGAATTCGTAGCCGGCGAAGCCCTCGACGATGTAGGACTCGACGAGGTCGACGTAGTGGTCGAAGTACCGCTGCCCGTGCTCACTCGGATCGAGCAGCGACTTGAGCAGGTAGTCGACGGCCGTCGACATCGCCGGATCGTCGAACATCATCTGCACGGCCATGACCGCGTACCCGGCGTTCTCGACCTTCTTCTCGGTGATGAGATCGAAGACGTGGTCGTCGCACGCGGTGCGCAGTCCCTCCTTCGACCCGAAATGGTGGATGACGAGGCCCGGGGAGACGCCGGCGGCGGCGGCGATGCCGCGCACGGTCGCCTTCGCGAAGCCGTGGGCGGCGAACTCGCCGACCGCGGCGTCGAGGATCCTCTCAGCCGTCTCGGGTGAGGAGTTGGGGGAGCGGGAGGGCTCGTCCCGCGGAGTGGTTGAACGCATGTTCAATATTAAACGCGTGTTCAATCGAGGCGTCAACAGGGTGACGGTGAATTTTTCTGCAGCGCGGTGAGCCCGGCGGTCGGGTCCGCCTCCGGAGAGGGGCGTCGGCGGGCCGCTGTCGACGGGCTGCGCCTGGTCGCCGGGCAGCCGCGCCGCCCTCCGCGAGGTGGATCCGGCTCGATGATTCCGCTGAAATCGAGCCGGATCCACCTCGGGGGCATCGTTTGCGGGGTGATCGAGCGATGCGGTGCGCGCACACCCCTTGACGTACAACCGTTCGGTTGTAGGATGTGGGCATGACAGCCCGACTCGACGACGATGTCGACGCGATGTTCCAGGCGTTGGCGGATCGGACGCGGCGCGACATCGTCCGCCGTGTCCTCGTCGACGGACTGTCCGTGTCCGAACTCGCCGAGGACTACGACATGAGCTTCGCCGCCGTGCAGAAGCACGTCGCCGTGCTCGAGCGGGCGGGTCTCGTGACGAAGGAGCGCAGCGGACGTCGCCAGGTCACCCGGGCCGATGTCGGCGCGATCCGCACCGTGCGCGACCTCCTCGGCGATCTCGAACTCCAATGGCGGGACCGCGTCGAGCGCATCGATGCCCTGCTCGCCGCCGACGACGCGGACACGACGCCTCTGCCCCGCCCGGGCGCGGAGGGATAAACGGATTCAATGACGAAGGAGCAGTCATGCCGGTGACGGAGACCAGCCACAACGAGGACACGAAGACCCTGACGATGGTCGCGCAGTTCGCCGCCCCGCCAGAGAGGGTCTGGGAAGTCTACGCCGATCCCCGGCAGCTCGAGAAGGTGTGGGGACCGCCGACGCATCCGGCCACCGTCGTCGACCACGACCTCGTCCCCGGCGGTCGGGTCACCTACTACATGACCGGACCCGAGGGGGAGAAGTACTACGGCCTCTGGGAGGTCACCGCCGTCGACGCGCCCGTGAGCTTCTCCTTCCGCGACTACTTCGCCGATGAGAACTTCGACATCGCGCAGTCCCTGCCCGGCAGCGCGAACACCTACACGTTCACCGCCGACGGCGACGGCACGAAGGCCGTCTACACCTCGGTCTTCGACACCGCCGAAGGCCTGAAGACGGTCCTCGAGATGGGTGTCGTCGAGGGTGCCACGGCGGCGATCGGGCAGATCGACGACCTCCTCGCCGAACGCTGACGACCTCCCGCCTCGGCGGGGACGGGTACGGAACGGGCAGCCGCCTCGGTGCGGTCGGGTGCGGAACGGGCAGCCGCCTCGGCGGGACTCACTCCTTCGCCATCGCCGCCATCGACCGCTGCGGCGCGTCCGACTTCACCGCGATGATGAGGGCGAGGCCGATGATGAGGACGATGATGATGCCGAGCGTGCCCGCACGCTGATATCCGAGCAGGGAGATGAAGAGCGCGAACATCGCCGGGCCGAGGAAGCTCACGGCCCGGCCGGTCGTCGCGTAGAGGCCGAAGTTCTCGCCGGCGCGCTCGGGCGGGGTGAGGCGGGCGAGGAACGACCGCGACGAGGCCTGGACGGGGCCGACGCAGAAGCTGAGGACGAGCGCGCACACCCAGAACACGGCCGGGTCGTCGGTGAGAAGGATCGGCACTCCGCCGGCGATGATGACGATGAGCCCGGTGATGATCACGGGTTTGGGGCCGAAGCGGTCGTCGAAGAGCCCGGCGATCATCGCTCCGGCGCCGGCCGCAATGTTCGCCGCGACGCCGAGGATGATGATCTGCGTGGCCGAGAAGCCGTAGCTGCCGGCCGCGAGCACCCCGGCGAACGCGAAGATCGCGGCGAGCCCGTCGCGGAAGATCGCCGAGGCGATGAAGAAGCGCAGCGTCTGATGCTCGTGCTTCCACATCCGCACGAGGCGGCGGACGAGGGATGCGTAGTCGGCGATGAACGCCCTGATCGGATGGCCGCCCGAGGTGCCCGTGACCTTCGCGCCCGGGGCGGTGACGAGGACCGGGATCGCGAAGACCGCGAACCACACGGCCGAGAGCACTGCGACGATGCGGAAGCGCAGGCCGTCCTCGTCGGTGGCGCCGAAGAGGCCGACCTCGGGCTGGATGACGAGGACGAGGAGGAGGACGAGGAGCACGAGCCCTCCCGCATAGCCCATGCCCCAGCCGAAGCCGGAGACCTTGCCGACGTTGTCGGGGGTCGTGATGCGGACCATGATGCCGTTGTAGGCCACCTCGGCGAATTCGAAGAAGACGCTGCCCACGGCGATGAGGAGCAGACCCAGCCACAGATAGGCGGGGGAGTCGCGGACGAAGAAGAGACCGGCCATCGTCACGATGACGATTCCCGTGTGGACGCCGAGCCAGAGCTTGTGCCGCCCGCCGGCATCGGCGCGGGTGCCGACGGCCGGGGCGACGAGGGCGATGACGAGTCCGGCGGCGGCCATCGACCAGCCGAGCGCCGCGGAGCCGGACTCCTCGCTGCTCGCCACCGCCTTCGTCAGGTACGGGGTGAAGACGAATGTGATGATGACGGCATTGAACGACGCCGAACCCCAGTCCCACAGCGCCCAGCTGAAGACGCCGATGCGCGAGCTGACAGGGGTTCGCGGAGGTGAGTGCATGACGTCACTGTACTGAATTCCCAGGTCCGAGATTGTTCATTGGGTGAGAGTTCGGTTGATGTTCCCTCAGGATTCCGGCAAGGTAGAAAGTCGGTTAAGTGCACTCGATGCGAAGGAAATCATGACTGATTCTCAAGCGGACAAAGCCACAGCGGCGGGGGATCCGCCAGGCGGAGACGGTGCCGAAACCGCCCGTCACGACGCGGAGGCGGCGCCCGGCGCGGACTCCCAGGGCACCGCGATCCCGCCCGAAGAGCAGGCTCACTACCTCTTCGGAGCCCCCGATCCGGTGCGGCTCCACCTGCCCGATCGACTCCACATCGGCGAGGACGACTCCGACGACGCGATCACGGAGAAGCTGCGCCGCCAGGGCGTGAAGATCGGCCGGGGCATGATCGCCCCGCGCGTCTTCTGGCCCGCCCTCATCGTCATCGTCGCCGTCGCCGGGCTCTCGGTGCTCTTCCCCGACAGCGCGGGGCAGGTCATCCTCGACATCCAGGCCTGGATCGTCGCCGACCTCGGCTGGTACTACATGCTCGTCGTCGGCGCCTTCGTCGCCTTCGCGATCTTCGTCGGCGTCTCGAAGTACGGCCGGATCAAGCTCGGCAAGGATGAGGACGAACCCGAATTCGGCGTCCTCTCCTGGTTCGCCATGCTCTTCGCCGCCGGCATGGGCATCGGCCTCGTCTTCTACGGTGTCGCCGAACCGCTCACCTACGCCACGACCGGACCGAAGCCCGGATGGGGCGGCAACGAGGTCGAGAACGCCCAGCTGGGCATGGCTCAGACCTTCGTCCACTGGGGTCTGCACCCGTGGGCGCTCTACGCCGTGCTCGGCATGGCGCTCGCCTACGCGATCCACCGCCGCGGTCGCCCGCTGTCGATCCGCTGGGCGCTCGAACCGCTGCTCGGCCGCTACGTCAAGGGCTGGGCCGGTGACACGATCGACGTCATCGCGATCTTCGGCACCGTCTTCGGCATCGCGACCTCGCTCGGCCTCGGCGTGCAGCAGATCTCGGCGGGACTCGCGCACATCGGCGTCGTCGGTGAGTACGACAACCTCTTCCTCATCATCCTCATCGTCATCATCACGCTGCTCGCCACCACCTCGGTGGTCTCCGGTGTGGGCGCGGGCATCAAGTGGCTGTCGAACATCAACCTGACGATGGCGGGCGTCCTGCTCGTCACCGTGCTCGTGTTCGGACCCACGCTCTTCCTCTTCCAGAACTTCGTCGAATCCCTCGGCGTCTACCTCGCCAACGTGCTCGGCATGACCTTCGACATCGGCGCCTACACCGGTGAGGAGGGTGCCGAGTGGAACGCGTCGTGGACCCTCTTCTACTGGGGCTGGTGGATCTCGTGGGCGCCGTTCGTCGGTGTCTTCATCGCCCGCATCTCGCGTGGTCGCACCGTGCGCGAGTTCATCGCCGGCGTCCTCCTCGTGCCCTCGCTCGTCGGGTTCTTCTGGTTCTCCGTCATGGGCGGCACCGGCATCTTCCGCCAGCTCTTCGGTGCCGGTGACCTCGTCGACCCGGAGGAGGGCGTTGTCGCCGAGCGTGTGCTCTTCGACGTCCTCGGCGATCTGCCGCTGGGCTCGATCCTCTCGGTCATCGCGATCATCCTCGTGGCGATCTTCTTCATCACGTCCTCGGACTCCGGTTCGCTCGTCGTCGACATGCTCGCCTCCGGCGGTCACCCGAACCCGCCGATCTGGTCGCGTGTGCTCTGGGCGCTGCTCGAGGGTGCGCTCGCGATCGCGCTGCTCACCGCCGGTGGACTCACCGCGCTGCAAGCGGGGTCGCTGATCACAGCGCTGCCGTTCAGCATCATCCTCATCCTCGTGTGCATCTCGACGCTCAAGGCGTTCGGGAAGGAAGCGAAGCGCACCGCGGCGATCGAGCGCGCGGCGGCCTACCGGGCCGTCGGCGAGCACCTCGCCGATGACTTCGACGAGTACCTCGGCGACATCGTCGATGAGCGCATCGACTACCAGATCACCCGCAGCAAGGGGCTCATCGAGCGTCAGCGCGAGAAGGTCGTGCGCAAGGACGAGAAGGTCGTCCGCAAGGACGACCCGCGCTCCGGTGGGGCGCGCTCTGGTGGGGCACGTGACGGCGGGGCACGCTCTGGTGGGGCACGTGACGGCGGGTCCGGCAAGGACACCGGGCGGAAGTTCAGCCTGCGCAAGGACAGTCCTGGTCGGGACGGCTCCGAACGCGACCAGTCCGGACGCGACGGCCTCGAGTAGAACCCGGTTTCGGGAACCGACCCCCGAGCGGCGGGGCCCGGCACTCGACTGAGTGGTCGGGGCCTGTCATCGGGTTCGGCGTCCGGTTGAGTGGCTGGGCTTCCGGCGCGAAACGGCTCGGCCCTCCACCGGACACGGTGTTCTGCCGAGATGCCTCGGCCCGGTCACCGGACCGCAGCGGCGGCCATGTGGATTCCTCACATGGCCGCCGTTCTCGTCTGCGCGAACGATCCGAAACCGGCAGGAGTCGGACGACCCGGCGACCGCCTCGGCGAGGGTCCTGGTGGGGCTCACCCTGGTTTCGGCGGCTCATGTCATGACGTGAGCCCTGGAAACCAGGGTGAGCTGCAGCGGAAGCTTCCGCGGAGACGACGGTCTGCCGACGACGGGCGCCCGACCGCCAGGAGGCGTCCCGCGTCGGCCCGCGGGCGCCGGTAACCCGCGGAGCTCGACCACGATGCCGGCCTCCACTCCGGTTTGCGCCAGTTGAGCCTGAGATGGCCAATACGGGAACTGGCCATCTCAGCTTCAACTGCGCAAACGTGCTCGGCACACTGCGGGGGCCGGTCGCCCGGCGCGAATGCGGGGCGAGCCGCCCGGCGCCACACGGCGGCGAGCCACTCGACGCGATCGGGCGGTCGGGGGCGGGCACGACCTACGGCGAGCAGGTCGGCGGATGTGCTTCAGTCGCCTGGGGAGAACCGAGTAGGGTGGAGGCACACGACCGCCACCGGACCGACCAAGGAGCCCACATGCCCATTGCCAGCCCCGATGTGTACGCCGAGATGATCGACCGGGCGAAGGCCCAGGGATTCGCCTATCCGGCGATCAACTGCACGTCCTCGCAGACGATCAACGCGGCGATCCGCGGATTCGCCGAGGCGGGATCCGACGGCATCATCCAGCTCTCGACCGGCGGTGCGGAGTACATCTCCGGCCCGACGATCAAGGACCGCGTGCGCGGGGCGATAGCGTTCTCCGCGTTCGCCAACGAAGTCGCCAAGAGCTACGACGTCAACATCGCCCTCCACACCGACCACGCCCCCAAGGACGCCGTCGAAGCCTGGGTCAAGCCCCTCCTCGAAGCCTCGACCGAACGCGTCAAGTCGGGTGGCCAGCCCTACTTCCAGTCGCACATGTGGGACGGATCGGCCGTGCCGCTCGATGAGAACCTCACCCTCGCCGAGGAGCTGCTCGGCCTGGCGGCGGCCGCCAATGTCATCCTCGAGATCGAGGTCGGCGTCGTCGGCGGCGAAGAGGACGGCGTCGAGAACGAGATCAACGAGCAGCTCTACACCACCGTCGAGGACGGTCTGGCCACGGTGCGCGCGCTCGGCTCGGGGGAGAAGGGCCGCTACCTCACGGCGCTCACCTTCGGCAACGTCCACGGCGTCTACAAGCCCGGCAACGTCAAGCTCCGTCCCGAGCTCCTCGGCGAGATCCAGGCCGCCGTCGGCAAGGAGGTCGGCAAGGACAAGCCCTTCGACCTCGTCTTCCACGGCGGCTCGGGATCGAGTGCAGAGGAGATCGCCGAGGCGGTCCGCCACGGAGTCGTGAAGATGAACGTCGACACCGACACCCAGTACGCGTTCACCCGTCCCGTCGCCGATCACATGTTCCGCCACTACGACGGCGTGCTCAAGATCGACGGCGAGGTCGGCAACAAGAAGGAATACGATCCCCGGTCGTACGGCAAGGCCGCCGAGGCGGGCATGGCCGCGCGCGTCGTCGAAGCGTGCGAGAACCTCGGCTCGGCGGGCACGAGCGCCAAGTGATGACACCCGGCGCCGGGCCCGCGCGGCGCTGAGCGCCGGGCGCTGGAGCCGGGCAACGGCGATTCAGCGGTCGAGTGATCGCGCGAGTGACCGCCTGCTGCGCCAGCCGCGGCACACGCGCTAGCCGCAACAGACCGAAGGGCCTCGCTTCGTCATTGTGCGAAGCGGGGCCCTTCGGTGTGCTGGGGGAGCGGTGTGCTGGAGGTGGCGTGCCGGGAGCCGGCGCGCCGGGAGGCGAGCGGTGCGCGTGGCCCGGGGTGCCACCGGCCTACGGGGTCGAGAAGCCGGCATCCTTGAGCATCGCGACAGCCGTGTCCGACGTGAGGAACCTGACGAAGGCGTCGGCCTGCTCCTGGTTCTCACTCGCCTTCACCGTGGCCGCGGGGTACTGGTTGACGACCTTGTCCGCACCGTCGAGGTCGACCTGGTCGACCGAACCGTCGGAGCGGGCGACATCGGTGACGTAGACGATGCCGGCGTCGGCCTGACCCGCGCTCACCTTGCCGAGGACGTCGGTGACCGAGTTCTCCTCACTGGCGGGATCGAGCGTCACGCCGTTCTGATCCGCCCACTTCTGCGTGGCCGCACCGCAGGGGACCTGGGGTGCGCAGACGACGAGGTCGTTGCCGGCGAAGTCCTGCGAGCTCGCGATGTTCTTCGGATTGCCGGGGGCCACGGCGAGCGTGAGCGTGTTCGACGCGAAGATCTCCGGCGTCCCGGCGAGGAGCTCGGCGCTCTCGAGATCGTTCATCGTCTTCTCATCCGCGGTGGCGATGACATCGGCGGGCGCACCTTCGGTGATCTGCGAGACGAGATCGGAGGAGCCGGCGAAGGAGAACGTCACATCGACGTTGGGCTCCGCCTTCTTGTACTCGGCGGCGATCTCGTCGAAGACCTCGGTCAGCGAGGCGGCGGCGAAGACGGTGAGCGTCGTCGGCTCTGCGGAGTCGGTCTGCGAGTCGGACCCGGAGGCCCCGGTCGAGCAGGCGCTGAGGGTGAGCAGTGCGGCAGTGCACATGGCAATCAGTCTCTTCTTCATTGGGTCAATCTATCCGCACATGCGGAGAAAACACACAGACACGTCAGCATTTGAGATAGAAATGGAAAAGGTTTTCCGAAACTCCGGAACTCAGGCGGTCGGCTCGGTTCCGGCGGCGAACTCCCAGTGCTCGTCGATCGGCGGCAGCGGGCGCGGACCCCGCACCCGCTCGAAGTCCCATGCCAGGCCGAGCAGCGTCGCATCCGTGTAGGCGGCGCCGGCGAACGTGACGCCAACCGGCATCCCCGTCGACGCCATCGTTCCCATCGACGTCGTCACCGTGGGCACCCCGAGATGGCGCAGCGCGAGGTTGCCGTTCGAGTAGTGCGTTCCGTTGCGCCACGCGAGGTCAGCCGAGGCGGGATCGCGATCGGCGTCGGCACCTCCGACGTCCGCGTTCGCGGGGAAGACGACGGCGTCGAAGCCCTCATCGTCGAGCCAGTCCTCGAGCAGCCGGACGCGGAGGTCCTCGAGCTCCCCGAGCGCCTCGGCGAACCCGGGGATCGCAGTGACGTCGATGCCGGAGGGGTGGGCGCGGGCGACGGCGACGATGTCGTCGTAGCGATTGAGGTTGTCGGCGACCTCCGGATAGCGATCGGGCAGCGTACCGGCCGGCAGCGGGAAGAGCAGGGCGGGGTCGGCCTTGACGAGGCTGTCCAGTGCCGGATCCCCGTTCGCGCGGAGGAAGTCGTCCCAGCCGAAGGCGGGCAGGGTGGTGAATTCGTGCTCCATCCAGCCGCGGGGGAGGTCGGCCGCCTCGGCGAGCCTCTCATGGGTCGGACTCGTGCCCTCGTACTCGTCGATGAGTGGGAAATCGGTCTCGACGACCGTCGCCCCTGCCGCTTCGAGACGCGCCCGCGTGTCCTCCCACAGGGCGCGCACGTCGGGGTGGACCTCGATGAGGGAATCCGCGCCGAGGTAGCGGCGAGGGGCCGCGAGCCGCGCCCCGGCGAGCATGCCGGGCCGGCCGATGGCCCGGAAGTCCGCGGGGCGCCACTCGCTCGGTCGCGGCAGCGGGACGGCGGTCTGGAGTCGCCAGAAGTCCCCGCGCGTCTCGGGATCGTCGGCGACGAGGACGTTGAGCACCTCGAGGAGGTCGGTGACGGACTTCGTGTGCGGGACGACGACGTCGCGAGTGGGGAACAGCGGCCAGTTCCCGCGCAGGGAGATGAGTCCGCGCGAGGGGGTGTAGGCGACGATGCCGTTGTTCGAGGCGGGGCTGCGGCCCGACGACACGGTCTCCTCCCCGAGGCCGAACTGGCAGAGTGAGGCGGCCACGGCGACGCCCGAGCCGTTCGACGACCCTGAGGCGTAGGCGGCGGCGAGGAAGTCCCGGTTGAAGGGGCTCTCCGCACGCCCGTAGAGACCGCGCTGCATGCCCCCGTCGGCGAGCGGCGGCATCGTCGTCTTGCCGATGAGCACCGCGCCCGCCGCGCGGAGGCGCGCGACTGAGAACGCATCCCACCGGGCTTCGAGGTCGGCGAACGCCGGGGATCCTGCGGCGACCGTGAGGCCGGCGACCATGAACGAGTCCTTGACGGTGAAGGGGATTCCCTCGAGAGGGCGGGCTGTGCCGTCGGCGAGCCTGCGGTCGGACTCCGCGGCCGCGGCATGGGCCGCCGGGTTGTCGACGACGACGGCATTGAGGGCGGGATCGGCCGCGATGCGGGCGAGGTGGACATCCAGCAGCTCTGCGGCGGAGATCGCGCCCGCAGTCAGCTGTGCGCGGAGTTCGGCGATCGTGATGGTCGGCGGCACTGGGGTCATCATTGCTCCCGGTCTCAATGGCGATGTTATTCATTGACTGAAAATTCAGTCAGTATTACGATAGCCGACACGACGACGTTTCCAAAGGAGTGAGATGGCGAACTCAGCACAACGACGTGCGCAGACCCCGGGCGCAGCCCGCGACGTGGGAGGGAAGGCGGACCGGTTCGGTCGCGTCGAACGCGCAGGCGTCGACTTCGTGCCGATCGCGGCGCGCCGATCGACGCCGGGAAACCTCTTCCGCGTCTTCGTCGGCGGCAACCTCGCCCTGTCCGTGGTGATCTTCGGGTGGCTGCCGATCTCCTTCGGGCTCAGCTTCTGGCAGGCGGTCGCCTCGAGCGCCGTCGGTCTCGTCATCGGGCTCGGACTCATGGTGCCGATGACGCTGCTGGGCACCCGTACGGGCACGAACAATCCCGTCTCGAGCGGCGCCCACTTCGGGATGCGCGGGCGCCTGCTCGGGTCGACGCTGACGCTCCTCTTCGCCATCGCCTATGCGGCGATCGCCGTGTGGACCTCCGGGGAGGCGCTCGTCGCCGGAGCGCACCGCCTCTTCGGGACCGCGCAGAACGACACGGCGTTCCTCATCGGCTACGCGATCATCGCCGTCGAGGTCGTGCTCATCGCCCTCTTCGGACATGGGACGATCGTCGCCCTGCAGAAGGTCATCATCCCCGTCGCCGGGATCCTGCTCTGCCTCGGTGTCCTCGCCTACGCTCCCGGATTCGACCCCGCGGCGCCGGCCGCCGACTACCTCCTCGGCGACTTCTGGCCGACGTGGCTCTTCGCGGTGACGATCTCGATCGGCGGTCCCCTCTCCTATGCGCCGTCGGTCGGCGACTACACGCGGCGGATCTCTCCGCGGAGATTCAGCGACCGGCAGGTGGCTCTGGCCGCCTCGGCGGGGATCTTCACCGGCCTCTTCGCAACCGCGGTCTTCGGCGCGTTCACCGCCTCGACGTTCCCGGTGCTCTCGGAGTCCTATGTCGCCGATCTCGTCGCCGCGGCCCCGACCTGGTACCTCGTCCCGCTGCTCGTGCTCGCCGTCTTCGGCGGCTTCGGTCAGGGCGTCATCAACATCTACGCCAGCGGACTCGACCTCGAATCGATCATTCCCCGCCTCACGCGGACCCAGACGACGCTCATCACCTCGGGCATCGCCGTCGTCGTCATGTACCTCGGCGTCATCGCCGCCGACGCGATCTCCTCGATCACCGCGATGACCGTCGTGCTCAACGCGTTCGCCGGAACGTGGGTCGTCATCAACGGCATCGGCTTCCTCGTCGCCCGCCGGGGCCGCTACGACCCGGTCGCCCTCCAGCGGTTCGGGTTCGGGCTGAGCGGCGGACGGTACTGGTTCTCCCGCGGCTGGAACCTGCGGGCGGTCATCCCGTTCCTCGTCGGCGCGAGCGCCGGCCTCCTCACCGTGCAGAACGAGCTCTATGCGGCACCGCTGGCCGACGTCGCCGGGGGCGTGGACATCAGCCTGCCGGTCTCGATGATCGTCGGCGGGGGACTCTATTTGTGTGCGCTGCGGGTGTGGCCGGAGACTGGTGTCGACGACGACGTACCGGCGCTCGCCGAGGAGGCGCGCCGATGAGAGAGGCGGGGCCGACCATGGCGAAACCGGATGCAAGCGCGCGGATCCTCGAAGCCACCCGCGAGGAGATCGCTGAGAACGGAGTGCGCGGGCTGCGGGTGCAGAACGTCGCGAAACGGGCCGGCGTCTCCCTCGGACTCGTCTACTACCACTTCGAGGACCGCGCAGGCCTGCTCACGGCCACGATCGACTCCGTCAACCAGGCCGTCGAAGAGCGCGTGCTCCACCCGGCGACCGGTGGCGACGACGTCGACATCATCATCGACCAGCTCGTCGGCGAGGTCGGTGACGCCGCCGGCCTCCGCGGGGACTCCGTCGTCTGGAACGAGATCCGCGCGATCGCCGTCTTCGAAGCCGAACTCCGCGGCCCGCTGGCCGCGACGACGGAGGAATGGGAGAAGCGCTTCGGCCCGCTCCTGCGCTCCCTCGGCCTCACCGAGGCGGTCGTGGCCGAAACCGCGACCCTCCTCACCGTGCTCGTCGAGGGGATCTCGGGACGGTGGCTGAGCGACCAGCTCGACACCGCGGAGGCGCAGCGGCTCATCCGCCTCGGCGCCGCCTCCATCCTCGACGCGGCGACCGCACGCAAAACCACCCGCGAGACCACCCCACCGCCGACCAGCACGGCGACCCCACAGACACCCCAAGGATGACGAGATGACGAACACCGAGACCACGACAGCGACCGGAACTCCCGCGGCCGACTCGAGCCCGCGCTGGCGGATGCCGAGCGAGACCGCCCCGCACGACCGCGTCTACATGGCGTTCCCGTCCCGCGGACTGTCCTTCGGCGATGCCGAGGACGCCCGCCGGGCGTGGACGGCCGTCGCCCACGCGACCCAGGACTTCGTGCCCGTGACGATGGTCGTCGACCCTGACGACCGCGCCGCCGCCGAGGCGATGCTGACCGCGGACATCGAGCTGCTCACCGCACCGCTCGACGACGCGTGGATGCGTGACATCGGACCGACCTTCGTCATCGGCGACGGCGGCCGCCTCGGCGCGGTGGACTGGACGTTCAACGGGTGGGGTCAGCAGGAATGGGCGCGGTGGGGCAAGGACAGGGAGATCGGTCGCATCGTCGCCGCACATGCCGGCGCCGAGGTGGTCGACTCCGAGCTCGTCAACGAGGGCGGCGGGATCCACGTCGACGGAGCCGGGACCGTGCTCGTCACCGACACCGTCCAGCTCGACCGCTTCCGCAACCCGAGCTGGTCACGGGATGAGATCGAGGCGGAGCTGCGGCGCACCCTCGGCGTCGACCGCACGATCTGGTTCCCGCGCGGCTGCACCGGGACTCCCAGCGCTTCGGCACCCGCGGTCACATCGACATCGTCGCGACCCTGCCCGACGAGCACACGGTGCTCATCCACCGGCAGCGGGACCCCCGTCACCCCGACCACCACCTCGGTCCTGTCTACGACGAGGTCCTCGCCGCCGCCTCGGCGCGTGACGGTCAGCCGTGGAGGGTGATCGAGCTCGACGCTCCCGAGCGGGTCCGCGACGAGGAGGGGTGGACCGACTACAGCTACGTCAATCACCTCGTCACCAACGGGGCGGTCATCGCGTGCACCTTCGACGACCCCAACGATGCCCTCGCGCTCGACCGGCTCGCCGAGGCGTACCCGGGGCGCGAGATCGTCGGCGTCGATGCGCGGGACATCTTCGCCTACGGCGGCGGGATCCACTGCATCACCCAGCACCTGCCCGCCGTCTGAGTCGAGACGGCACGAGGCCCGGGACGCCATTGTCCCGGGCCTCGTCGTCTCAGTGCCGCGCCTGCAACAGGTGGGCTGTCTCGCGCCGGCAGCCGGAGCGCACGGTCTCGTGCCGGCAGCCGGTGCGCACGGTTCAGGGCATTCAGCCGGTGCAGTGCCCCGAACCGCGCGGCACTCAGCCCTGCGGCACCTGCTCGCCGGCCTTCATCCGCGCCCAGCGCTCCTCCCAGAACGTCGCATTCCTGATGCCGACGGCCTGGGGGTCGAACTCGGGGTCGAGGCCGAGCTTCTGCTGCCGCTCGAAGTCCCGCAGCAGCTTGAAGGCCGGCTGCTGGAGGATGAGGATGCCGACGATGTTGAGCCACGCCATGGCGCCGACGCCGATGTCGCCGAGCGCCCACGCATCACCGGGGTTGTCGTTCATCACGCCGATCGCGACGGCGATGAGGATGAGCACCTGCAGGGCGCGGGTGCCGATCGTGAGGAACACGGGGTTCTTGAACTTGCCGAGCAGGTAGACGAGGTTCGTCTCCGCCATGTAGTAGTAGGCGACGATCGTGGTGAGCGCGAAGAGGAAGATCGAGATCGCGATGAAGCTCGCGCCGATGCCCGGGAAGATCGAGTCGAGACCCGACTGCGGCCAGCCCTCGCCCGGTGTCGTCTCGAGGGACTCGACGAGCTGCCCGCGACCCGAGCCGATGATCTCGCCTTCGGGGCTGAGCACGCGGTACATGCCGGTCGACAGGATCATGAAGGCCGTGGCCGAGCAGACGAAGAGGGTGTCGATGTAGACCGAACCGGCCTGGACGAGGCCCTGCTTGGTCGGGTGGGACACCTCGGCGGCGGCCGCGGCGTGGGGACCGGTGCCCTGACCGGCCTCGTTGGAGTAGATGCCGCGCTGGACACCCCACTGGACGGCGAGGCCCATGATGCCGCCGAAGGCCGCCTGCGTGCTCGTGTCGATGCCGAACGCGGACTTGAAGATCAGCTCGATGACGGGCACGATCTGGTCGGCGTTGAGGAAGGTCACCGCGATCGCGGCGAGGATGTAGATGACGGCCATGAACGGCACGGCCAGTGACGCGAAGTGCGCGATGCGCTTGACGCCGCCGATGACGATGAAGGCCATGATGACGACGAGGGCGAGCGCCGTGACCCAGGTCGGCAGGTTCCATGCGTTCGTCACCGCACCGCCGATGGCCCGCGACTGGACGCCGGGCAGGAGGAACGACATCGCGAGGACCGTGACGGCGGCGAAGACGAAGCCGTAGACCTTGAAGAACTTCCCGAAGCGCGTGTACTCGTAGGCCTTCTCGAGGTAGAAGGCCGGACCGCCGCGGTACTCGCCGGTCTTGGGGTCCTTCTCCTTGTATGTCTGACCCAGCGTCGATTCGACGTAGGAGGTCGAGGCGCCGAGGAGGGCGGAGATCCACATCCACACGACGGCACCGGGTCCGCCGAAGCCGATCGCCGTGGCGACGCCGGCGATGTTGCCGACGCCGACGCGTCCGGCCAGCGACATCGACAGCGCCTGGAACGACGAGACGCCGTCCTCGGAGCTCCTGCCCCGGAACATCTGCGTGAAGATCGACTTGATCTTGCGGATCTGGACGGCGCGGGACCGGATGGTGAAGTAGACACCGGCACCGAGGCAGAGGTACACGAGTGCGGATGACCAGATGATCCCATTGAGCCATTCGATGACTGCGGACACGTTCTTCCAATCGTTGTTTCGTCGGAGGGTGCCGGGGCGGCGGGGGCAGCAGGTGCGCCACGTCGCAAGGGACCCTACCCAAGAGAATGATGTGGCTAGGCTGTGAGCCACCTCATAAGTGAAGCCGATTGTGAGCTGGGACGCAAATTCGCCGGTGAGGCCCGTCGATCCGCGGATCGCGAGGTTGCGAAATGGTTTCGACATCAACCATTTTCTGTGGGGCAGTTCACTATTTGGGACGGTATCCGTAAGATGTGACCCGGATCTCTCCGAGCAAAGACGACACGGAGAGCACACGTGGAAGACAGGAACACAATGAATCGTCGAACTGGTGTGAAGGCCGCAGCGCTCGCTGCCGCCGGCGCCCTGCTTCTCTCGGCATGCTCGACCTCGACCACCGGCAGCGACGCCGGCGGCGACGGCAGCGCGCTGACAGTCGGCACCACTGACAAAGTGGTCGCACTCGACCCGGCCGGAGCGTACGACAACGGCTCCTCGCTCGTCGAGCAGCAGATCTATCCGTTCATCCTCGCCTACAAGCCCGGCACCGCCGAGCTCAACCCCTCGATCGCCGAATCGGCCGACTTCACCGAGCCGACGAAGTACGAGGTCAAGCTCAAGGACGGTCTCAAATACGCCAACGGCAACGACCTCACCTCCTCTGATGTGAAGTTCTCCTTCGACCGCCAGCTCAAGATCCAGGATCCCAACGGACCGTCGTCCCTCCTCGGCGGGCTCGAATCGGTGGAGACCCCCGACGACAAGACGGTCGTGTTCAACCTCAAGCGGGAGAACGACCAGACCTGGCCGGGCGTGCTCGCCTCGGCGGCGGGACCGATCGTCGACGAGGACGTCTTCTCGCCCGACGCGCTCACCCCGGACCAGGAGATCGTCGACGCCGAGGCGTTCTCGGGTCCCTACACGATCGACAGCTTCAAGTTCAACGAGCTCATCACGTACAAGGCGTACCCGGACTATCAGGGCTACGTCGAGCCGGCGAAGACCGACAGCGTGCAGATGCGGTACTACTCGGACGCGAACAACATGAAGCTCGACGTCCAGAAGGGCACGATCGACGTCGCCTGGCGCTCGCTGTCGGCGACCGACATCGAGGACCTCGGCAAGGACGAGAACCTCACCGTCCACAAGGGCCCCGGCGGCGAGATCCGCTACATCGTCTACAACATGGACACGATGCCCTTCGGTGCGAAGACCGACGACCCCGACGAGAAGAAGGCGCTGGCCGTGCGCCAGGCGATGGCCGACTCGATCGACCGCCAGGCGATCGCGAGCCAGGTCTACAAGGACACCTACACCCCGCTCTACTCCTTCGTCCCCGACGGGCTGCCGGGGGCGAACGAGGCGCTCAAGTCCGCGTACGGCGACGGCCAGGGCGGAGCGGACGTCGAGAAGGCGAAGAAGGCTCTCGAGGACGCGGGAGTGCAGACGCCCGTCGACCTCAACCTCCAGTACAACCCTGACCACTACGGTCCGTCCTCGGGCGATGAGTACGCGCTCATCAAGGATCAGCTCGACAAGACCGGGCTGTTCAACGTCAACCTCCAGTCGACGGAATGGGTCCAGTACTCCGAGGACCGCACCTCCGACGTCTACCCGATGTACCAGCTCGGGTGGTTCCCCGACTACTCGGACGCCGACAACTACCTCGTGCCGTTCTTCTACGACACGGATGAGACGCCGAGCTTCCTCGCCAACCACTTCCGTGACGACCAGATCAACAAGGAGCTCACGGATCAGGCGTCGACCGCCGACAAGGCCGAACGCGAGAAGGAGCTGGGCACGATCCAGGACCAGCTCTCCGAGCAGCTGCCGACGCTGCCGCTGCTCCAGGGCAACCAGATCGCCGTGTCTGGCAAGGACGTCAAGGGCGTCGAGGAGACCCTCGACCCCGCGTTCCAGTTCCGCTTGGCGCTGCTGAGCAAGTGAGCACCACGCGACTCGTGACCCGTCCCGGCCCGCGCCGAGGCGGCACCGAGCAGCGACGGTCACATCCCTGACCGTCGCCACCGAGGTGCAGGTGAGCCGACCGCTTGCCTGCACCTCGGTAGCGCGTGCGCCCGGCGGCGCATCCGCGACTCCGCTCGTTCACGACGGCGATCCTGTCACGACGACACATCGAAGGAACCATGTCTGCAGCCATCAGCCAACCCGAGGCGGCCGAGCCGACCGCCGCGGTCAAGAAGGCCCCGGGAAGCGGCCTGGGACGCTACGTCCTCATCCGCTTCCTCCTCATCATCCCGACCATCTTCATCCTCACCACCCTGGTGTTCTTCCTCATGCGGATCACCGGCGACCCGATCACCGCGGCACTCGGCGGGCGCCTGACCCGGGAGCAGCTGGCCGAACGCGTCGCCGCCGCCGGCTACGACCGGCCGATCCTCGTCCAGTACTTCGAGTACATGGGCAATCTGCTCCGCGGTGACTTCGGGACCACCGTCTCCGACGGCCAGCCCGTCACCGAGGTGCTCCTCACGTACGGGGCGGCGACCGTCGAACTCGTCTTCTACGCGCTCATCGTCGCGTTCATCATCGGCATCCCCTTCGGCATGATCGCCGCGTACAAGCGCGACAAGACCCCCGATGCGGTGCTGCGCATCCTCGCGATCCTCGGCTATGCGACCCCGGTGTTCTTCGCCGGCATGATCCTCAAGCTCATCTTCGGCGTCTTCTGGCCGATCCTCCCGGTGGCGGGGCGCGGCACGACGGAGACCGAATACATCATGTCCGGGGTCGTCGATCCCACCCGCTTCTACATCATCGACGCGATCCGCATCGGCAACTTCGAGGTCCTCGGCGACGTCCTCGCCCACGCGGTCCTCCCGGCCGTGGCGCTCGGCATCCTCACCGCCGGCGTCTTCCTCCGCCTCGTGCGCACGAACCTCATCGGCACGCTCGGCCAGCAGTACATCGACTCCGGCCGCTCCCGCGGGATCTCCGAGTTCCGCCTCGTCACGAAGCACGCCTACCGGCCCGCGCTGATCCCGATCATCACCGTCATGGGCATGCAGATCGCGCTCATGCTCGCCGGCGCCGTGCTCACCGAGACGACGTTCGAATGGAAGGGCCTCGGCTTCAAGCTCGCCGAGTACCTCACCGCCCGCGACTTCGTCGCCGTCCAGGGCATCGTCGTGTTCCTCGCCGTCATCGTGGCGTTCACGAACTTCCTCGTCGACGTCATCGCCGCCTTCATCGACCCCCGAGTGAGGTACTGATGTCCACATCCCACCCGGAGAAGACCGGGATCACCGAAGCGCCGGAGAGCGCCCAGGAGTCCTTCGCCGAGGCGGCCCCCGGCACCGGTGTCCCCGCCGTCGTCCTCGATGAGAAGGCGAAGAAGTCGTGGTTCAACCGGCTGCCCATCGTCTCCCATCTGCGCCAGTCCGTCGGTCTGCAGCGGGGCATGCTCGTCACGGGTCTCGTGCTCTGCGGGCTCGTCCTCATCTGCGCGGTCTTCGCGCCGCTCATCGCCCCCTACGGGTACAACCAGCTCGGCACCTCCGAGGGGAACTTCGGGGCCACGCTGCCGCCGAGCGCCGAGCACATCTGGGGCACGACCGTCGGCGGCTACGACGTGTTCTCCCGGGTCATCTGGGGAGCCCAGACCGCGGTCGCCGTCATCGTCGTCGCCGTCGTCGCCTCCCTCTTCCTCGGCGTCGCCCTCGGCCTGATCTCCGGCTACCTCGGTGGGTGGCTCGACCGGATCCTCGTCGTCATCGCCGACGCCGTCTACGCGTTCCCGACCCTGCTGCTCGCGCTCGTCATGGCGATCGCGATCTCCGGCGGGCAGTCGAGCGCGTGGGGCGGCATCGCCGCGGCGGCGCTGTCCATCACCGTCGTCTTCATCCCGCAGTACTTCCGCGTCGTCCGCGCCGAGACCCTGCGGCTCAAAGCCGAGCCCTTCGTCGAATCGGCGATCGTCCTCGGGGCGTCGAAGACGCGGATCATCGGCAAGCACATCTTCCGCAACGCGACGCGCACGCTGCCGCTGATCTTCACCCTCAACTCGTCCGAGGCGATCCTCACCCTCGCCGGACTCGGGTTCCTCGGATTCGGCATCGAACCCACCTCGGCGGCGGAATGGGGCTACGACCTCAACAAGGCGCTGCCCGACGTCACGAGCGGCGTGTGGTGGACCTCGGTCTACCCGGGTCTGGCGATCGTGCTCACGGTGCTCGGCATCACGCTCGTCGGGGAGTCGATGAACGACCTCAACGACCCGCGCCTGCGGGTGCGGCGGAAGGCGAAGACGAAGGCCGGCGCCGCCGGTGCACGCGATCGAAAGGCCGAAGCATGAGTGCGAACGACAATCCGATCCTCGACGTCGACCACCTCGACGTCACCTTCTCCACCGACGCCGGTGAGGTCCACGCGGTCAAGGACCTCTCACTCGAGGTGCGTCCCGGCGAAGTGCTCGCGATCGTCGGCGAATCCGGCTCGGGCAAGACCGTGACCGCCCGGTCGATCCTCGGACTGCTGCCGGAGACCGCGCAGCGCACGGGCGCCGTCGTGCTCTCGGGCAGCAACGTGCTCAGCGTCGCGCCCGAACAGCTGCGGCAGATGCGCGGCTCCGATGTCGCCATGGTCTTCCAGGAGCCCTCGACGGCGCTCAACCCCGTGTTCACGGTGGGCTGGCAGATCGCCGAGGGGCTGCGGGCCCACCATCGGCGGGCGAGCCGCTCCGAGCTCAGGGCCAAGGCGATCGCGGCGATGGAGCAGGTCGGGATCCCCGATGCCGCCAACCGCTTCGACTACTACCCGCACCAGTTCTCCGGCGGTCAGAAGCAGCGCATCGTCATCGCGATGGCGCTGGCGCTCGGGGCCAAGCTCATCGTCGCCGACGAGCCGACGACCGCCCTCGACGTCACGGTGCAGGCCGAGATCCTCGATCTGCTCCGCGACCTGCGGGACACCACGGGCACCGCGATCGTCCTCATCACCCACAACATGGGCGTCGTCGCCGACCTCGCCGACCGGGTGGCCGTGATGTACCGCGGCGACCTCATCGAAGTCTCCCCGGTGGGCACGCTCTTCAGCGAGCCGAAGGAGCAGTACACCCGCGACCTGCTCGCCGCCGTGCCGAAGCTCGGCTCGACCGTCGCCGGCAGTCGGAAGGCCGCCGCCGGCAGTCGGAAAGCTGCCGTCGTCGAGGAGCGGGACCCGGCGACCGCGCCCGCCGCGGGGGAGGAGCGGGACCGGGCGACCGCCTCGGCGAGGGACTCCGTCGTCGTCGCCAAGGACCTCGACATCGTCTACCCCGGCGGCATCGGGCGCCCGGACTTCCACGCCGTGAGCTCGGTGAGCTTCGACATCAGGGCGGGCGAGGTCTACGGCCTCGTCGGCGAGTCGGGGTCGGGCAAGACGACGATCGGCCGGGCGATCGCGGGTCTGACGCGGGCCAGCGGCGGGAGCCTCAGCGTCCTCGGACATGAGATGGTCGGGTTCAGAGAGGGCGGCTTCCGGCCGATCCGCAAGCGCATCGGGTTCGTCTTCCAGGACCCGGCGGCGTCGTTCAACCCGCACCTGACGATCGGGGAGTGCATCGCCGAGCCGTTCGCGATCCACCGTCGCGAGATGACCGCACGCGACCGGCAGTCCCGGGTGCTCGAGCTCCTCGACTCCGTGCAGCTGCCGGCGGAGTATGCGGGGCGCTACCCGCACGAGCTCTCCGGCGGACAGCGGCAGCGGGCGTCGCTGGCACGCGGCCTCGCCCTCGACCCCGAGCTGCTCATCGCCGACGAGCCGACCTCGGCCTCGATGTGTCGGTGCAGGCGAAGGTGCTCGAGCTCTTCGTCGATCTGCAGAACCGGTTCGACTTCGCGGCGCTCTTCATCAGCCACGACCTCGCCGTCGTCGACATGCTCTCGGATCGCATCGGCGTGCTCTACCACGGCCGGCTGCTCGAGGAGGGCACTGGCGAGAAGGTGCTCGGGGCGCCGAGCAACGACTACACGAAGCGGCTCATCGCCTCCCTGCCGGTGCCCGACCCGGTCGAGCAGAAGGAGCGGCGCGAACTCGCGCGGCAGCTGCGGGTCGCCGCCGGGGCGTAACGCAGCAGCTGCCTTCCGGGCGCTGCGTCACCTGCGCAGGGTGACGCAGCGCCTGGAAGGCGGCCGTGCGGACTCTCCTACTTGCCGTCGGAGATGAAGTCGAGCATGCCCGCCTCGTTGACGGGCAGCGCAAGGAGACGGTCGAGTTCGGCCTCGTCGGCGTCGATGCCGACGATGCGCAGCGCGTAGAGCGTGAACTCGCGCTCGATCTGCTCGGAGTCGAGCTCACCGCCGGGCCGGAACCAGATCGAGAGCGAATTGCAGATCGAGAGGATCGCCCGGGTCGCGAGCTGCGCGTGGCTGACCCGGAACGCACCCGAGTCGATGCCCGCTTGGATGATGTCGCCGAGGATGTCCCTCGCCTCCCGCTGCAGCGTCTTGATCCGGGCGGCGTTCTCCCCGCCCAGGCGCTCGGTGTCGCGCAGCAGCACCGTCGACACCGACACGTTCGCCATGCGGTAGCGGGAGAGGTAGCGAACGGAGACGGCGAGCTGGTCGACGGGATCGTCGTCCACCTCGGCGATGACGGCCCTGCTGTGCTCGATGTACCACGTGTACGCGGTGTGGACGAGTTCGTAGAGGGCTTCCTGCTTCGACGGGAAGTAGTAGTAGAGGGCGGAGAGGCTCAGCCCCGCCGCCTGGGCGATGTCGCGGATCGACGCACCGTCGAAGCCCTTCGTCGCGAAGGTGTCGCGGGCCGACCGGAGGATGTTGTTGCGGCCGTTCGTTGCTCTCACGTGACCACGCTCCTCGGTCATTGGGGATCGAACATTCTTTCAAGTGGGTTCACTCGCCCCTCGACAATACCGCAGAACCCCACTGTGAGGACCGTCACCCTGCAACTTCGGAATGATTAAAGTTTCAAGCATGTTGCCAGTCGTTGGAGCCGTCGTCATCTCCGGCGTCGGCCCGGTTCCGGCGGCGGACGTCGCCGGTCCACCGCTCACCATCGACAGACAGCGAAGGACATTCATGCTCAAAGTCGCGATCATTCCCGGCACCAACCGTCCCCAGGCCCTCAATCCGCAGGTCGTCGCCTGGGTCAAGGACCAGCTCGACGTCCGCGACGATGTCAGCGCCGAGGTCGTCCACTTCGCCGACTTCGACCTCCCGCTCCTCGACGAGGTCATTCCCGCAGGTGCCCAGATGTACGCGAACGCCCACACCAAGGCCTGGGCGGCGAAGCTCGACGAGTTCGACGCCTTCATCTTCGTCACGCCTGAGTACAACCACTCGATCTCCGGCTCGCTGAAGAACGCACTCGACTTCGTCGCCGCCGAGTTCAACCACAAGGTCGCCGGCATCGTCAACTACGGAGCCGACAAGGGCGTGCGCGCGGCCGAGCACCTGCGCCACATCCTCGCCAACTACAAGGTCGCCGTCGTCCGCGACCAGGCCTCCTTCAGCATCTTCACCGATGTCACCGACGGCACCTTCACCCCCACCGAGGTGTCCGCCGCACCGTTCACCTCGATGGTCGATGACCTTGTCGCCTGGGGCGGCGCGCTCAAGGGCGTCCGCGAGGACGCCGCCTCCGTCGCCGTCTGAGCGAATGACCCAGCCCGCCTGCCATGTCCGCGGCAGGCGGGCTGTGTCGTGTCCGGGCAACCTCGCCGAGGCGGTCGGACCTCGGCGCCGGGAACTCCGGTGGCCGCGGAGGCCGGGCACCGCCTCGGCGAGTGACCCCCTGTGATCTGGACGACACCGCTGGGGTAGGGTCGGATCAGTGAACGATCGCTCAGCGCCGGACCCGGCGCCGCGATCCCCGCCGTCCCCGACGCGAAGGAATCCCATGGACATCACAGACACAGTCGCCCTGGTCACCGGCGGAGCCTCGGGGCTCGGCCGCGCCACCACGGAGGCGCTGCTCGCCGGCGGGGCGCAGGTCGTCATGGTCGACCTCAACGCCGAGGTGGGGGAGCAGGTGGCCCGCGAACTCGGCGACCGCGCCCACTTCGTCGCCGCTGACGTCACCGACGAAGCTCAGGTGCAGGCGGCCGTCGACACGGCCACCGGACTCGGCTCCCTGCGCATCGTCGTCAACTGCGCGGGTGTCGCGACCCCGGGCAAGCTCGTGTCGAAGAAGGGCCCGCTGCCCCTCGACGCGTTCACCAAGGTCCTCGCCATCAACGTCGTCGGCACCGTCAACGTCTGCCGTCTCGCCGCCGCTGCGATGCAGCAGGAGGAGCCGGTCGGCGAAGAGCGCGGCGTCATCGTCAACACCGCCTCGGTCGCGGCGTTCGACGGCCAGATCGGACAGATCGCCTACTCCGCGTCGAAGGGCGCCGTGGCCGCGGTGACCCTGCCGATGGCGCGCGAACTCGCCGCCTCCCTCATCCGCGTCGTGACGATCGCCCCCGGCATCTTCGAGACCCCGATGATGGCGGGACTGCCCGCCGAGGCGCAGGAATCGCTGGGGAAGTCCGTGCCTCACCCCGCGCGGCTGGGCAAGCCCGCCGAATACGCGCAGCTCGTCGAGTCGATCGTTGCGAACCCGATGCTCAACGGAGAGACGATCCGCCTCGACGGCGCGATCCGCATGGCGCCGAAGTGATCTGAGCTCAGCGTGACTCGTTGACGAGCAGGGCGAGCTGGACGCGAGTGCTCACCTCGAGTTTGTCGAAGATCCGCGCGAGATGGGTCTTCACGGTCGCCGTCGAGACGAAGAGCGACCGCGCCACCTGCGCGTTCGTCATGCCGCTCGCGACCGCCTCGGCGATTTCGCGCTCCCTCGCGGTCAGCGTCGCGAGCGGATCGGGGCGACTCGGCTGAGCAGGACCTCGCATGCCGTCGAGCGCACCGGCGAGGAACGCATCGCCACCGCCTGCGCTCGGGAACCCGTCCTGCCGCTGCGGTGCACGGCCGTCAGCCGATCGCGCCTGATCGAGGAGGGAATCCATCACTCCTGGTGAGAGCGTGCGAGTGCCGCCGGCGGCGGCGCGCACCGCGTTGATGAGCTCATCGGGTGGGGTGTCCTTGAGGATGTAGCCGGCTGCCCCGGCGCGCAGCGCCTCGTGGACGAACTCGTCGGTGCCGAACGCGGTGAGGACGAGCACCTCGGGGCGCTCGGCCTGCGCCATGAGCGTGCGGGTCGCCGCGAGGCCGTCCATGACCGGCATCCGCAGATCCATGAGGATGAGATCGGGGGAGAGCTCACGGGAGAGGGCGACGGCCTCCTCGCCGTTGGTCGCCTCGGCGACGATCTCGATGTCCTTCGCGACGCCGAGGAGGAGCCTGAGTCCCGAGCGCATGAGCGACTCGTCGTCGGCGATGATGATCCTCAGGCTCATGCGGTCTCCTCGGTCGGCGGGGCAGAGGCGGGTCGGTCGTTGGGCAATCGGTCGGGCACCGCGCGTTCGAGACTCGACCGTCCGTGCACCTCGGTCTCCGGGCGCGCGCTGTCACTGGTCTGCCCCGCGCTGTGGTCAGCGGGTACGGAATCCGGTTCGGCACGGAGTCCGGGCGCGGGAATCCGCGCACGGAGGACGAAATCGGGTCCGGCGGTCACCGTGAGATCGCCGCCCATCGCCTCCATCCGCTCGCGCAGGCCGAGCAGCCCGAGCCCGGAGCCGGCGATCGGCGACATCTGCGGCGGCACCGCGGTGCTGCGTCCGGCACCGCTTGCGCTGGCGCGTCCCAGCGGGTTGCTCGCGGTGAGCAGCAGGGAGTGCGGGGTGTCGTCGACGGCGACTGTGATCGTCAGCCGCGCGCCGGGCGCGTGCTTGACGGCGTTCGTCATCGCCTCCTGGACGAAGCGGTAGATCGTCGTGCGCTCAAGGGCGCCTAGGCTGTGGAGCGATGCGGCGGTGAGCGGCGGTTCGTAGACGAGGTCGACGCTGTCGGCGCGGCCGCGGACGAGGGGTTCGAGGTCGGGATCGACGACGGTGCCCTGGTCGTCACCGCGCAGCATCGTCAGCACTTCGCGCAGTTCGACGCCGGAGCGGCGGGCGCTGTCGGCGATGAGGCGGGCACTCTCGCGCACCGACGCCGGGTCGAGGTCCTCGCGGACGGAGAGCGCACCGGAGTACATCGCGATGACGCTGAGGTGGTGTGACAGGGAGTCGTGCATGTCGCGGGCGATGCTCCGGCGCACCTCGGCGATCGCCCGTTCCTGCCGGGACTGCCCGCGCAGGAGGGTCTGGGCGGCGGAGTCGATGAAGCCCTGCTCACGGGCACCGCGGATGACGCCGATGACGACGATGATCGACAGGGACGAGAGATTGAAGAGGTAGACGGGCAGCTGGAAGCCGCCGAGGGCCGTGGGGGTGATGACGTAGGCGAAGGTCAGCGCGGCGATCGAGACGAGGAGCGTCGCGATGGTGAGGAGCCAGTTCCGCCGCGCGCACAGCGTGATCATCAGCAGCCCCGACGACGCGATTCCGAGGACTCCAATCGTTCCGAAGGCGACGCCGATGAGACCGAGGGTGACGGGAATCCACCCTCCGGTGTGCCGCTGCAGGGATTCGACCGATCCGTCCCGGTCGAGGAACGTCTCGCCTCCGCGGCCGCTCGTCGACAGGAATTCCCGGAGCTTCTCGGCCGCCAGGACTTTGGGCCTCAGCGTCGAGCGGGGAACGGTCCGCCCGTCGAGCCAGAGGACGATGGGCAGGCAGGCCAGGGAGATCGCCCCGAAGACGATGTGGATGGTGATCTCGGCGTTCCGGCTGAATTCGTCGACGGCGGGATCGTTCGGGTTCGACCAGTTGGCGGCAATGAGACCGGCAACGATGAGCGCGCCGATGACGAAGCTGATCGTCGTCCACAGGGCGGCGCGGAAGAAACGGTGGTGGCGGGCGCGAAAGGGCACCCTTCGACGATACCCGGGCGGTCGCCTCGGCGAGGTCAGCCGAAAGGATGAGAATGTCCATGCCCCTGGTCGATGGCGGTCGTCGACATCCGGCAGCAGGGTGGAGAGCATGACGCCCCGACTCCCCACCGCGTATCTTCGTCTGCTCCGCGACCTGCCGGGCAACCGCTGGTTCAAGCCCGCTCTCCTCGGCGGACTTGCTGCGCTCTACTACCTCGTCTTCGTCGTTGGACTCCTCGTCGTTGTCGCCGTCTGGTTGGGGCTGAGTGCCGACGATGTCGACACTGCCGTCGCTGGCATCGACGATCTGAACACGGCGACGGGTCTCCTCACGACCCTGCTGTCCGTCATCCTCATGTGGCCGGCCCTCGAACTGGCGATGCTCACCGTCTACCAGCGCTGGTTCTTCCCGCTCATCTCCGTGCGGAAGAGCGGCGCGGCAGCCGACGCAAGGGTCAACGCTGGGGCCGATGCGGCGACGGACCCGGAAGATGCGGGGGCTGGTGCGGCGGCGGACCCGGCTGGTGCAAGGGCCGACGGAGCGGCTGCCCCAAGGGCTCAGCAGGCTCCCGCCCGGCCGGCCTCGGTTCCCGGTGGAATGCGGTGGCGGCTGCTGGGGCGGTATCTTCTGCTGTCGTTGGTGGTGTGGGCGGTCGGTCTCGTCGTCCTCGGGATCATCGCGCCCGAAACGGTCGCCATCGAACACGGCGCCGCCTGGGGACACCGGCTCGCGCTGCTGCTGGTCCTCGTCCTGTTGCTCGTCCCTCTCCAGGCGATGAGCGAGGAGCTCGTGTTCCGCGGGCTTGCGATGACCGTCATCGGCAGCTGGCTGCGTCATCCGGCGTGGGCACTCCTCCTTCCCGTCCCGCTCTTCGTGGCCGGACACATCTCTGATGTGCCCGGTCTCATCAGCGTCGGGGTCTTCGCCGTCGTCATGGGGGTGATCACACTGCTGACGAACGGGCTCGAGGCGGCGATCGCCTTCCACACGGTCAACAACCTGTTCGCCTTCGGCCTCGGCATCATCACCGGCACCGATCTCAATGCGACGGACACGGCTCCGGCGGTGCTCGCGGTCGGCACCGCCGCACCGATCGTCTTCGCCCTCGTCGTCATCCTCGACGCTCGTCGTCGCGGTCCCGAACTGCGGGTGCCGCGGTCGGCGGTCACGGACGGCGCGAGCGCCGCCGGTGCGGCAGGTGCGCGGAGTCCTGCCCGCGCCCATCGCGACCTCGGCCCGGGATCCCCCTCGGGAGTGCCTGCGCCCGAGCTGCGCTCACACCGTGAAGCGCACCCCCGTGAACTCCCTCCGCCACGCGCGACCTCGGTCGCGATGTCGTCGAGGACAGCCTCGGCGGATGGATCTGACGACGAGGCCGATCCTTCGCGCGAGACAGACACACCGGGCACTGATCCACCGGGCACCCGTGCCGTCTCGAGCGCCCGGGCGATGAGTCCGGCCAGCCGCGGCATGTCGTCGACGGTCATGCCGCGGCGCACGATCTCCGGGGTGCCGATTCGCACGCCGTTCTGGTCGCCGGGGACCTCCGCGACGGGCAGGCCGATCCCCGAGGTGAGGAACCCGGCCCGCTCGAGCACCCGGGCGGCCGCGGTGCCGCCGCCGAACGGGGCGGCGAGCAGGGCGAACTGGTGGGAGTCGGTGAACCCCTGTGCGCAGCGGAAGGGCTCGACCCCCGCCTCGGCGAGGGATTCGGCCAGGGCCGCGGCGCATGCGCGCATCTGCGCGGCGTAGTCGGCGCCGGTCTCGATCCAGTCGGCCAGGGTGACCCCGAGGGCCGCGACCGCGGCGGCGTTGAAGTTCGCCGTCATGCCGGGGAAGGCGATCGCGTCGATGCGCTCGGAGAGGTCGTCGTCGGTGCTCAGCAGCAGTCCGTGGGTCGGGCCGCCGAGGCTCTTGTACGTGCTCATCGACATGAGGTGGGCGCCCTCGTCGAGCGGGTTGGCCCACTGCCCGCCGGCGATCATCCCGCACAGGTGCGCGGCGTCGAAGAGGAGGTGGGCGCCGACCTCGTCGGCGATCTCACGGACCGCGGCGACCGGGTGCGGGAAGAGGTTGAGCGAACCGCCCATCGTGATGAGCGCGGGCCTGACCTCCCGCGCGAGCGATGCCAGGGCGTCGAGGTCGTAGGAGTACGTGGCGGCGTCGACGGGGGCGCCCACCGTGGTCAGCCCGTAGAGGCCGGCGGCACCGGCGGCGTGGTGGGTGACGTGACCGCCGATCGTCGCAGGTGAGGCGATGATCGTGTCCCCGGGAGCGCATGTGGCCATGAACGCGTAGAGGTTGGCCATCGCCCCGCTGGGCACGCGCACCTCGGCGAAGTCGGCGTGGAAGAGAGACGCGGCGAGCTCGGCGGTGATGACCTCGACCTGCTCGATGTGTTCGAGCCCCATCTCGTACTTCGCGCCTGGATACCCGAGCGAGGTCCGCGACGCCGAACCGCCCGCCAGGAGCGCCGCTGCCCGCGGGTTGAGGACGTTCGACGCGGGGTTGAGGTTGAAGGCCTCCTCGTCGTGGAGTCGGTCGGAGGCGGCCAGCAGGTCCTCGATCGTCGATGCGACGGCGGCCATGTCTCCGCCGAGGCGGTCGCTGGCGATCTCTTCGATGCGCGCTCGGCTCTCGGCGGGGATCCACGGGTGGGGTGTCTGGTGCACGGTGCGACTCCTTCGTCCTCGGCCGGGCGAGTGAGCCGCGACCGTTCGTCCTCGATCCTAGTGAGCCTCAGCCCGCAGCGGACTCCGGAATCGACAAGCATGCCGATAACGTATCTGTGCACGAAATCGAATGATCGGCGGCGGGTCCGTCGGTGCAGTCCGGCTCACGTTGTCGGCAGGACCGCGGTGATGGCGAAGCCGCCGTCCGGCGTCGGCCCCACAGTGAGAGTGCCGCCGAGTGCCTCGACCCGCTCGCGCATGCCAGTGAGACCGAAACCCGCACGGGCCATCGGCTTCGGGTCGGGTGCGGTCCCGTTCACCGCGTCGGGTGCTGTTCGGTTCCCCGCGCCCGGTGCGCCATTGAGGACGGAGACGACGATCCCGTCATCGACGGGTGCGACGTCCACCCGGATCGGCGCTCCCGAGGCATGACGGAGCGCGTTCGACAGGCCCTCCTGAACAACCCGGAAGGCGGTGAGTCCGGTTGTCGGAGCGGTTCGGGCGGAGTCGACGGCGAACTCGATGTCGACGTGCGCTCCCGAACTCCGCGTCGCCGAGACGAGACCCGGAATGTCATCGACGGTCGGCTGCGGTGCCAGGTCGGCGTCGCGTCCACCACGGAGAATCGTGAGGAGTCCGCGCATCTCGGTGAGTGCCTGTCGGGCCGCCTCGGCGATCGAGTCGAACTCCTCACGACTGCGGTCGTCGAGGTCGGGCAGCCGATACTGCGCCGTCGTCGCCTGCACACTGATGACGGACATGCTGTGTGCGACGACGTCGTGGAGCTCCTGGGCGATGCGATTGCGGTTGTCGAGCTCGGTGCGCCTGGCGGTCTCCTCGGCGCCGAGCCGACGTTCGACGGCCAACTGCCGGCGCCCCGTCAGCCACAGGCGCAGCAGGACGGCGATGCCCCCGACCCCCGCGGTGACCGCCGCGGTCGTGATCGCGTTCGCGAACGCTCCCTGGAAGTCCCCGGCGTGCGGGAGGAGCAGACTGCCCGCACCGATCGCCGCGCTCACCGCCCAGAGAGTCACGAGGTGGGGCCAGCGGTGACGGAGACCGAGGACGATGCAGGTGAGCCCGAGGGCGATCGTCGCCGTCACCGCCCACGGCCAGACGAGGCCGGAGGTGTGCGCGGTGGCGGCGATGCCGGCGGTCGAGGACACCGCGCTGACGACGACGGCGAGGGTGGGCAGGCGGATCGCGAGGACGGGGGCGATCGCCTGGCCGACGGCGATGAGCATGGCGACGACGACCCACATCCCGTACGCCGAGGCGTAGACGGGCCAGCCGACGGCCACGAGCACGACGCCGGCGAAGACCGTCGTCAGCCAGTACCAGCCGTCGGAGCCGATGAAGGCCTGCAGTTGGGTGGGCTCCTGCGTGTCAGCGGGCTGAGGCGGTGCGGCAGGCGTGTGCATGTCAGTGGTCTCCTGCGATTCGGGTGATCGCTGTGGTGTGGGGTGGTGCGGCGGTCGGACGAGCGTGGTCATCGTGACACCGCCCAGGCGGTGTCCACGACCATCGTGTCAGTGGCGTGTGACACAGTCGAGGCAGTGGGGGTCGAGCGGGCACCGCTTGATGAAGACGCAGGAGTCGATGCATCCCGTGGCGCAGTGCCGGGCGCATGCGCCGGGGTCGAGGGTGTCGCGGCCGGGTTGAGCCCGGCGGTGACGGCGGCGACCTCGAGCAGGGCCATGGCGTGGAGGACGAAGGGGAAGGTGAGGAGAAGGACGAGACCGGCGGCGAACTGGAAGGTTGCCTCGGCAGCGAAGCCGAGATCGACGACGGGCGTCTGATTCCATCCGGCGACGATGAGGTCGATGAGGCCCGACCCGTCGTCGGGGAGGAAGCGGCCCCACACCACGTAGGTGAGGCCGCCGAACGCCCCGAAGAACCAGGACACCGCGACGCTGAAGGTGACGATGCGCACGGGCAGGGCGAAGAGCGATTCGAAGAGGAGGTCGAGCCATCTCCTCCCGTCCCCGATGATGCTCAGCCACCCGGACAGTCCGCGCCCACGAAGACGGTGAGGCACTGCGGCGAGCGGGGCACCCCACCGCCTGACACGAGCGCGGGAGAGATCAGCGAAGCTCGAGGCGACGACGAGGACGACGGGAAGGAGGAGGACGCCGACCCAGATGACCGCTGTGCCGAGGGCCAGGGCGAAGAGAGGGATGAGGATGATGACGGCCGCGACCGAGACGGCCAGGCCCGGAGCGACGAGTCGCGCGTCGCCGCCGAGGGTGCGGAACAGGCGCGACCACCCTGAACCGTGGTTGCGGGGTGGCGCTGCCGGTGCGTTCGGTGGTCGGTCGGCGGATGTGGGTGCGGCATCAGTGTGCGGTGGCTGCGCGGCGAAGGTGTTCATCAGGCTGCTCCTGTGTGCTCTCGGATCGACGAGGGGCTCGCCGACGAGAGGCACTTTAGGGAGGCGGTCTGCGGTCGCACATCATACTCAGGGGTGAACCTGGCATCCGCTGAGGTGGACCTCGCGGTCGACATTGTCAGGCGATGTCCGTGTGCGTGACGTCGGATGCCTGCAGTCGGGTAGCGTGAGACCATGCCGGACTCTCAGCCCACCCCCATCCGCGTCGCGATCGTCGACGACCAGGCGATGGTCCGTCAGGGGTTCGGAGCGCTCCTCGACGCACAGCCCGATGTCAGCGTCGTCGGCAGCGCCGAGGACGGCGCGCAGGTCGTCGACCTCGTGCGGCGCACCGCTCCCGACGTCATCCTCATGGACATCCGCATGCCCCAGCTCAACGGGCTCGACGCCACCCGGGCGGTGTTCGCGATGCCCGGTGATCACCCGAAGGTCATCATGCTCACGACGTCGACGCCGATGAGTACGTCTTCGCCGCCCTGCGCGCCGGGGCCAGCGGGTTCCTCCTCAAGGATGCGACCGCCGATGATCTCGTCGCCGCGGTCCGCGTCGTCGCGGCCGGTGAGTCGCTGCTCGCTCCGTCGGTGACGCGCCGCCTCATCGCCGAATACGTCAGCGGCCCGACGGTGGCGAAGGACACCGCGGTCCTCGGTCAGCTCACCGAACGCGAGATCGACGTCATGACCTTGGTCGCGAAGGGCAGGACGAACGCCGAGGTGGCCGCCGACCTCTTCCTCGCCGAGCAGACGGTGAAGACCCATGTGTCACGGATCCTGGCGAAACTCGGACTGCGGGACCGGACGCAGATCGTCGTCGCCGCCTATGAGTCCGGTCTCGTCGTCGCAGGAGGGTAGCGCGCCCCGGCACCCTACCGCGCGAACCGGTTGCCGAGCTCCTTGACGATCGTCTCAGCCGGCCCCGGTGCCGCCGCCCGGTAGCCGGTGCCGGCCCACAGGTGGAGATTGTCGGGGTCGCCGGCCTGCTTCGCCGCGGCGCGCAGTCCTTTCGTCAGATGGTGCAGCGCCGGATAGGCATCGAGGGCGACCGGATCGAACTCGCGGACGAAGTCGTTGACGAGGGCCCGCGCCGGTCGACCGGTGAACGCCCTTGTCAGGCGGGTCTCCGAATAGACGGCCGGATCCTGAAGGGCGGCCCGATGCGGTGCTGACGTGCCCGCTTCATCGGCGAGGAGCAGGAGCGTCCCGACGACGACCGCGCTCGCCCCGGCATCGAGGAGAGCGGCCACGGCGTCCTCACCGTCGACTCCGCCACCGGCGGCGAGGGGGAGGTCCACCTCGCCGCGAATCTCCCGGACGAGATCGACAGTGGGACGGTCCTCGATCTCACGGGTCGGATCGGCGGTGCCCGTGTGGCCGCCGGCGCTCGGTCCCTGGACGATGAGAGCGTCGACGCCGCGAGCGGCTGCCTCGCGGGCTTCGTCGACCGATGTCACCGTGGCGGCGACCTGGGTGCCGACTCCGTGGAGGCGGTCGACCACCTCGGCGGTGGGGAGGTTGAAGGTCATCGACACGAGGGGCACGGGGTGCGCGATCAGCCAGTCGATCTTCGACGGGTAGTGGTCGTCGTCGCTGACCGGGTCGCGATCGAGGTCGACTCCCAGGTCGGCGGCCCGCGGTTCGAGGGCGGTGACGAAACCGTCGAAGGATTCGCGGTCGAGCTCGACGGCATTGGGAGCGAAGAGGTTGACTCCGAACGTCTCCGTCTCCTCCCGCGCGCGCTCGACGAGCGGGGCCATCGCCTCGGCGGTGAGGTAGCCGGCGGCGACGAAGGGGAACCCGCCCGCGCGGGCGACGGCGGCGACGAGCTCTGGGGTCGTGGTCCCACCGGCCATGGGGGCGCCGATGATCGGCAGGGCGGTGGTCGCGAAGGCGATGGTCATATCCGGCACTCCTGACGTCGGGTCTGGTGCCATTCTCGCACTCGGGACCGTGGCGCGAGACGCTGTCCGTCAGCGCCGCCTCCCTCGCAGGTATGACACCGGATCGCCAGCTCGCACCTGTGAGGTGATGCGGACTCCCGGACCCGTTCCCTAACGTCGCTCCCGCCAGGCACCCGCCGCCGAAGAAGGAGTCACGATGTCCCTCAGCACAACCGCGCCCATCACAGAGGATCGACCATTCACCCGCGATCGGGTTCTCGATCTCGTGCGGCTCGGCTGCCTCATCGTCGTGGTCGTCCTCCACACGATGATGAGCGGAGTCGAGCTCGGCACCGACGGTGCGATCGTCCCGACGGTGGCGCTGTCGGGCACGACCGGGTTCGCGCTCGCCTCATGGGCGTTTCAGATCATGCCCCTCTTCTTCGTCATCGGCGGTTTCGCGGCTCTCCAGCAGTGGCGGCGCACCGCCGCGAGGGGAGGAACCTGGTCCGGTTACCTGCGGGTGCGCGTCCGCAGGCTCGTCGCCCCGGTCTTCGTGCTCGTCCTCGGTGCCGGCTCCGGGCTCGCGCTGGCCTCCGAATCCGGCGCGCCAGGCGACCTCCTCGCCGAGGCGAGCCTGCGCATCGGCCAGCCCCTGTGGTTCCTCGCCGTCTACGTGGGGCTCACCGCGCTCGTGCCGGTCATGGCGCGGTTCCATGAGCGCGCGCCGAGGCGGACCCTCGTCGGGCTCGCCGGTGCCGTCGCGATGGTCGACGTCCTCGCCGGTGTGACAGGGCTGACCGGGCTGGGATATCTCAATCTTCTCTTCGTCTGGCCGCTCATCCAGCAGTTGGGGTTCGTCTACGACGACCTGCGCCGGCGCACGGTGGCACCGACCGGGCTCGTCGCGATCGCAGCGATGGCGCTCGGCGCTCTCGTCCTGCTCGTCTCCGGCGGCGCCTACAGCCCGAACATGCTCGTCAACCTCAACCCGCCCACAGGAGCCCTCGTCCTCCTCGGCGTCGTGCAGCTGTGTCTGCTGCGGCTGGTCCACGACCGTTTCGCCGCCGCCCTCGAGCGCGTCCCGGCCTGGGATCGGGTGATCGCGTGGGGCAACGCCAACGGCATGCACGTCTACCTTTGGCACATGAGCGTCATCATCGTTCTCATCGGCCTCCTCGGTGCGGTCGCCGGAGCACTCACCGGGACAGGCACCGGCGCCGGGGCATGGATGGGCAGTGCGGTGCTGCCGACGTCGAATCCCCGTGGTGGTGGCTGACACGGGTGCCGTGGGTGCTCATCGTCGGCGGACTGTCCGCGGGGCTCGCGGCAGGGATTGCGAAGATCTCGTTGCCCTCACCGGCACGGTTGGAACGACTCGGGCGAGGGCTCGAATCGGCCCTGGGACTGAGACTCTCCGAGCGCGTCCGGGCAATGTCCGCGATCGGGTGCGCCATTGCGGGAATCGGCATCGCCCTGCTCGTCGGACTCGCGCCGTTCGTCTGGACGCTCCTCTCGGCAGGACTGCTCTCCGCCGGGCTCGTTCTCGCGGCGGGCCTTGGCCGACCGGCCGCGGACGTCGCTCCGGACCCGGATCGCACTCCGGCCGCAGACGTCAGTCTTCGACGAGCCTCGCGAGCGCCTCGGTGACGGTGCCCCAGCCCTCGAAGAAGCCGAGCTCCTCATGGGCGGCCCGCTGCTGCGGATCGGCATGGCGGACGATCGCGCGGTAGTCGGTGCCGGCCTCCCCGTCGCCGAGGATGATCTCCGTGGTCATCGCGACGGGAGCGGGCAGCGCCGGATGCCACGTGCTGTCGACGGCATTGGTGAAGACGAGTCGGTCGTTCTCCTCGATGCGGAGGAAGACGGCGTCGACGTGCGGGACGAACGTCTGGCCGTCCTCGCTCATCCGGGTGACGAACGCGCCGCCGGGACGCAGGTCGAGGGCGTCGACGCGCAGGACGAGCGGCTTGGGGATCCACCACTGGACGAGTTGGGCGGGATTCGTCCATGCCTCCCAGATCGCCTCCCGGGGCGCGCGGATGACGCGTTCGATGAGGAGATCCCGGTCGGGATCGATGGCGCGATCGGGTTCGCGGGCGGAGTCGGAGCTGAGGGCCATGGGGTCTCCTGATGAGTGGTCGGGCGTATGCCAAACATCGCATGCCCGGCGGCGGAAGGGAAGTGCCTGGGGTGCGTCCCCGACGCCCCGGATGACGAAACATGACACCCCGTGACGGTCCGATGACGCTCGGTGACTCCACGGGACGCGCGGCTCCGTCGCAGCCGCGATCCGACCCCAGACTGGTGGGACTTCGGCATCGACGTCGAGGGTCTCATGAGAAGGAAGGAAACGCCGTGAGCGCATCAGACCGCAGCTCGACCGGCCGCAGCGGAGTCTCGACCCGCTCGGTGCACGCTGGCGCCGCCCCGGAATCGCACACCGGTTCCGTCGTCGCCCCGATCTTCCAGACCTCGACCTTCCAGATGGACGTCCCGGGTGAGACTCGGGCCGGCTTCGACTACGCCCGCACGGGCACCCCGAACCGCAGCGATCTCGAGGAGGTGCTCTGCGATCTCGAGGGCGCGTCCTATGCGGCGGCCGTCAATTCCGGCACCTCCGCCGAGGTGGCGGTGTTCTCCGCGCTGCTCGGACCCGGCGATGAGATCATCATCCCCCGCGACGTCTACGGCGGGACGTATCGTCTGCTCGTCAACGAGTACGCGCGCTGGGGTGTCGTCATCCGCACCGTCGACCTCACCGACTCGCAGGCGCTGGCGGCGGCGATCACCGACCGCACGGCGATCGTGTGGGCGGAGACCCCGAGCAACCCCGGCCTCGACGTCATCGACATCGCCGAGACCGCGCGGATCGCCCATTCCGCGAACGCGCTGCTCGCCGTCGATTCGACGTTCGCGACCCCGTACCTCCAGCGTCCGATCGAGTTCGGCGCCGACCTCGTCATCCACTCGACGACGAAATTCATCAACGGCCATTCCGATGTCATCGGCGGGGCCGTGCTCGCCGGCGATGGGCAGACCTGTCCTCGCGCCGCCGAGGTGATCGACCGTCTGACCAGTCACTTCGCGTCCGTGGGGTTGGGCATCTCCCCGTTCGACGCGTGGCTGACCAGGCGCGGCATCAAGACGCTGCCGGTGCGCATGGCCGCCCACTGCGCGAATGCGCAGGCCGTGGCCGAATGGCTCGAGGCAAGACCGGAGATCGCCGAGGTCTACTACCCGGGTCTGCCCTCACATCCCGGGCACGAGATCGCGAAGCGGCAGATGAGCGGGTTCGGGGGAGTCGTCTCGTTCTCCACCGACACCGAGGAGCGAGCGCTGGCCCTGGTGCGGAGCACGAAGCTCATCACCCTCGCGGAATCGCTCGGCGGCGTCGAATCCCTCATCGACCATCCCGCGACGATGACGCACCTCGCCGTCGCCGACTGCGAGCTGAGCATCTCCGGCCGCTTCATCCGCCTCTCCGTCGGCATCGAAGACATCGCGGACATCCTCGCCGATCTCGACGCGGCGCTCGCGGCGACGAACTCTGTGGTCGGTGCAGCCGAGACTGAGGCGGACGAGGCGGTCGACGAGACAGTCCCGGAGGCAGCGAGTGGGATCGAGTCGGCCCCCGAGTCCAAGTCGGCGCCCGACGCGCAGGCGGGAGTCGCCTCGGTGACGGTCCTCGAGAACGTCTGAGGCTCCCGGCACTCGACACGATGACCGCCAGCTGAGACAGCGAGCGACGAGATTGCGCAGTCCTCGGCAGTCCCGCCGTCCGGTGCAGCTGCGGGCGGAACCGAACACGTGCTGGACGAAACGCACCTCCTCACCAGCGCGTCCGCTGCTCGCAGTCGCAGGGCTCCGGCAGTCCGGGGCGCGCTCTCGTCGGTGCTGTGCGGTCTTCGCGGGGCGGCCCGAGGACCGACGACACCCTTGACGCTGTCGTCGCGGCCCCATTAGATTGATCCCCGGCCAAAGGTCTGAAAGTGATCCAATGAATCGATGGGGATGAACATGGGCACGACGATCAAGCACCTCGGAGTCAGAGACAGCCACCGCAGGACGGTCCGACCGAAGCGGGGTGCGGCCGCAGGCGTCCTTCTCGCTGCGCTCCTCCTCGGCGCCTCGGCATGTGCCGCCGGCGATGCAGGGAGCGCGCCGGAGGAGTCCGGCGACGGCAGCTGCGCGCAGCTGGGGGTCGCCGACGGGTGGTACGGGGACAATGCGCAGCGGCTCCAGGAGATGATCGACGCGAACGCCACGTGCGACGGAGCCACCCCGGAGGGAGGGGTGCGGCCGATGGCGGTGTTCGACTGGGACAACACCGTGGTCAAGAACGACATCGGCGATGCGACGACGTTCTGGATGCTGCGCAACAGCAAGGTGCTCCAGCCTGCGGGCCGGGACTGGGCGACGATGAGCGACTACCTCACGGACGAGGCGACAGGCAGGCTCAACGAGGTCTGCGGTGACCTCGCCGACCCGGGCGCCCCGCTGCCGACCGGCGAGAAGGCCGGCGAGGACTGCGCCGCGGAGATCCTCTCGGTGTACTCCGAGGGAGAGACGACGGACAAGGCCGCTGCCTATGAGGGGTTCGACGCCCGCCGGATCGAACCGGCCTACGCCTTCGCCGCGCAGCTGCTCGAAGGCCTGACGCCGCAGCAGGTGACCGAGTACGTCACCGCGGCGAAGAAGGAGAACCTCGATGCCGCCGAGGGCACGATGAACGAGGTCGGCGGCACCGAGGTGACCGGATGGGTGCGCATCTACCCGCAGATCAAGGACCTCATCACCACCCTGCAGGACGCCGGTTTCGACGTGCGCATCGTCTCGGCGTCATCGCAGCCGGCCGTGAGGATCTGGGCCTCCGAGGTCGGGGTCGACGCCGATCAGGTCACCGGGGTGCAGACCCTCGAGGAGGGCGGCAAGCTCACGAGCACGCTCGCCTCGTGCGGCGGTGATGCGGCCGCGATGCCCTACATCGAGGGCAAGCGCTGCTTCATCAACGAGCAGCTGTTGGGCATCCCCTCAGCCCAGGCATTCGAGCCCGCCCCCGAGGCGCAGCGTCAGGTCTTCGCCGCCGGAGACTCGGACACCGACGTCACCTTCGTCGGCGACGCCACCGGCCTGCGTCTGGCGATCAACCGCAACAAGACGGAGCTGATGTGCAACGCGTACGCCAACGTCGACGGCAAATGGATCGTCAATCCGATGTTCATCGCTCCCGAGCCGCAGCAGAAGGACGTCTACCCGTGCTCGACGTCGGGGCGCATCGAAACCGACGGCACTCAGGGCCCGCTGAAAGACGCCGACGGCAACGTCATACCGGATCAGAAGGACTCGGTGTACTGACGGCGCTCGGTCGATATCCCTGCGGTGATCCGGGCCCTGCGCAGTGTTCTCGGTGACCTCAGCACACCGCGCGCCTCGGTGACGGTCCTCGAGAACGTCTGAGTCTCCCGTCGCGCCCCGGCTGGCGAACTTCGGGTCGTTCTGGTCAGGATCACCGTGGCGGGTTGAGGTTTCCAGCGCACGATTGGATGCCTTCAGGATGCGCCCGCAAGAAACATGTCTCCCAGTGCCTCTGCCGGAGTCGCGGACGCAGAGTGTCGATTTCGGACTCGATGATCGACACTCTGCGTCCGGAGAACGGCGGCGCGGGGCACCGGAAGCGTCGGTTCGGCGCGTAGGTGTCGGTTCAGCGCGTATTTGTCGCTCCACTGCGTCAGTGCGCGGGGCGGCCGGGCGTGCTGGGCTGGCCGCGACCGAGTTCAGGTCGTTCTGGACAGATTTTCGCGCCGGGATTCTGTCCAGAACGTCCTGGGGATTCCTCTGGTGACGGGAGAATAAGAGCCGTGCGGGTCGGAGGAGATGCTCGGGTCCGCGGCCGACGGTGAGGTCGAGCCCGGGGGAAAACCCGAGGTGCGGTGGGTGGTCAACGTGCTGTTGCCCGACATCGGCGACGCGTAGCGTATTCGGTATGAGTGAGAAGACCCCCGAGCATCCGCAGGACTCGGAGCCGACCGGCCCCGACCGCGCTGAGGACCAGCGCACCCGCGGCGACGGCGCCTCGGCGCATGACGCACAGGTGCACACACCTGCCAGCGGCCCGCCGCCGGCACCGACTGCACCTCCGGCGGAGGCGCAGACCGCAGCGCCGTTGGCCACCGAGGCCGGACAGTTCCGCACCACCCCGCTCGACCTCGACGTTCCCTTCGCGGCGCCGACCGCGCAATACGGGTGGACGGACGGTCACACTCAGGAATACCCGCACACTCGTGCCTACCCGCAGGGACAGGTTCTCGGTGGCGCAGCCGGACCGATTCCGGAGCCGACGGCCCAGTACCCGCAGACGCAGGTCTACGGCACCCCCGCGCAGACGTACCACGAGCCGATGGCCTCCGGGAGCCCGCTCCACGCCGTCGGCCCCCAGCCCCCGCACCATCCGCAGGGCCAAAACGTCGCAGACCCCGCAGCCACAGCCGCGCGAACCCCGCCAGGCCGTGCGCTACCCGCACCATGCGCAGCCGCTGCCGGGAGGACAGCCGCCGATGCAGTCCCAACAGCCGATGCAGCCCCAGAGGCCGCCTCGGCGGAAGCGGACCCGCACCGCGCCGCTCGAGTACGTGCCGGTCACCGGTTCGATGCCGCTGACCCGCACCGACGTCACGGAGATCCCCGCAGACGGACCCGTCGAATGGCCCAAGCGCCCCGTCGGGGTCGTCGGAGTCGCCAACGTCATCCTGTCAGCGGTCATGGCGATCATCTGGGCCTGGATCCCGCTCGGCCTCCTCTTCACCGGCATCGGCGGCATCTTCGCCCTCGGCCTCGGTGTGCTCGCCCTCGTCGTATGGGTCCTCGTCCAACAGGTCGCCAACGTCTTCGAACGCTACCGCGCCGAACTCGTCTACGGGGACCGCATCCCCGTGCCGAAGATCCCCCGCAGCGACCGCGACTCCGGGTTCACGCGCTTCCTCCACAACCGCTGGCTGCTCGTCTCCTCCGGATCCTTCTGGCGCTCGACCGCCCACCACTACGTCAAGATGCTGCTCGGACTCGTCGTCATCGGCGGCACCTTCGCCGGCATCTCCGCCTCGATCACCGCGGTCTTCGCCGCGATCAACCCCGACGGAGTCGAGACCTTCTTCCTCGGCGGTCCCACCGGCGGCCTCGGCCGCATCGGTCTGACGATCGGGGCGCTCATCGTCCTCGCCTCCTCGCTCGCGATCCTCTGGTTCACCCCCTACCTCGACCGGGCGCTCGACCGCAGTCTGCTGCCGCCGGCCCGCACCGCCGCCCTCCAGGCGGAGGTCACCGAACTCGACCGGGCGCGCATGGCCGGGATCGATGCCGCCTCGGCCGAACGCCTCCGCATCGAACGCGACCTCCACGACGGCGCGCAGCCCCGCCTCGTCGCCCTGACGATGACCCTGGGCCTGGCGAAGTCGAAGATCGACTCCGACCCCGAACGCGCCAAGGAGCTCATCTCCGAAGCCCACGCCGAGGCGAAGGGCATCGTCGGCGAACTCCGCCAGCTCGCCCGCGGCATCCACCCCGCCGTGCTCACCGACCGCGGTCTCGACGCCGCCGTCTCCGCGCTCGCCGGCCGCTCGCCGATCCCCGTCGACGTCGACGTCCGGCTGGGCGGGCGGATCGAACGCGAAGCCGAGGCCGTCGCCTACTTCGTCGTCGCCGAATGCCTGACGAACATCGCCAAGCACTCGGGAGCCACCTCGGCGAAGGTCCTCATCACCCCCACCGAGGCGGGAGTCCAGATCGTCGTCACCGACAACGGTCACGGCGGGGCCCGAGTCGACCGCTCGGGTCGGCACACGGGCATCGCCGGTCTCGTCGACCGGGTCGAGGCCGCCCGTGGGACACTGAACCTGACCAGCCCCGCAGGTGGGCCGACTACCATCGTTGTGGAGGTGCCATGCGCATCGTGATCGCCGAAGACTCAGCCATCCTCAGGGCCGGACTCGAACGACTCCTCGTCGACGCCGGACACGACGTCATCGCGGCCGTCGCCGATGCGAACGAACTCCTCGCCGCCGTCAACACGACGCCGCCCGACCTCGCTGTCATCGACGTGCGCATGCCTCCGACGTTCACCGATGAGGGCATCCGCGCCGCGGTGCTCATCCGCAAGCAGAACCCCGACGTCAAGGTCCTCGTCTTCAGCCAGTACGTCGAAGAGCAGTACGCCTCCGAGCTCATCGCCGAGAACACCGGCGGGTTCGGCTACCTGCTCAAGGACCGGGTCGCCGATGTCGAGGACTTCCTCGGCGCCGTCGACGAGGTCGCCTCCGGCGGCACCGTCCTCGATCCGGAGGTCGTCTCCCAGATCCTCGTGCGCACCCGCAAGACCGACGGGCTCTCGACCCTGAGCCCCCGCGAACTCGAAGTCCTCCAGCTCATGGCCGAGGGCAAGTCCAACGCCGCGATCGCCGGCACCCTCTTCCTCAGCGCCGGCGCCGTCGAGAAGCACATCAGCTCGATCTTCACCAAGTTCGGCCTCACCGCGGACACCTCGGACAACCGTCGCGTCCTCGCCGTCCTCACATTCCTCGGAGCCTAGAATGCCAGCCACCGTCCTCGTCAGCCCCTCGGCCCGCACAGGTCTGCGCGCCGTCCTCATCATCGCGGCCGTCATCGCCCTCCTCATCCCCGTCGTCGCGAGCGTCGCCTACGGGGCATCCCGGCTCAACTACACGAAGGTCGAGTCGAGCGAGGACCTGCCCGTCGGGACCACCGATGTCCGCTTCGACCTCGACACCGGGGCCGCCGTCGTCGTGCGCACCGAGGACGTGGCAGCGCCGACGGTCGCACTGACCGGCACCGGCCCCCGCGACAACGTCCCCCAGCTGCAGGTCGATGAGATCAACGGCAAGTCCGTCATCTCGATCGACGACAAGCCGACGTTCGAGAACGCCCGCCTCGTGCTCACCGTGCCGACCGCGACGTCCCCGGAGACGAACCTCGACTTCGCCGGCGGCCTCGGCACCGTCGCTGTCACCGGTGAGTTCAACGAAGTCACGGCGAACACCGACGCCGGATCGATCGAGCTCAACGGCACCTTCGACCGCGTGCAGACGTCGACCGAGTGGGGTCAGACGGAGTTCAAGGGCACGTACGGCACGATCGAGGCGAAGTCCGAGGTCGGCACCGTCGACGGCTCCGACCTGCGGGTCCGCGACCGCCTCGACGCCACGACGACGACCGGCGCGATCGACGTTGAGCTCGCCGCCGAGACGGTGCCGACCGCCGGCATCAGCCTCAATGCGGAAGAGGGCAAGATCGACCTGCAGCTGCCCCGCCTCGACCTCGTCAAGGAGAACATGACCGCCGAGGCTGCGAACGGCGGCGAGGGATCCGGCGGCGAGGAGGTCAAGGACCTCTTCTACCGGATCAATGCGAAGTCGAACAACGGCAGCGTCGACATCGCGAAGGACCTCGAGAAGTACGAGGCCGCGAAGAACTCGCCGGATGCCGAGGGCAAGGCGATCATCCCGGTCACGGTGTCCGCGGACACCGGAGCGATCTCGATCGAGCAGAACTAGACAGCCGGAACCGGGCAACCGGAACCGGGCTGTCGGAACTGGGCTGAGGAAGCCCGAGGCCGGGAGCGCCTCGGGCGGAAGGACGGGCACATGCAGGTCACGGTCTACGGAGCCACCGGCACATTCGGGTCGCGGCTCGTCTCACGCCTGCGGGCTCAGGGGCACTCGGTGATCGCGGCCCATCGCGGGATCGGCGTCGACACGTACACCGGTGAGGGCGTCACCGAGGCGGCCGTCGGCAGCGACGTCCTCGTCGATGCCGTCAACCTCATGACGAACAACCGGCACCGAGCCCTCGACTTCTTCTCCCGCAGCGCCCGCTCGATCGCGTTGGCCGCCGCCGAGAACCCCGGCGCGGCGATGGTGTGCCTGTCGATCGCGTTCCGCCCCGAGATCGCCGAGTCGAAGCTCTTCGCCTACTACCAGGGCAAGGACCTGCAGGAACGCGTGTACCGCCGGCTCGTGCCCGCCGACCAGCTCCTCATGTTCCGCTCCGCCCAGTGGTACGAGCTCGCGGAGACGACCTCGGTGAGCGTCGGTCGCGTCATCTTCACCCCGAAGATGCGGGTGCGGGCGCTGGCCGCCGACGAAGCCGCCCGGCTGATGGCCGAGGCGATCGAGGCCGGAGAGCGCGGCACGGTCGAGGTCGCCGGCCCCGAGATCAGCGATCTCGCCGCGATCGCCGCGAAGATCGCCCGCGCCGACGCCTCCGGTCGCCGCCCGCGGCGGGTCGTCCCCGTTCCCGTGCCCGGGGCGAGCTCCGGTGACGGACTCATCCCGCCCGCACCGAGGCTGTCGGCCGTGACCGTCGACGAGTGGCTGACGATGCGGTGAACTCGTCCGGCCCGCCGAGGCGATCCCGGGCCTGACCCGGCCCGCACGGCGTCGTCGGCGCCGACCGTGTGCCCCGCGACGGCTGAGTCAGCGCTCGCCGGGCACCCGCTGCGTGAGCCCGAGGAGGCGCGCGCCGTTGTCCCAGAGCACCGCGCGCATCCACTCGTCGCCGAGGTCGAGCCCGGCCAGCCCTGAGACCTGATCCGCGTACGGATACGGGATGTTCGGGAAGTCCGAGCCGAGGACGACCTTGTCCTGCAGGGAGATCAGGCGCTCCCGGAAGGAGGGGGTCACCTCGGCGGGAGAGGAGAAGAACCCGGAGACGTACATCGTCGTGTCGAGGTGGACGCCGCTGTAGGCCTCGGCGAGATCCGCGAACGCCTCGTATTCGGGCATGCCCATGTGGGCGATGACGAAGTTGAGCGCGGGGAAGCGCTCGAGCACCCGCGCGATCGCCTCGGGGCCGGTGAAGGCTCCCGGCAGCGGTTCGGACCCGGCGTGGATGACGATGGGCACCTGCGCCTCGGACAGCGCCGCCCACGCGGGATCGAGGACTCGATCATCGGGGGCGAACCCGCCGACCTGGACGTGGACCTTGAACAGCCGCGCCCCGGATGCGAGCGCGGCGGGGACGTAGTCGGCGGATTCGGGCTCGGCGAAGAGAGTCGCACAGTGGATGACGTCGTGGTGGGCGGCGGCGAAGTCGCGGTTCCAGTCGTTGAGCCACGCGGCCATGCCCGGCCGGTGCGGGTAGGTGAGCGCGGGAATCGCGTGGAGGCCGAGGTCGCGGAGGATCCGCAGGCGGGTGTCCGAGTCGAAGCGGTAGTGGATCGGCCACGGCCGGCCGTAGTTCGCCTCGGCGTCGTCGAAGTACGACCACACCTTGTCGAGGACGTTCTGCGGGAGGAAGTGCACATGGATGTCGGCGAGCCCGGGCAGCCCGAGCGCCTCGACGTAGGTCGGGATCTCCGCGTCGCTGCGGGGTGGTGCGATCATGCCCCCACCCTACTGTGCGGTACCGACACGGCGCGGGACCGACACTGTGCGGTACTGACACGATGCGAGGACGACACTGTGCGGTACCGACACTGGGCGGGACCGATGCGATGCGGGGGGCGGCCGAATCCCATCCCCAGGATGCGCGCAGTGAGCGACCCTAGACTGCGGCTATGGAGTTCACCGACCCGTTCGAGATCACGGTCCCCGGCACGGCCGCGCGCCTCGGCGAACCTCCGTTCTGGACGCCCGGTCAGGCTGTGACCTGGACGTACCGGCGCTTCGATTACGACCTCGACCATGTCGAGGTGCGCCGCCCGATGCGCGTCATCGACGACGGCCCGAACGGTGCGATTCTGTGGATGCCCGGCGGCACCGAGGTCGTCGACACCGGTCTCGTCGGCTGGGAGGGCATGAGCGCCCACGACGTCCCGTTCGACGTCCGCTTCCGCCCCCGCGGACAGGCCCCCGAACGCATCATGATCCCCGCCCGCTGGCAGGGTCACGGCGTGCTCAAGCTCGCGCCGCCGAACGTTCCCTTCTCCGTGTGGATGCTCGTCAAACCCGCCGAGGCGACCGCCGCGATGCCATCGGCCCCGAATCCGCCGCGCGTCGAGTGGTACGTCAACCTCGAGACGACGCATCGCCGCACCGCCGAGGCGGTCTATACGTGCGATCTCATCCTCGACATCACGTTCCCCGTCGCGAGCGAACCGCTCCACCTGCCCGACGGCAGCCTCAACCCGCGGGGCGCGGTGTTCAAGGACGTCCACGAGATCGCCGCGGCGGGCGCCTACGGGTACTGGCCGCCGCAGTGGTCGGACATCGTCCGGGCCAACGGCGCACTCGTCCTCGACCGTCTCGAGGAGTTCCGGTGGGCCTTCGACCCGCGGTGGGCCGATCTCGCGCTCGACCTCGCCGGATTCGGACCGACCGAGCACCCGGCGACGCTTCGGCTCGGGCCGGCGCCGACCGCCTCGGCGGTGGACCCGGCTGAACAGGCGGGGGAGTCAGCTGCCTCAACTGGGGAGTCGACCGCCTCGGCGAGCACAATTTCTCCTGGTCAGCGGGAACATCAGCGGATACCGAGCGGTTGTTACAGGAGACCGAACAGCCGATGAGAGGACTGAACTGACATGGCGACGAACCACCGCATCCGCCTCAACTCGCGCCCCGTGGGCGCCCCGACGGCCGAGAACTTCCTCCACGACGAGGTGCCGGTCGAGTCCCCCGGCGAGGGCCAGGTGCTGCTGCGGACCCTCTATCTCTCGCTCGACCCGTACATGCGCGGACGGATGTCGGATGCGAAGTCGTACGCGAAGCCCGTCGAGCTCGGCGAGGTGATGGTCGGGGCGACGGTCTCCGAGGTCGTCGAGTCGCAGTCGCCGGACTTCGAACCCGGTGACATCGTCCTCGGCTACGGTGGATGGCAGGAGTACTCGATCGAACCGGCGTCGCAGTTGCGCCGGATCGACCCTGAGATCGCGCCGATCAGCACCGCCCTCGGGGTGCTCGGCATGCCCGGGTTCACCGCCTATGCGGGTCTGCTCGAGATCGGCATGCCGAAACCCGGCGAGACCGTGGCCGTGGCCGCCGCGACCGGACCCGTCGGGTCGGTCGTCGGGCAGATCGCGAAGATCGTCGGGGCCACCTCGGTGGGCATCGCCGGCGGACCCGCGAAGGTCAACCACCTCAAGGAGCTCGGCTTCGACATCGTCCTCGACCACCGTTCCCCGAACTTCAAGGAGGAGCTCGCCGAGGCGGTGCCCCAGGGCATCGACGTCTACTTCGAGAACGTCGGCGGCAAGGTCCTCGAAGCGGTCGTGCCACTGCTCAACCCGTTCGCGCGTGTGCCCGTGTGCGGTCTCGTCTCCTCGTACAACCTCACCGAGCTCCCGCCGGGCCCCGACCGCACGGGTCTGCTCATGGGAGCGATCCTCCGGAAGTCGCTGACGTTCCGCGGATTCATCCAGTCGGAGTTCGTCGACCGCCTCGGCGAGCAGTTCCTCCACGACATGAGCACGTGGATCCAGGAGGGCAGGATCCGCTACCGCGAGGACATCCGGTCCGGCCTCGACCGCGCACCCGAGTACTTCAACGAACTCCTCACCGGCGGCAACTTCGGCAAGATGGTCGTCGCGGTGGGGGAGCGGGAGTAAGGGTTCGTCGTCGGAGGCCCAGGCTCGGGCGAACACCTCACCGGAACTGCGCGAACACCTCGGCGGGATCGAGGCCGAAGCTCAGCGCCAAGGTCAGCGCGATCCGGGCCTTCCTCGCATCGAGGACGCCCGCCGGCAGGAGACCGGCCTCGAGCAGACCGATCTCCCCGCCGACGTAGCCGTACGTGCGGGTGAGGCTCGCCCCCGCCCCCGGTCGGGAGGCGAGGACGACGGGCATCTGCGCGCCGAGGCGGGTGACCGCGGGCACGAGATGCTCGGCCACGTGACCACCGCCGACCCCGGCGATGACCGCGCCGGCGAACCCCGCCTCGGCGAGGTGGGCAAAAGTCTCCGCGGGCTCACCCATCCCCACCTCGACGAGCGCGACCGGGGCGATCGCCTCGGGGCGCTCCCGCCGGGCGAACGGCGAGGTGAGCACGGCTGGGGCATGGGGGACGCGGACGACGTCCTCACTGATCCACCCGATCGCGCCGAGCACCGGACCGGACGAGAACGCCGCCGTTGACGACACATGCGCCTTGCGGACATGCCGGGGATCGTGGATCTCGTCGTTGAACACGAGCGTCACCGGCAGGTGCCGCGCCTGCGGGGACAGCGCCGTCAGCGCCGCGGACCGGACATTCGCGGGACCATCGGCACCGGGCAGGGTCGGATTGCGCATCGCCCCGGTGACGGCGATCGGCACCCCTGAGTCATTGAGCAGCGACAGCGCGAAGGCACTCTCCTCGAGGGTGTCCGTGCCCTGCGTGAGGACGATGCCGTGCGCCTCGGTCTCCCGGGCGAGGTGCGCAACGTCGAGGAGCATCTCCAGGGTGACGTTCGCGCTCGAGACCTGCGCGACCTGCGTGAAATCCGTGCGCAGATCCGGCCAGATCTCATCGAGACCCGGGGCCGCGGCGATCTCCGCACCGCTGAGTGCGGGGGCCACTCCGCCGCTGCCGTCAGCGGTCGAGGCGATGGTGCCGCCGAGCGCGGCGACGAGCAGATGAGGAGACTCAGGCATGCCCCCGAGTCTAACGAGGCACGCGCCCCGAGGTGGATCGCGCTCGATGTCGAGGCGAAACTCGAGCGCGATCCACCTCGGGGAAGCGCTGGGGAGGGCGACCGCGACCCTGCCCCGATTTCCCCGCCTCGGCGCCGCGCGGGACAATGGAGGCCATGTCCGCTCTGTCCTCCGCGCTCGCGTTCCGTCGCCTCATCGACGACAACGCGACCCTGCGCATGCTGCGGGCCGACAACCTCGCGATCATGGCCGCGACCTTAGGCGGACTCCTCGGCAGCCCGGGCAGCCGTCTGTCCACCGACGACGTCCACGAGGCGATCGACGCCGACCTCGAGGAGCTGCGCGATCACTTCGACCTCGGCACCCGCACGGCGAAGGCCTACTGCGACGACTGGCGCCGGGCCGACATCATCATCCGCCGCCCCGCGACCGGTGCCCGCGGTGAGACCTACGAACTCTCCGCGGCCGGGTTCGACGCGATCCGCATCCTCGAACAGCTGCGCACCCCGCCCCGCACGGCCACCGAATCCCGCCTCGTCGCCCTCGCCCAGGCCGTCCGACAGCTCGCCATCGACACCGATCCCGACACCTCACGGCGCCTGCGCTCCCTCGAAGCCCAACGCGACCGCATCGACGCCGAGATCGCCCGCGTCCGCCGCGGCGACGCGATGTCGACCACGCTCGACCGCAGACGCGCAGGTGAGAGGGTCAGCGACATCCTCGGCCAAGCCCAGGGCCTGCCCGCCGACTTCGCCCGCGTCCGCGCCCGCTTCGAAGAGCTCAACCACGACCTGCGCACGAGCATCCTCAGCTCCGAGGACGCCCAGACCCACGTCCTCGACGACATCTTCCGCGGCGTCGACCTCATCGAATCCTCCGACGAGGGCCGCACCTTCACCGCGTTCTCCGGGCTCGTCCGCGACCCCGAACAGTCCTCGGCCTTCGACGACGACGTCTCGGCGATCCTCGACCGCGACTTCGCCCGCGCCCTGCCGCTGGCCACCCGACGCACCCTGCGCGGACTCATGCGCGATATGAAGGACGGCAGCCGCGAAGTTCACAGCGCACTGTCCGACTTCGCCCGCGGCCTGCGCCGCTACGTCCACTCCCACGAGTTCCAGCGCGACCGCGTCATGCGCACCCTCCTCCAGGACGCCCTCGCCGAGGCGGTGCCCGCCGCCCAGCAGCGCAAACCCTATGCGGACTCCGGGGTCGCCCTCGACCTCTCGACCGTGCCGATCGCCTCGCTCGGCGAGGTCACGCTGCACGACCCCGACGAATTCGACGCCGGCGTCGCCCTGAGCGCCGCCGGCGAATCGACCGTCGACCTCGGCGAGCTCATCCGCGTCGCCCGCGAATCCGAGATCGACTTCACCGAACTCACCGACAACGTCAACACCGCCCTGGCCGGTGCCACCGACATCACCGTCGCCGAGGTGCTCGACCGCTTCCCCGCCAGCCAGGGTCTGGCGAGCGTCGTCGGGCTGCTCTCGCTCGCCACCACCCACGGCACCGTCGACCCCACCACCGCCGACGTCCTCACCTGGACCGGCACCGACGGTGTGCCCCGCCGCGCGGCCACCCACCGCTGCCTCTTCACGAAGGAGATCCCCGTTTGAGCCAGGACGATCTGCGTCAGGACGATCTGCCTCGTGCCGATCTCGACCCCGACGAGCAGCCGCTCGATGACCGGTCCGCCGGCACCGGTCTGTGGTCCGGTGACACCGGTGTCCTCCACGAACGCACCCGCCGCGTCCTCCTCGAACTCCTCAAAGGCCCCTACGTCTCCGGCGCCCAGAACCCCGGCCTGTGGGCCGCCCTCATCGCCGACGAGACGAGCGTGCGCTCACGCCTCCACGAACTCTTCCTCGACCTCGTCATCGACCCCGTCGACGAATTCGCGTTCACCCGCAAGGTCGTCACCGAGGAGATCGACGTCCCCAGCGCGGTCCGCAGCGAACGGCTCACCTTCATCGACACCGCGATGCTCCTCGTCCTCCGCCAACTCCTCCTCGCCGCCCCCGGCGAACGCCGCGTCATCGTCGGCAAGGACGAGGTCTACGACTCCCTGATGATCTACCGCACCGGCGACGAGTCGACGTTCCTCCGCAACCTCAACGGCGCCTGGGCGCGGATGTCGAACCGTTTGCGCGTCCTCCACAAGGTCGGTGACGAGCGCTTCGAGATCTCCCCGATGGTCCGCTTCCTCATCGACGAGGACCGCGTCCGCGAACTCACCGCCACGTACCGGCGCATCGCCGCCGGAGACGACGGTGACAATGCCGAGGTCGACGATCTTGTCGGTGACACGGGAACCGGGGACAACCTCGGCGAGGATGGGCCCGACTCCGACAGCGACGTGCCGGATCCCGACCGCACACCCACCGATACCACCACCGAGGAGGATGCGGAATGAACGAGACCGACCTCCTCTCGATCCTGCCCGAGGACGCCCGCGGCTCCGTCTTCGACGGCGTCCCCGAACCCGACGCCGAGGTCACCGCCGCGCTGTCGGGGCAGTGGCGGCTCAGCCGGATCCAGCTCGCGAACTGGGGCACCTTCGACGGGGAGATCCACACGATCCCCGTCTCCCGGCAGGGCCAGCTCATCACCGGACCCTCCGGTTCGGGGAAGTCGTCGCTGCTCGATGCGATCGCCTCGGTGCTCACACCCGACAAATGGCTGCGCTTCAACGTCGCCGCCCAGACCGCGGGCGCCCGGACCGAGCAGCGGAGCATCATCAGCTACGTCCGCGGGGCGTGGACGCGGATGACCGACGCCGAGGAGGACCGCGTCGTCAGCCGCTATCTGCGCCCGCATGCGACGTGGAGCGGCATCGTCCTGCGCTTCGAGAACGAGATCGACCCGCCGGTGACGCTCGCCCGCCTGTTCTTCGTCAAGGGCAGCGGGACGAAGAACTCCGACGTCTCCGACCTCTGCCTCCTCGACCGCTCCGGCATCGACCTGGCTGACCTGCAGGAATACGCGCTCGGCGGGATCCAGACCCGGGCGCTCAAGGCCGCCCACCCCGATGCCGTCATCACCTCGAACGGCGCCCACGGCCGGTTCTACGCCCGGATGCGCTCACTCTTCGACATCGAACACGAATCCGCGCTCCAGCTCCTCCACAAGACGCAGTCGGCCAAGCACCTCGACAGCCTCGACCAGCTCTTCCGCGAGCACATGCTCGAACCCCCGGCGACCTTCGCCCTCGCCGACACCGCCGTCGACGAGTTCGGCGACCTCAAGGACGCCCACGAACACGTCGTCCAGCTCCGCCACCAGCGCGATCACCTCCTCGACCTGCGGGACGCGGCGACGAGGTACGACACCGCGCACGCCGCCGTCGCCGAGGTGCGCGAACTCGCCGCGAGCGTCATCCCCTTCCAGAAGCGACGGGAGCTCGACCTCCTCGACGCCGAGCGCTCGACCCTCGACGAGCGCATCGCCACCCTCGACGCCGAGGCCGACGACGCCGACCGCACCCTGCGCGCCGCCGCCGACGACCTCAAGCGCGCCGAACGCGCCGCCCTCGAACTCGGCGGGTCGGAGACCGCGTTCCTCCACGAGAAGATCCGCGCCGGGGAGGAGACCCGCCGGACCGCGAAGAACCGCTGGGCGTCCCTGCGCACGCAGCTGAGCGAGGCGGGCATCGACGACGCCCCGACGACCGCGGCCGAGTTCGCCGAACTCCAGGCTGAGATCGCACGCATCCTCGACGGATCAGAGGCCCCGGCGGGCCCGAGCCACGCCGACCACGACCGGTTCTCGAAGGCCCGCGCCCGCGTCGCCGCCGCCGAAGCCGCGATCACCGCCCTGCGCCGCAGCGGCACCACCGTGCCCGGACATCTCCTCGAGGTGCGCACGATGCTCGCCGAGGCGGTCGGCCTGCCCGAATCCGCCCTGCCCTTCGGTGCCGAGCTCATCGAGGTCAGACCCGAACACGCCGCGTGGACGGGGGCGATCGAACGCGTGCTCCGACCGCTCGCGCTCACGCTCCTCGTCCGCTCCGACCACCTCGGAACGGTCCGGTCCTGGGTCGACTCCCACCGGATCACGACCCGCCTCGTGTTCGAGGTAGTGCCGCAGACCGCTGCCTCCCCGCGCCCCGCGAAGAGCGCGATCTCCCTGGTCAACCGGGTGCGAGTGGCAGAGACCGGGGTTGGCGAGTGGGTGAGCTGGGCACTGTCGGAGCGCTACGACTACGCATGCGTCGACCACCTGTCCGAAATGGACGACCACGTCAAGGCCGTGACGATCAACGGGCAGATCAAGACCTCCCGGACCCGGTACGAGAAGGACGACCGGCGCCGCATCGACGACCGCTCGCAGTGGGTGCTCGGGGACCGGGATGCGAAGCTCGAAGCCCTCATCGACGAACTCAAGGCCGCCGAGGCGGACCTGCAGGCCGTGCGCACGATCGTCGAGACCGCCGAGGCGGACGTCGCGAAGGCGAACGAACGCCGGGGCCTCCTCGCCGGAGTCCGCCGGCAGACGTGGCGCGACGTCGACGCCGACGGAGTGCAGAAGGAGATCGACACCCTCCAGGCGCGCCTCGACGAGCTCATGGCCGGCGATAGCGACCTCCAGGCCGCCAACCGCGCCCGCGACGAGGCGGAGACCGCCCTCGACGACGCGCGCGCCCGCGCCGACGACGTGAGCTTCCGGCTGCGCACTGCCCGCGCCACCCGCGACGGTCTCGCCGCTGCGGCCGAGGCCCTGCGGGAGGCGATCGCGGCCGGCGAGTACCCGGAGGTGTCAGCGGCCGTGAGCACGGCGCTCGAGGAGCGGTTCCGCGCGGTCAGGCGCAAGATCACCCGCGACATCCTCGGCGACGTCGGACAGGCCGTCATGACCCGGCTGCAGGACGAACGGGACGCCGCCGCGGACCGTGCGACCGGGGCCGGGCAGGACGTCACCCGGCTGGCCGCGCAGTTCCAAGCGGCCTGGCCGTCCGCCTCGGCGAACCTCACCTCCGACGTCGAGGACCGGCAGGGCTTCCTCGACATGCTCGCCGAGATCCAGGCCCACGGTCTGCCCGAACACGAAGGACGGTTCCTCGACCTGCTGCGGAAGCGCTCGCGGGATCTCATCGGCGAGCTGCGCGGGGAGATCCTCGGGGCGCCGCGGGAGATCCAGGACCGCGTCGACCCGGTCAACGCCTCGCTGCAGCGGTCGGAGTTCGACACGGACCGCTTCCTCCACCTGCGCGTCAAGACCCGGCGGAGCGAGACGGTCAAGGCGTTCATGCGCGATCTCGCGACGATCTCCGAGGGCAGCTGGGGCGATGAGGACCTCGAGACGGCGGAGATGAAGTACGAGCTGCTCGCCGACATCATGCGCCGGTTCGCCTCGAGCGAGCACATCGACCGCGTGTGGCGCACCCAGTGCCTCGACACGCGTCTGCACGTGACGTTCCTCGCCGAGGAGCTCGACCGCGACGGCACCCCGCAGGCGACGTACGATTCCGGGGCGGCGATGTCGGGTGGGCAGCAGCAGAAGCTCGTCGTCTTCTGCCTCGCCGCGGCCCTGCGCTACCAGCTCGCCGACCCCGACGAACCGGTCGCGAAGTACGGCACGATCATCCTCGACGAGGCCTTCGACAAGGCGGATTCGCGCTACACGCGGATGGCGCTCAACATCTTCGTCGAGTTCGGCTTCCACATGGTGCTCGCCACCCCGCAGAAGCTCCTCCAGACGATCGAGCCCTACGTCGGCGCCGCCGCGGCGATCGACAATCCCACCCGCGCGAAGTCCGTCGTCGCGAACATGGTGTGGGAGACCGATGGGGACGGTGCTGGTGGGAAAGCCGCTGGTGACGGGGCTGCCGGGACGGATGTTTCTGGTGGTGCTGATTCCGGCGCCGAGGCGGGGGCGGGCGCCCCTGTCCTCGTCGAGTCCGGTGCGACGGTGGGATCGGGTGGCAGCTCGGAGGCCGGCGAGTCTGCGGAGACTGTCGCGGCAGCGGAGGCCCTCTCGACGGCGGAGGCGATGACGACAGCCGAGGCCGTCCCGACCGGAGACGACGGGGACGGCAGTCGATAGGGGAGAGCCGCGCGCGGTGAGGTGCGGACAGCGCTCGGTAGGGTGAGGCCATGATCGATGTCGCCGAGGCGCGCCGGCTCGCCGAGAAGCGCCTGCGCACCCGGATGGGCCAGTGGGCGGGGGAGCAGGCGATGCTCGCCGAGGCCGACGGTGCCCTTGGTGTCCGCCCCGCCGAGGTCGACCATGCCCATAGCGGACGCCCCGCCGAGGCGGAGGTCGGCTCACCGGCGTTCGAGCTCGGGCTCAAGCCGCCGACCGAGAATCAGGTCTTGCGCGACCTCGCCGGCGCCGAAGCGTGGGTGCGGTCGTGGCGGGCCGCCGCGGCCGATCTCCCTCTCGACCTCGACTGGCAGTCCCGCGCGTGGAAGTCCGTGGGCAGACAGGACGTGCCGGTGCGGGTGCGGTTCCCGACGCCGGACGATGTCGCGGCGTTCGTCAGCGGAAGTGCAGAGCGTGACTGGCGGCGGCTCTCGGCGCGGGTGCGCGAGATCCGACAGCGGTGGCCGAGGGCGACCGCGCACTCCACTGTTCCGGGCGGCGACGGCGACCCTGCGTCCGGGGGCGCCGGGGTGACGGCGGGGCGGGACCGGGTCGCGGCTGCGGGTGTGGTGGCGGACCGAGGCGCGGGGGATCCGTCTGGGTTCACGGTGTCTGCGGGAGAGTTCACGGCGGTCGTGAGATCGCTGGCCAAGCGGCTCCTCGACCTCGGTGACGGCGAGTTCGCCCAGGTCATCGATGTCGTCAGCTGGCTTGCGGAGAATCCGCTCGGCACGATGCGCCCCCGACAGCTGCCGATCCGCGGCGTCGACTCGAAATGGTTCGGCACGCACCGGGGGCTCGTCCGCGCGCTGCTCTCGCTGGCCGGTGCCCCGGGTGGGCTCGACATCCTCGACGCCGAGGCGAATGTGCGCCTGCGCCTCCTCGACCCGGCGATGGCGCTCGGACCGCTGCGCGACCTCGCCGCACCGGTCGACCAGCTGGCCCAGCTGAACCTGCGGCCCCGGACCGTGCTCATCGTCGAGAACCTCGAATCGGTGCTCGCACTGCCCGATCGCCCGGGCACAGTCGCGATCCACGGATCCGGCTACACGGTCGGAGTCGTGGCGCGGTTGGGATGGGCCGCCTCGGCGAGGGTCATCTACTGGGGCGATCTCGACTCGCACGGATTCGCGATCCTCAACCGCCTGCGGGCGCATCTGCCCGCGGTGGAATCGCTGCTCATGGACGAGGGCACGCTGCTGGCCTACCGCGATCTGTGGGTGCGGGAGCCGACGCCGCATCGCGGGCGTCTGTCCGGCCTCACCGGGTCGGAGCGGCGGGCGCTCGACCGGCTGCGCAGCGAAGGGGATGTGCGACTCGAGCAGGAGCGGATCCCCTGGGACACGGCGCTCGCCGCAGTCGACGCGGCGCTGCGCTGAGTCGGCGCTGAGGTGCTGCCTGCCGTGGTCGTTGTTCACTTGGCCCCTGCCTGAATGATTCTGACGTCGCGAGGTCGTGTACCGTATCCCGGGGTTCACTGAATGCAAGGTGAACCACAGCAGAACAGTCGGTGAACTTGGGATAGGTGACGAGAAGCGGCATGAGCGACGTCAAGGCAGTGCAGGAGCGGCGGAAGTCCGGGTGGAAGTGGCTCGCGGCGCCGGGTCCCGCACCGCGGCTGCCGGAGGAGACGATCACCCGACGCTATCCGCGACTGCGAGGCCAGGTCTTCGTCGGAATCTTCGTGGGCTACGCAGGCTTCTACCTGATTCGCAACAATGTTCCGCTGGTGGGCAGCCTGCTCATCGATGAGGGCCGCATGAACGCCGTCGGATTGGGCATCATCGCGAATGTCGCCCTCATCGCGTACGGCTTCTCGAAGTTCTTCTCCGGGATCGTCTCCGACCGTTCGAACGCGCGTCTGTTCCTGCCGATCGGGCTGGCACTCTCGGCTGTCGCGAATCTGCTGCTGGCCGGTGTGCCGGTGCTGTCGTCCTCGATCGCGATGTTCGCGACCGTCATGTTCGTCAACGGCTGGGTGCAGGGCATGGGGTGGCCGCCCAGCGGCCGCGTCCTCGTGCATTGGTTCTCCACCAGTGAACGGGGAACCAAGACATCGATCTGGAACGTCGCGCACAACGTGGGCGGCTTCTTCGTCGGAGTCCTCGCCGCGCTCGGACTTCAGCTGACCGGAGACGACTGGCGCTCGGTCTTCTGGCTGCCGGCGATCGTCGCTCTTATCATCGCCTTCATCGCTTATCTGCTCATCCGCGACACTCCTGAGTCGCAGGGTCTCCCGCCGATCGAGGAGTACCGTGACGACCCGGCGAAGGTGGACGCGGGCGACGTCGAACAGGAGTCGCTGAGCACGTGGAAGGCGATCGAGAAGTACGTGCTCCGCAACCGCACGATGGTGCTGCTGGCCCTGGCGAACGTCTGCGTCTATGCGCTGCGCTACGGCATTCTCACCTGGACCCCCGTCTACCTGTCTGAAGTCAGACATGCCAGCCTGACCGGTGGCATTGCCGGGTTCTCGCTCTTCGAACTCGCGGGGATCGTCGGAACGCTTCTGTGCGGTTGGCTCTCCGACAGGGTGTTCCGCGGGAACAGATCGGTCACCGGCATCGTGTTCATGATCGGAGTGGCTGCCGCGACCGCTGTGTACTGGCTGGCTCCGGCTGGTGTACCGCTGTGGATTCCGCTGGTGACGGTGACGGTCATCGGCGGACTCATCTACGGGCCGGTCATGCTCATCGGACTCCAGGCGCTTGACCTGTCTCCGCGTCAGGTGGCGGGGACCGCTGCCGGGTTCACGGGTCTGTTCGGGTACGTGCTCGGAGCGACGATGGCCTCGAGCGGAGTCGGCCTCGTCGTCCACCACTTCGGCTGGGATGTCACCTTCGCTCTGCTCATCGCGCTGTGTCTCATTGCCGTGGTCTTCCTCGCCATCATCAACAAGGACGAACGGCGCACGATCCGGGAGCATCAGCGCCGCTGACCGTGCGGGTCGCCTCGCGGTTGTGCCTGTGTTCCCACGTCGTCGTTCTCACGTCTTCGTTCGCGGGACAGGACGGAGCCCGTGTCATCGCCCTTTGCTAGCATCCACGCATGGACTCGGTGACCGTGCTTCGACTCGCCCACGACCAGGCGGTGCAGTATCCGTCCGTCGTCATCGAGCACCCCTTCGGACCCGAATACGCGGTGTTCAAGGTCCGCGGCAGGATGTTCATGATGCAGTACGAGCTGCGCGGAGTGCCGAGCATGAATCTCAAGATCGACCCGCTCGACGGTGAGGTGCTGCGCGACGCCTACGCCGAGATCACGCCCGGTTATCACATGAACAAACGGCATTGGATCACCGTCTGCGGCGCCGACGGGGGAGCCGGGACCGACCCGGGGACCACCTCGGCGCGGGCCGCTCTCGATGAGGACCTCCTCCACGATCTCGTCCTCGAGTCGTACTGCCTCGTCGTCGCCAAGATGCCGCGCAGGGATCGCCCGGTCGACCCGGCGACCTTCGGCGGCAGAGAAGCGTGAGGGAGGTGTGACGGACAGACCTCGAGGCGGCCTCGTCGGGCTCTGCATCGCCGAACTCGTCTGCTGGGGACTCCTCTACTACTCGCTGCCCGTTGCGGTCACCCCGATCGCCGCGGACACCGGGTGGAGCGAGACGACGGTGACGGGTGCGCTGACGATCGGCCTCATCGTCTCGGCGGTCGCCGGGGTGCGCGTGGGACGACTCCTCGACGCGCACGGACCGCGGACGATCATGGCGACCGGCACCGGCATCGGCGTCGCGGCACTCCTGCTCGTCGCGGTGTCACCGAACCTGCCGGTGTTCTACCTGGCGTGGGCGCTCGCGGGCTTCGCTCAGGCGACGACGCTCTACCCGCCGGCGTTCGCAGTCGTCACCCGCTGGTACGGCGCGCAGCGCGTCAAACCGCTGACGATGCTCACGCTCGTCGGCGGTCTCGCCTCGACCGTGTTCGCGCCGATCATCGCGTGGCTCATCGGCGCCGTCGGATGGCGGCCGACCTACGTCGTCCTCGCGGGCATCCTCGTCGTCATCGCCCTGCCCGTCCAGCTCATCTTCCTCAACGCACGGTGGACCGACGACGCGGCCGCGCGGTACCAGCGCCCCTCCCGTTCCGAGATCCGCACGGTCACCCGCAGCCCGCGCTTCATCATCCTGCAGACAGCCGTGGCGCTTGCGACGTTCACCCTCTTCGCGGTGACGATCAACATCATCCCCGTCCTCATCGAACGCGGCGCCGCCTACGGTCTCGCGGCGATCGCGCTCGGCCTCGTCGGCTTCGGACAGGTCGCCGGCCGCTTCGGATACCCGAGCATCGAACGGCACACGAGCGCACGCTCCCGCACCGTGCTCCTCTTCGCCGCCGGAGCAGTGGGCCTGTGGCTGCTCGCACTCGTGCCAGGACCGCTCTGGCTCATCATCGGCATCGCGATGATCACCGGCGGCATCCGCGGCTGCATGACGCTCTTCCAGGCGACGGCGGTCTCCGACCGGTGGGGCACCGCGAACTTCGGGGCCGTCAACGGCGTCTTCGTCGCCCCGATCACCGTGGGCACGGCGCTCGCCCCCGTTGCGGGCCCGGCTCTGGCCGACCTCCTCGGCGGATATTCGCTCATGGCCATCGCCATGGCGGCACTCCTCACCGCCGCCACCGCCCTGTCGGCGCGGACGTGAGCGTGCGTCGCGGTGCCATGCCCCGGAACAAGCGGTGCTCCTACGACGGAGGGGGCAGGAGCGATATGTGAGGTGCCGGACCAGCCAGCGACCACGTACGTGAAACGTGTAAAAAACTGCCGAAATCTTTACACGTTCCACTGACATGGAAACTCGCTTGACACATAGCCGGAGGCACGCAGGGCGGCAGCAGCCCAGTGACTCGGTCGACGATCGCATGCGGCCGACAAGCCTCCTCACCGCGTGTGACGCACAACCGCTCCTGTCGCCACACTCACAGTTCCGCGACTGTGGCTCCGGTCTAGACTGACACCAGCAGTCCACGCCTCGCACCGGGGCAGATGCCAGAGCTCCGGTGCTCGTGTTTCCACGGAAGGAGCACCATGCCCACCGTCGCCAGAAACATCGTCGACACGCTCGTCGCGAGTGGGGTCAAGCGCGTCTACGGAATCCCCGGTGACTCGCTCAACGGATTCACCGACGCTCTGCGCGTCAATCCCGAGCTCGAATGGGTCCATGTCCGCCACGAGGAGGGCGCGGCGTTCGCCGCCAGCGGCGAAGCCGCCCTGACCGGTGAGCTCGCCGTGTGCGCCGGCAGCTGCGGTCCCGGCAACCTCCACCTCATCAACGGTCTCTACGACGCTCAGCGCTCCCGCGTCCCGGTCCTCGCGATCGCCGCGCACATCCCGAGCGAGGAGATCGGCTCGAACTACTTCCAGGAGACCCACCCGACGGAGATCTTCCGCGAGTGCAGCGTCTACGCCGAACACGTCGCCCACCCCTCGCAGATGCCGCGCCTGCTGCGCATCGCGATGCGTGAGGCCGTCGAGAAGCGCGGCGTCGCCGTGCTCGTCATCCCCGGCGACGTCGGCCTCGCCGACATCGACGCCGCAGCCGAGGAGATCAGGTTCTTCCCCTCGCACGTCACTCCGGCCGAACCGCTCATCGAGGACGCGGCCGCCGCCCTCAACCAGAGCAAGAAGGTGGCGATCCTCGCCGGTGCCGGCACCGAAGGCGCCCACCCCGAGCTCCTCGCGATCGCCGACGCCCTCCAAGCGCCGATCGTCCACACGATGCGCGGCAAGGAGTTCGTCGAGTACGACAATCCCTACGACGTCGGGATGACCGGTCTGCTCGGCTTCTCCTCCGGCTACCATGCCCTGAAGTCGTGTGACACGCTGCTCATGCTCGGCACCGACCTGCCCTACCAGCAGTTCTACCCCGACGAGGCGACCGTCATCCAGGTCGATGTGCGCGGGTCGCAGATCGGCAAGCGGACGAAGGTCGACATCGCGCTCACGGGCACTGTCGCCGACACCGTCAATGCCCTGCTGCCGCTGATCAGGACGGGCCGCAGCAGCTCGTTCCTCAAGACGGCGACGAAGCACTACGCGAAGACCCGCAAGGATCTCGACGAACTCGCCACGCCGTCGAAGCGGACCATCCATCCGCAATATCTGACGAAGCTCCTCGACGAGGCGGCCACCGACGACGCGGTGTTCATCCCCGACGTCGGCTCACCCGTCGTGTGGGCGGCCCGGTACCTGACGATGAACGGCAAGCGCCGCCTCATCGGCTCCTTCAGCCACGGGTCGATGGCCAACGCCTTGTCCCAGAGCGTCGGTGCGCAGGCCGCCTACCCGGGGCGTCAGGTCATCGCGCTGGCCGGCGACGGCGGCCTGGCGATGCTGCTCGGCGAGCTCATCACCCTCACGCAGAACGACCTGCCCGTCAAGGTCGTCGTCTACAACAACTCCTCGCTCAACTTCGTCGAACTCGAGATGAAGGCGGCCGGGTTCGTCACCTTCGGCACCGACCTGGAGAATCCCAACTTCGCCACCATCGCCGAGGCGGTCGGCATCAAGGGATTCCGCGTCGAGAAGTCGAAGGACCTCCCCTCGGTCGTCACCGAGTTCCTCAACCACGACGGGGCTGCGGTCCTCGACGTCACGACCGAGCGCCAGGAGCTCTCGATGCCGCCGTCGATCACCGCCGAGCAGGCGAAGGGCTTCGCGCTCTACGCCATCCGCACGGTGCTCTCGGGCAAGGGCGACGAACTCATCGACCTCGCACGCACGAACGTCCGGCAGCTGTTCTGAGGACCGGAGGCGCCGCAGGTCGGTGAGACCGCGCGGTGCCGGCAGCAGCGGCGGCGACGACGTTGCGGCGGCGACGGCGTTCCGGCGGCGGACCTGCAGAGTCGAGGACGCAGAGTGTCGATTTCCGATTCGGATTTCGACACTCTGCGTCCTCGATTTCTCGCTGAGGGTGCCTTTCGCGACCTGCGAGGGGTGGTGTGCCGCTCCGCGGGTGGTGTGCCGCCCCGCGGATGGTGCGACAGAGGTGCGGTGTGCCGCGGGGTGCGCCGGGTCAGACCGGGTAGGCTGCCAGCGCCGAGGCGGTTGCCAGGGCCGCGGTCATCGCTTCGTGGCCTTTGTCCTCGCGAGAGCCCTCGAGGCCCGCGCGGTCCCTGGCCTGCTCGTCGTTGTCGCAGGTGAGCACTCCGAAGCCGACGGGCTTGCGGGAGTCGAGGGCGACCCGGTTCAACCCATCGGTCGCCGCCGAGCACACGTAGTCGAAGTGCGGGGTGCCGCCGCGGATGACGACGCCGAGGGCGACGACGGCATCGAAGCTCTCGATGACGCGTGCGGCGGCGACGGGCAGTTCGAAGCTGCCGGGGACGCGGATGAGCGTCGTCGTCGCGTGTGCCTCCGCGGCCGCGCGCTCGGCGCCGGCGACGAGCCCGTCCATGACCTCCGTGTGCCAGGACGCTGCGACGATCGCGACGTTGAGGCCGGTGGCGCCGAGGGTGATGTCGGGTGCTCCGTGATGTGCCATGGGTGATGCTCCTCAGTGGTGGGTCTCGATGTGGTGAATCGGCTGGTGGTGAGTCGAAAAGTCGTGAGTCGGGCCGGTGATGACTCGGCTGGTCGTGAGCCGGGTCAGTGGTCGTTCGGCGGTCGGCTGCCGTGCCGACGATGGTGCGGTGCCGATGCGGGGGCGCTCAGCACGCGAGGTGGAGCGTGTGGTGCATGCGGGTGCGCTTCGTCTCGAGGTACTTCGAGTTCTCCGGCCGTGCCGGGATCTCGAGCGGCACGACCGCCTCGACGGTGATTCCGAGGTCGGCCAGCGCCTGCGTCTTCGCCGGATTGTTCGTCAGCAGACGGATCCGCGTCAGCCCCATCTCGGTGAGGATCGCCGCAGCCGCCCGGTAGTCCCGGGCGTCGTCGCTGAGCCCCAGTTCGAGGTTCGCATCGACGGTGTCGAATCCGGAGTCCTGGAGAGCGTAGGCGCGGATCTTGTTGCGCAGTCCGATCCCGCGGCCCTCGTGCCCGGTGAGGTAGATGACCGCCCCGCCGTCCTCGGCGATCGTCTGCAGCGCCCGATCGAGCTGCTCACCGCAGTCGCAGCGATGCGATCCGAAGACATCCCCGGTCAGGCACTCCGAATGGACGCGCACGAGGGGAGCGGGGCTCTCCGGCGCACCTGCAGGGTCGTCGTTGTCGAGTCCGGTGTAGACGCCGAGGTGGTCGAGCCCATCGACGGTGAACGCCCGTGCCGTGAAACGGCCGTAGCGCGTCGGCAGCGGAACCTCTCGGGAGGCCTCCGCTGTCGTTTCGGGTCCGACCGGCCCGAGCCCCACAGTTCCGACCTCGGCCGCCGCGGCAGCAGGACCGTCGGTGCCCTCACCATCCTCGTCGAGGTAGGCGATGAGCTGTTCGATCGAGACCATGACGAGCCCGTGCGCATCGGCGAACTCGCGCAGGGCGTCGAAGCGCATCATCGAGCCGTCGTCGTGGACCACCTCGGCGATCATCGACACCGGACGGGCCCCGGCGAGGCGCGCGAACTCGACGCCGGCCTCGGTGTGGCCGGGCCGCTCGCGCACTCCGCCGTCCTTCGCCACGAGCGGGAAGACATGACCGGGGCGGGTGATCGCGGCCGGGTCGGGGGTCTCGGCGGCGAGCACCCGGCCGGTCAGCGCACGTTCGGCCGCGCTGATGCCCGTCGTCACTCCGACGGCGTCGCAGCTGATCGTGTACGCCGTGCCCTTGGGGTCCTCGTTTGCGGCGACCATCGGCGGCAGGTCGAGCGCGGCCGCCCGCGCGGCCGACATCGGAGCGCACACGACGCCCGAGCTGTGCCGGACGATGAAGCCCATCGTCGCGGCGTCGGCGAACTCCGCGGCGATGATGAGGTCGCCTTCGTTCTCGCGGTCCTCGTCATCGACGACGACGATCGGGCGGCCCGCGGCGATCTCGGCGATCGCGCGGGAGATCGTGTCGAGTCCGGCGGGGGACTCGCCGAGCGGTGCAACGGACTCAGTCATGATCGGCTCCTTGTGGTGCAGGGGTGGTGACAGGGGTGGGAATGGTCTTTGACGACGCCGAGGCGGCAGGGGCGGCGAAGGCGAGGAGTCGCGCGGTGTACTTCGCGATGACGTCGACCTCGACGTTGACAGGGTCGCCGACGCGGAGGCCGCCGAACGTCGTGTGCGACAGCGTCGCCGGGATGAGACCGACCTCGACCCAGGCGAGCGAGGTGCCCTCGGCGACCATTCCCTCAGGGGCTGCGGCCGGCGGCGGGACGGCCTCGGAGACTGCCGTGAGAGTGAGGGAGACGCCGTTGAGCGCGATCGAGCCCTTGACCGCCGTCAGCGGTGCGAGGTGGGCGGGGATGCCGATGCGCAGGGTCGTCCACTCGGCGTGGTCGGTGCGGGCGATGACTTCGCCGAGGCCGTCGACGTGGCCCTGGACGATGTGCCCGTCGAAGCGACCGGCCGCCGGGGTGCAGCGCTCCAGGTTGACCGGGTCGCCGGGAGTCAGCGACCCGAGCCCGGTCAGTCGCAGGGTCTCACCCATCACCTCGGCGACGAAGGTGCCCTGTCCTGAGGCAGAGGGTTCTGCGGCGGGGGGCTCCCCGGACACGTTGTCGCCCCCGGCTGAGCCGATGCCGCCCCCGGCGGAGGCGACCCCGCTCCCGGTGGCCGGCTCGACGACCGAGGTCAGGCACACGCCGTTGACGGCGAGCGATCCGCCCGGCGGCAGATCGGCGACGACGTCACCGGCGGCGATGGTGAGGACGGCCGAGTCCTCGTGCGTGGTGAGGTCGACGACGGTGCCGATGCCCTCGATGATTCCGGTGAACACGGGTTCCTCCTGTGGTCGCAGCGGGTGGTGGACGGCGAGCGGGGCGCTCATGGGCTGCTCGTCGTGAAGTGGAGAAGGACGTCGGGCCCGAGCACGGACACCGCCGGGACCGCGGTGTCGTCGGGGATGAGGCCGACCGCCTCGGCGAGGGTGGGGATGTCGAGACCGCGGATGCTCGGAAGGCCCTCACCGAGGATGAGCGGGGCCTGATAGCAGTACACCTCGTCGACGACGCCGGCGGAGAAGAATGCACCGAGCACCTGCGGCCCGCCCTCGATGAGGAGGTGCCGGATCCCGCGGGCGGCGAGCTCGGCGAGCACGACGTCGACCTCGCGGGTGCGCACGTGGATGGTGGCGGGGTTGGTCGCCAGCGCTGAGTCGGATGCGAGGTCGCGCAGGCCCATGACGACGGGGATCGGCTGCGGGTCGAGGAGCTCCCCGTCCTCGTCGCGGGCGCTCAGCCGCGGATCGTCGTCGGCCGCCGTGCCGGTGCCGACGAGGATCGCGTCGACCTCGGTGCGCAGACTGTGCGAATGGATGCGGGAGGCCGCCGAGGTGATCCACCGGCTCGTGCGATCCGCGGCGGCGGCCTTCCCGTCGAGGCTCTGGGCGAGCTTCGCCGTGATGAACGGACGCCCCTGCGCCGTCGCCGCTCGCCAGCGGGCGTTGAGGTCGGCCGATTCCTCGCTGCCGAGGCCCGAGCGGACCCGGACCCCCGCCTCGGCGAGGAGGGCCCCGCCGCCCCCGGCGGGTTCGGTCGTATCGGAGAGGGCGAAGACGACGTCGGGGATGCCGGCGTCGAGGATCGCCTGCGTGCACGGTCCCGTCCGACCGGTGTGCGCGCACGGTTCGAGCGTGACGAACAGCGTCGAGGTGGTGAGATCGATGCCGTGACGGTGGGCCGCGGTGATCGCGTCGACTTCGGCGTGCGGGGTGCCGGCGCCGAGGTGGCGGCCGGTGACGATCTGTCCGTCAGCGGCGCGGATGGCGGCTCCCACCAGGGGGTTCGCGCCTCGGCGACCGTCGCGGGCAGCGGTGAGCGCGGCGGACATCGCCGCGTGATCGTGGGCAGGTGCGCCCATGAGAAAACCTCCCGAGCCGATGCCGGGAGGGAGGAGCGTGCGGGTGCAGCCATCGCGGTTCACGGGCGTCTGCCTGGTGCGCCTGCCGGCGCTGACACGACGACCGCGGCCGCCATGTTCCTCCCATCCAGACTCTTACTGTCGGTCTCGGAATCTCACCGAGTCAGCCGATCGCGTTCGACGCGTTCGGGTCGCGGACTGTCACCGCCGGCACGGAATTTCACCGTCCCCGGAACATGTTGGGATCAGGCTAGCACGCCGCCGACCGGTGGTCCTATGGCGTCCGTCACGTGGACCCGGCCCTGCGGGGCGGCAGGAGGGACCGCAAGCACGGGACGCGTTTGCGCAGATATATAACCTAGGTATATACATGAGTTATGGAAGATGTGGATCCGGACGAGCTCGTCAAAGGTCTCGTCGTCGTCTCCCTGCGCCTGACCAGGGCGTTCAGGAGACTCATCGGCAATGAGAGTGAGCTCGTCACCCTGCGCGCGCTCGCCGTCGTCGAGCAGTATCAGCCGGTGCGCGTCGGTCACTTCGCGCAGGGCTACCTCAGCTCGCAGCCGGCGGCGACGAAGCTCCTCGCTCGGCTCGAGGACGACGGGCTCGTCGTCAGAGAGGCGAGTCCCACCGATCGCCGGGCGTCGCAGTTCTCGCTCACGGATGCCGGTCGGTCCCGACTCGCGGTCAACCGCGAGATCATGATCGACCAGATGGTGCCCTACTTCCAGGCCCTGACTCCGGAGGACCGGCTCAGCGTGCACCGGGCACTCCTGCTCGTCGGCGACTACCTGCACAACGAGCACCCCGTCGACACCGACGATGCCCCCGACGGATCCCCATCAACCGATACCGGCAGCACCAACGGAAAGGACACACGGTCGCAGAGATGAGAGCAGCAGACGGAGACACCACACAGGACGAAGCGAAGCAGGGATCCATCCTGCGCCAACCGAAAGCAGTATGGGCGGTGGTGTTCGCGTGCATCATCGCGTTCATGGGCATCGGCCTCGTCGACCCGATCCTTCCCGCCATCTCACGTGAACTCGATGCCAGCCCGGCGCAGTCGATGCTGCTCTTCACGAGCTACCTCTTCATCACCGGCGGCATGATGTTCTTCACGAGCTTCATCTCCTCGCGCATCGGTGCGAAGACGACGCTGCTCATCGGACTCGTCCTCATCGTCGCGTTCTCCGCGCTCGCCGGGCTCTCCGGCAGCGTCGACCAGATCATCGGCTTCCGCGCCGGATGGGGTCTGGGCAACGCGCTCTTCATCTCCACCGCCCTGGCCACCGTCGTCGGGGCCGCCGCGGGCGGTGCGGACAAGGCGATCATCCTCTACGAGGCCGCGCTCGGCGTCGGCATCGCCACCGGTCCGCTGCTCGGCGGCGTCCTCGGCGGAATCTCCTGGCGCGGACCGTTCTTCGGCACCGCAGTGCTCATGGCCATCGGCTTCATCGCCATCCTCGTCCTGCTGCCGAACTCGAAGACCGGCGGACAGGCGCTGCGGACCTCGGCCGAACCGGTCAGCCTGAGTGCGACCTTCCGTGCGCTCGCCCACCCCGGTGTCGGCGTCGTCGCCGTCGCCGCCCTGCTCTACAACTTCGGCTTCTTCATCCTGCTCGCCTACAGCCCGTTCCCGGTCGAAGCCGCCGCGGCGGCGGCCGGCATCGAGAACTTCGGGGCGATGGGCCTCGGCTACGTGTTCTTCGGGTGGGGCATCTGCCTGGCGATCACCTCGGTGTTCGGCGCACCCCTGCTCACGCACCGCCTGCGGAGGCGCAAGAGCCTCATCACCGCTCTCGTCGTGCTCGCCGTCCTCCTCGTCGTCATGTCGTTCCTCGCCGAGTCGTTCATCGGGCTGATCATCTGCGTCATCGTCGCCGGGCTCATCCTCGGTGTGCTCAACACGGTGTTCACGGAATCGGCGATGGAGGTCAGTGATCTGCCGCGACCCGTCGCCTCTGGCTCGTACTCGGGTGTGCGCTTCCTCGGCGGTGCGGTCGCCCCGATCGTCGCCGGTGCGGTCTCCGAGTCGGTGGGGGCCGGCGCCCCCTACCTCTTCGGTGCTGCGGCGGTCGTGCTCTCGATCCTCGTCCTCGCCTTCGGATGGAAGGCTCTGCGCCGGATCGACGGCCACATCGACGAATCCCCGGTCGATGAGGCCTACGCCATCACCGGCGGAGACGCCTGACCCCTCGCAGTTCCCGGACGGTCCACGCCGTCGTCGCCCATCGCCTGAGAGGCCACCGCCGCCTCTCCGGCGATGGGCGACGCTTGTCTGTGGCAGATCCGAAACACGATTTCTCCGTCATTCATCGCAGCCGGGTGTAAGAATGGTGAGAACAAGGCGCCCGTCACCGCGGCGGCGCTTCACCCCTCGACCAGGAAGCCATCATGACTGACGACGCGAACAACGCCTACGGGTCCGGTGCGGAGAATGCTCCCGGCGCCGGATACGGAACGGGAGCTGCCTTCGGAGCCGACCTCGATGGCGCCAAGAGCCCCGACGATCTGTCCCGCCCCCTCTACGGAGCGACCTTCGGCCAGGCCGTCCGTCGCTTCTGGAAGAAGTTCTCGGTCTTCTCGGGCCGAGCCTCCCGCAGCGAGTACTGGTTCGCCTACCTGTTCCAGGCTCTCGTCATGCTCATTCCGGCAATCCTGTGGATCGTCGGCCTGTCGATGACGGCTGCGACGGCGGCGAGCAGTTCGTACTCGCCCTACGGCACGCCGACGGCCGAGCCGAATCCGGCGGGCGCCACGCTGGCCCTGATCGGCGGCATTCTCCTCTTCATCATCGCCCTGGCGTTCCTCGTCCCCAACCTGGCGATCAGCTGGCGGCGACTCCACGACGCCAACCTCGCCGGACCGTTCTGGTTCCTCAACTTGATTCCCAGCGTCGGCAGCCTCATCGTCCTCGTGCTGATGATTCTGCCGTCGAAGCCGGAAGGTCGACGCTTCGACACCTGAGCCGGACCCGGTTTCGCCGAGCGGCCGGTCTGCGCAGGATTCCCTCCTGCGCAGACCGGCCGCTTCGCTGTGCGGGTCTCGGTCATAGTGTGTCCTTGGAGACATCTGCCGGCATGATCTGGCCGATTCCCAGCTTCGAGTCGTATAGTTACTTACTGGTAACATTCCGCGGCAGCATCCGCCGCACCAATCGCCATAGAACCAAGGCCGCATGTTTGCCGTAGTGTGCTGACAAGCAGGCAACGCGGTCCGCTGGCATCGGCATGATCGAACGACGCTTGCGAGACATGTGAGGGAGCAGGACAATGCAGAGCGATTCGCACACGCTCGCGGCCCCGACCGAGGTCGACAGCGCGGCAGTGACCCTGCGCGACTGGGGGATGTCGGGCAAGCAGGGCCCGGTGTTCTCCGACATCGATCTCACCGTCGCCAGTGGGTCGCTGGCGATCATCCGCGGAGCGGCGGGCTCCGGCAAGACCTCCCTGCTGCTGTCGATCGCCGGGCGGATGCGCGTCGACACGGGCGAAGGCCACGTCTTCGACCTCAACATCCGCAGACAGGCCCGCGCGGTCCGCGAAACCGTGTCGATCGGGCACGTCGCCGGACTGACGGACCTCGAGAACGACTTCACGGTCGCCCAGCACATCGCCGAACGCCTCATCATGCTCCAGCCCTGGTACAAGCCGTGGGTGTCGAAGAAGTCCCTGCGTGAGGTCATCGACGTCATCAAGGAGACCTTCGACTCCGCCACCGAGGTGATCGGCCGCCTCCCGAAGGACACCTTCACCTCGAGCGACGCCAAGAGCGCTGACTTCCTCGTCGACGCCGACGGCGATACCTTCGTCTCCGAACTCAGCGAGCTGCAGAAGTTCCTCCTCGAGTTCGGTCTCGCATCCCTGGCGCAGAAGCCCGTCATCGTCATCGACAACATCGACTTCCTCCGGGAGCGCGAGGACCGGGCCCGCGCGTGGGCCGCTCTGCTCATCTACCAGGAGCTGCGTCGGGAGCGGGACCCTGAGAAGCCGCTGACGCTCATCGTCACGTGCGAGGACTCCTCGGACATCGATCTCGCCTTCGACCAGCTCTCCACCCAGGTGCATCCCGCCTCGGTGACGGAACTCAATCTGACCCCGCAATCCTCCTGACCTCCGCTCCACAGGCCTGGCAGATCCCGGTCTGCGCTCGACCTTCGGCACCACAGATTCTTGTGAAGGTGATTCTTCGATGTTCTCCCTCCCCTGGCTCGAACTCACTCGGTTCAAGCGGCACACGATCACGCGTCTGGCGATGATCGTCGTCGCCGTCATTCCCGCGATCTACGGCGGGCTCTACCTGGCCTCGAACTGGTCGCCGACGGACAACATCGACCGACTCCAGGCCGCTGTCGTCAACGAGGACACCGGTGCGGAGAAGCCGGACTCCGACGGCGAGAGGCTCAACGCCGGCGATGAACTCGTCGACAAGATCACCCCGAAGGGCGAAGGCGGTTTCGACTGGCAGGAGACCTCGCTCCAGGAGGCCAATGAGGGCCTCGCCGACGGCACGTACTTCGCGATCCTCGAGATCCCCTCGAACTTCTCGCAGCGCCTCGTCTCCACCGGCGGTGACGACCCCGAGCAGGCAGGACTCGAGCTGCGCACCGATGATGCGCACAACTTCATCGTCGGGCAGCTCGCGGGCACGGTGCTCTCCCAGATCAAGGCGGGACTCAACGAGACGACGACAGCCGAGTACGTCTCCCAGGTCTACGTCGGCTTCAACGACATCCAGTCCTCCATGGTCAAGGCCGCCGATGGCGCCTCCGACCTCCATGACGGCGCCGTCGAACTCCATGACGGGTCGGGAAAGCTCGCGAAGGGCGCGCACGATCTCGACAAGGGCGTCGGCGATCTCCAGAAGGGGATCGGGGACCTCGACGACGGTGCGGGCAAGCTCGCGAAGGGTGCCGGGGACCTCGAGAACGGTGCCGACACTCTCGCCACGGGCACGGGAGATGCCGAGACCGGGGCGAAGAAGCTCGCCAAGGGCGCCGGTCAGGTCGCCGACGGCACGAGTCAGCTGCGCGGCGTCGCCGACGATGCGACCGACAAGGCGGAGGATCTCAAGGGCAAGGCCGACGACCTCGTCGAGAGCGCTCGACCGAAGCTCGACGATGCGGAGAAGGACTTCGAAACCGCGCGGACCTCGGTCCGCGGTGACGTCGCCGATCGCATCGATCAGCTGGAGAAGGACTACCCGGACGATCCGAACGTCCAGAAGCTCGCCGAGGAGGTCGGCACCTTGGGTGACGACCTCGACTCCGCACATGAGCGGGCCTCGCAGGCCGCCGATGACGCACGCGGGCTGGAGAAGCCGGTCAAGGATGCCGTCGACGGGGTGATGCAGAAGATCCGGGACGCTGACAAGAAGATCGGCGAACTCGACGACGGGGCGCAGCAGGTCTCCGACGGTGCCGACGATCTCCATTCCGGTCTCGTCAAGCTCGACAAGGGTGCCAATGACCTCGCCAAGGGCGCCGGCGACCTCCATGACGGCGCCGTCGCACTCAAGGACGGGACGGCGAAGGCGAAGGACGGCGTCGGCCAGCTCAAGGATGGGTCGTCCCAGCTCGCGAAGGGCGCGACCGATCTCGATGAGGGCGCGGGCAAGCTCGACGACGGTTCGGGTGAGCTTGCCGACCAGCTGACGAAGGGCGCCGAACAGATCCCGACGTATGACAAGGAGGATCGCGAGAAGCGCTCCGATGTCGTCGCTGTGCCCGTCGACGCCGAGAAGGTGAAGAACAATGCCGTGGGCACATACGGCGAGGGACTGGCCGCGTTCTTCATCTCACTGGCCCTGTGGATCGGCGGCATGATCACCTACATGGTGCTCAACGCGATTCCGTACCGTGCGCTCGCCTCGACGGCGAAGTCGAACCGCATCGCGTGGGCCGGCTACGTCCCGGGTCTCCTCTTCGGCATCGCGCAGGTCGCCGTGCTCTACGGCGTGCTGTGGTTCGCCCTCGACTTCTCGGCCGGCGCGTGGCTGGGCACCCTGGTGTTCTCGATCCTCATCGCGGCGAGCTTCCACGCCGTCCATCAGCTCTGCGTGGCAGCGCTCGGCGGTGTCGGCAGGCTCATCGCGCTCGTCCTGCTGATGATCCAGATCGCCTCGGCGGGAGGCACCTACCCGGTGCAGACGGCGCCGGAGATCTTCCAGATCATCTCGCCGTTCCTGCCGATGACCTACGCCGTGACGGGTCTGCGCACCCTCATCGCCGGCGGAGACATGATCATCGCCGTGCAGTCAGCCGCCGTGCTCCTGCTCATGACGGGGATCTGCCTGCTCGCGACCGTGCTCGTGTGCAGCCGCAAGCGGATGGTCACCCTCACGCAGCTCCACCCGAGCCTGTCGCTCTGAGGCGGCAGACCACGGAGAGGCAGTCAGCAGTGAGCCGGACCGCAGTGCGCCAGACCGGGCTGCGCTAGACGGCCTTGCGCCAGACAGCGGTGTGCCGGACCGCGGCAACCTAGGCCGCGGCCTGCGGCGACCAGCGCGTCGAGCGGCATCCGTCCGCTCGAACCGTGTCTGCCTCCCCGCGCCGCGTCTCACTCCTCGTCGAGGTAGCGCGTGTACCGGCGCGGGTCGTCCAGGAACCGCCGCCAGTGCGCGACCATCTCAAGGTCGTCCCAGGTCGAGTCTCGTATGCCCCACTCGCCGAGTTCGACGAGTCGGGCGCCCTCGGCGCTCGCGAGGATGGGGGAGTGGGTGGCCATGACCGTCTGCAGTCCGGCCCGTTCACGCTGCCGGATGAGCTGGAGCAGCGTGAGCGAGGACGTGAATGACAACGCGCTCTCGGGCTCATCGAGGATCCACAGACCGAAGTCGAGGAATCTGCCCGTGAGCGTGTCGACGAACATCTCGCCGTGCGACCGCTGGGAGAGTTCGAAGCCGCGCAGCGCGCCGATCTCCATGAGGTGCGCCATGCTCTCGTGCATCGTCTCGGCGCGGAGGAAGAAGCCCTGCCGATTCGTCGTCGCGCCCTTGATGATCTGCAGGTGCTCCGTGAGCACAGGTGCCTCCTCGGCGTGCTCGCGCACCTCCCACGCCGAGCCGCCGCCGTGGGGAAGATCGAGCGCGGTGGCGATCGCCTCGATGATCGTCGACTTCCCCGCACCGTTCTCGCCGACGAAGATCGTCGTCGCCTCGAACTCGAACCCCGCGAGCAGATCGCCGACCGCCGGGATGTCGGCCAGCCAGTCGGGCAGCTGCGGTGGGGAGTGCGCGTGCGCGGCGACCGACCGCAGCGGAAGGGAGACTCGGGGATCCATGGCACCGAGGGTAGCGCGGACACCTGACACGACCGCCTCGGCGAGGATCAGCCGAGCGCGAGCCGCACGGCGAGGATGACGAGGACGACGGCGATGATGACGTCGAGGACCTGCCACACCCGCGGGCGCGCAAGCCACCCCGACAGCGCCCGGGCACCGAGGCCGATGCCGAGGAACCACGTGAGCGATCCGACCATCGCCCCGAGCGCGAACGGCAGCACACCGCCGGGACCCTGCTGGTTGGCGAGGTTGCCGAGCATGACGACGGTGTCGAGGTAGACGCCGGGATTGAGGAACGTCAGGGCGAGCGTCGTCGCGATGATCGAGCGCAGGCCGCGCTGCTCGGTATCGGCCCGCAGCCCTGTCGCCTCGCGGGCCGATCGCAGGCTCGTCCACGCGAACCACAGGAGGTAGGCCACCCCGAGCCAGCGGAGGATCTCGAGCGCCCACGGTGCCAGGAGGACGATCGCGCCGATCCCCACCGACCCCGCCCCGATGAGGAGGATGTCGGCGAGGATGCAGATCGTCAGGACGACGCCGAGGTGCTCGCGGCGGATCCCCTGCCGCAGCACGAGTGCGTTCTGCGGCCCGACGGCGATGATGAGTGACCAGCCTGCGAGGAGACCGCTGAGTGCGTGAGTGACCATAGCGCCAGAGTAGGATGATCGGCGAGTGAAGAAAAAACAAAAGAATCTACATCTGATGCAGAATAGCTTCATGAACCTCGAGCACGTCAGAGCCCTCGCCGCCGCCGTCGACGAAGGCACCGTCGAAGGCGGCGCGTATGTCCTCGGCATCACCGCCTCGGCGGCGAGTCAGCGCATCCGCGCCCTCGAATCCCGGCTCGGCCAGGTCCTCCTCCGACGGTCCAACCCCGTCACCGTCACCGAGGCGGGCGCCGCGGTCCTCCGCTATGCCCGGCAGGTCGAGCTCCTCGAATCCGAGGCGATGGACCGCCTCCACGGCATCGCCGTCGACGCTCCTGACGGCATCGGCACCGGTGAGGCCGGGGCGCGGCGGGAACCGACCGTGCTGCGCATCGGGGTCAACGCCGACTCGCTCGCCACGTGGTTCCGACCGATCTTCGCCGAGGCGGCCACCTGGGACGATGCCGTCCTTCGGCTCGTCGTCGCCGACCAGGACAAACTCCTGCCGCTGCTGACGTCGGGGGAGGTGCTCGGGACGATCACCTCGGCGGCGTCGAGTCCGTACGGCACCCGCGTCGAACGGCTCGGCACCATGCGCTATCTCGCCGTGGCGGCCCCCGGCCTGCTCGCACGGCACGGATGGACGGGTGCGAGTCCCGCGTCGAAGAAGGGCGCGAGCCCCGCGTCGGAGCAGAGCGAAGAGCCGTCCTCGGCACGAAAAGATGGCGGTTCCTTCGCCGAAGTGGACCTCGCGACCCTGCCGATGGTCAACTTCGGCAAGGACGACGACCTTCAGCTCGACTTCCTCCGCCGGCACGGAGTGACGACGATGCCGCCGATGTCGGTGGTGCCGAGCTCGGCGGAGTTCGCCGTCGCCGTGGCCGCCGGCGTGGGCTGGGGGATGATCCCGGTCATGCAGCTGAGCGAGATCGACGCCGAACTCGTGCCGATCACTGCCGCCCCGGAGGTCGACGTTCCGCTCTACTGGCAGCACTGGAAGCTCGCGTCGGATCGGCTCTCCCGCCTCACCTCGGCGCTCACCCGCGCCGCCGAACAGATGCGCTGACGCCAGCGCCTCAGGCGAGGATCCGGTCGATGAGCCACTTGATGTTCGCGTGCATCTCGTCGACGGTCATCCGGTCCGGGGAGATGATCGAGTGGAGGCCCATGCCGTCGATCGCGGTGAAGAGGATCGTCGCAGCGCGTGCCACCTCGGCGGGATCGAGGTGTCCTTCGTCGGCGAGGACTCCGAGCCAGCGGTGGAGGCAGTCGTACGTGATCTCGTGGGCGTACTCGAGCAGCGCCTGCGAGCCTTCGCGCGGATTCGGTCCGAGTGCGTTGAAGTGCATCGCCAGCCACAGGTCGAGCTGGGCATCGCGGTGCTCGTGGGTCGTGAGGAACTGCGAGAGCACCTCATAGAGGCGCTCGCGGGGCGGGATGCTCGCGTCCTCGATCCGGAAATCGCTGATCTGCATCTGCATCGACCGGCGGGCGACTTCGAGGTAGAGATCGGCCTGGGTCGGGAAGTAGTGGCGCAGCGTCGACGCGCCGATCCCCGCCTCCTTCGCGACGGCGCGCACACTCAGTGATGTCCTGCGCTGTTCGCCGGACTCCGCGAGGCGGATCGCGGCCTCGATGATCTCATCGCGTCGGGACATCACCCCTCCTCTCTTCTCGCATCACTCTACTCAGCATGTATAGTACAGTGTACTAGTACGCTGTACTAGAAACGTTAGCAACCCTCGAGATCGGAGCACGCCATGATCGAGAACCTGCAGAACTTCGCCGATTCGTTCCCCGACTGGCTGCAATGGCTGGGGGTCATGCTCGTCTCCGCGATCCCGTTCGTCGAGTCGTACTTCGGCTCGGTCATCGGCGTCGCCATCGGACTCGGCCCGGTCGTCGCGATCCTCGTCGCCGTCATCGGCAACGTCATCTCGATGCTCGCGTTCGTCTACGGCGCGGGCGCGATCCGCGACAGGGCGACGAAGAACAGGGAGAAGGCCACCTCGCCGAGGCGGCAGCGGCTCAAGCGCATGTTCGACAAGTTCGGCGTCCCCGGCGTCTCCCTGCTCGGCCAGACCGTCCTGCCCTCGCAGATCACGTCGATGGCGATGGTGAGCTTCGGCGCCAACCGCAACGTCGTCGCGTTCTGGCAGATCATCTCGATCATCCTCTGGGGCGTCCTCTTCGGCGTGCTCGCGACCCTCGGCGTCAACGCCGCACTGCGGTGATGCCCGCCGAGGCGGACCTTCACTGAGCTTGTAGCATCGGTGCTACAATTTGCTGATGAATGCAGAGGGAGTGCAGGCTGAAAGCCTTTCGCAGCGTGAGCTGCGCAATGAGTCCGGGAGGGTCCTTCGCGCGGTCAGTGAAGGGCATTCGTTCGTGCTGACCAATCGGGGTGTGCCGGTTGGGCGCATCGTTCCGTTGGACGCTCCTGCTCCTCGGCTGACGATCGCTCGACCGGCTAAAAGAGTGGGTGGCTGGACTGCGCGTGATCGCCGGCCGTCGAGCGACAACCGCGTCATGACGGAGATCATTGACGAGCTCCGTGAGGAGCGCCTGTGAGCGACCCGTCGATCGTTTACGTTGACACCTCTGCACTCGGGGCTCTTCTTGTGGCTCAGCCGGAGTCGGACGCTCTGGTCGGCTGGCTGAATGGAACCTCAGCAGAACTCGTGTCGAGCGACCTGCTCGAAACCGAACTGCGTCGAATGGCCGTGCGAGAGGAGCGCGAGCAGGCAGAAGTCTCTGTGCTCCTCGATGGAGTCTCCATCGCCGCTCTCGATCGGGCGGTGTTTCGCTCGGCCGGACTTCTGCCCATGCCGTATCTGCGGACCCTCGATGCGCTGCACCTGGAGGCCGCGCTCCGATTGGATGTCGATGCCCTTCTGACCTATGACAAGCGCCTTGAGGAGGCGGCACGGTCGGTGGGCCTCGAGGTCATTTCGCCCCGCTGACGGGATGATTCCGCGACGCCCTCAGGTCGGCAGAACGGTCATACCCACCTGACCATTTCGCCGACCCAGTGCGGAAGGACGAGCGGTGTCTGCTGAGTTCTGGATTCCGCTCCGGGCGGGCCGTGTCAGTGCCGGCACCTAGACTGACCCCATGACGGAAACCACGCAGCTCACCGACTTCGACGCCCGCGCGCAGTCCGTCCTCGCGGAGCTGACGAACAACCCCGACGCCCAGTTCCGCGACGGTCAGCTCGAAGCGATCAGCGACCTCGTCGAGGGTCGCAAACGCGTCCTCGTCGTCCAGCGCACCGGGTGGGGCAAGTCCGCGGTCTACTTCGTCGCCACCCGGCTGCTGCGCGCCCAGGGCAATGGGCCGAGCCTCATCATCTCCCCGCTGCTCGCCCTCATGCGCGACCAGATCGCCGCGGCCGGACGAGCCGGGGTCCGGGCGGCGACCCTCAACTCCTCGAACGTCACCGAATGGGACGGCGTCCTCGCCGATCTGCGCGCCGGGAGCGTCGACGTCCTCCTCGTCTCCCCGGAGCGGCTGAACAACCCGCAGTTCCGCGACGAGGTGCTCCCTCAGCTCCTCCAGATCCTCGGGCTCATCGTCGTCGACGAGGCCCACTGCATCTCCGACTGGGGGCATGACTTCCGCCCCGACTACCGCCGGATCGGCCACATCCTCTCCGACCTCACGACCGACACCCCGGTGCTCGCGACGACGGCGACGGCGAACTCGCGCGTCGTCACCGACGTCGCCGAACAGCTCGGTGACGACACCACCGTCGTGCGCGGCGAACTCGCCCGCGATTCGCTGCGCCTCGGCGTCCAACCCGGCCTCGACCCCAGTGCGCGGATCGCGTGGCTGAGCTCCCACCTCGGCGACTTCACGCGATCGGGCATCATCTACACGCTCACGGTCAGCGCCGCCGAGGACATCACCCGTATCCTCCGCGACCAGGGGCATGAGGTGCGCGCGTACACCGGCCGCACCGACGCCGAGGAGCGCGCCGACCTCGAGCAGCAGCTCAAGGACAACAGGCTCAAGGCGCTGGTGGCGACCTCGGCGCTGGGGATGGGATTCGACAAGCCGGACCTCGGCTTCGTCGTCCACGTCGGGGCGCCGTCCTCGGCCGTCGCCTACTACCAGCAGGTCGGTCGCGCCGGTCGTGCGACGGACTCCGCCGACGTCCTCCTCCTTCCGGGGTCCGAGGACGCCGAGATCTGGGAGTACTTCGCGACCGCGTCGATGCCGAGTCACGCCGATGCCGATGCCGTCCTCACCGCGCTCGCCGAGGCGGACGGCCCCCTGTCCGTGGCCCGCTTGGAGACGCTCGTCGGGACGAAGCGCACCCGCCTGCAGCTGCTGCTCAAGACCCTCGAAGTCGAGGAGGCCGTGGAGAAGGTCCGGGGCGGGTACGTCTCGACCGGTCGCGGGTGGACGTATGACCGGGAGCGCTACGAGAAGGTCGCCGAGGTGCGCGCCGCCGAAGCCCAGGCGATGCTCGACTACGAGGCGACGGGGGAGTGCCGGATGGAATTCCTCATCCGGCAGCTCGACGATCCCGACCCGCAGCGCTGCGGACGCTGCGACAACTGCGCGGGTGTGTGGTGGTCGACGGAGATCTCCGCGGAGACGCAGCGCGAGACCGCGGGAACCCTCCACCGGATCGGCCTGCCGATCGAACCGCGCAGCACGTGGCCCTCGGGGATGGCGAACATCGGCGTCTCCCTCAAGGGCAGGATCCCCGCCGAGGAGCTCGCCGCCGAAGGACGTGTCATCGCCCGACTCTCCGACCTCGGTCAGGGGCAGGTCCTGCGGGAGTTCCTCGCCCCCGATGCGCCCGACGCCGAGGTCCCCGCGCAGATCGGCAGATGGTGCCTCGACGTGCTCGGGCAGTGGGATTGGGAGGACCGGCCCGAGGTCGTCGTGTCGCTGCCGAGCGCCCGCCGGCCCAAGACGATCCGCTCGCTTGCGGCGAACCTCGCCTCAGCAGGACGCCTCATCGACGGCGGTGAGCTGCTCCAAGTCCACGAGCACGGGACGCCCGACGTCAACAGCGCCTTCCGCGTCAAGGGCCTCCACGATGCGTTCGTCGTTCCTCCGGAGGTCGCCGAGGCGGTTGCCGGAAAGTCCGTCCTCCTCGTCGACGATGAGATCGTCTCCCGGTGGACGATGGCGATCGCCGCCCGCGCGCTGCGGCAGGCCGGAGCGACGGCGGTGCTCCCGTTCGCGCTCGCGCTGCGGGCGTGAACGGGAGCAGCCGACTCAGAGTTCCTGGTGCAGCTGGAACGTCGCTCCCTCGGGGTCGGCGACCGTGGCAACGCGGCCGAACTCCGAATCCATGGGACCGTCGAGCACGGAGCCGCCGAGTTCGACGACCTTCGCCGCGGCGGCGTCGGCATCGGCGACGTTGAAATAGGTGCGCCAGTACGAGTTCGGGGTCCACTGGCTCGCATCGCAGATGCCGGCGACCGCCGTCTCGTTGGCCCCGTAGGTCGCGTACTTGATCTCCTGGCCCTCGACCTCGACGAGTTGGAAGTCGAAGGCGTCGACGTAGAACTCGCACGCAGTGTCGTAGTTCGTCGTCATCAGCTCGAACCACACCGGGGTGCCCGGGACGAGCGGCAGGTCGAACCCGGTGAACTGGTCTGACTGCCACATGCCGATCGGGGCGCCGGTGGGATCGACGACGACGGCCATCGAGCCCAGCGGGCCGACCGCCATCGGACCGACGACGGGAGCGGCGCCGTCTTTGGTGGCTTTCGCAAACGTGCCGTCGATGTCACTGGTGTAGAGGTACGTCGACCACGCGGTCGGCATCGTCGGATCCGGGTTCCCGTCCATCGTCATCGCCCGCATGAACCCGCCGACGGGCGCACCGTCCTTGTAGGCCTGGTGATAGTGGCCGAAATCGGGTCCCTGATCGACGATCTCCCACCCGAAGACCTCGGAGTAGAAGTTCTTCATGGCATCGAAGTCCTGGCAGACGTAGTCGATCCAGACGGGCTGTCCTTGACGGGGATTATCAGGCATGGCAACTCCTCTTCGTGATGCTTCCTGGCGAGTGTGCAGACGGGGGTCGTCTGTTGGAATGATCGTAGCTGGTGGGAGAGGTCTGCGGGCACGATCCGGGGAAGCGGTCGCGACCCGGTGTCGTCAGCGCCAGGCGCGGGTCACCTCGGCGAACTGCGGACGCAGGGTCGCCTGGAGGAGGGGACCGAAGGACACGCGCTTGACGCCGATCTCGGTGAGCTGCACGAGGCCGAGCCCATCGGGGATCGCGCCCTCGAGGGGACGCGCGGTGACGTTGAGCGGCAGCGGCACCTCGGACACGACCCGCTTGAGGGTGTCCGTGTCGGGCATGGCCACGGGGTAGACGGAGTCGGCGCCCGCCTCGGCGCAGAGATTGAGACGACGGATCACCTCGGCGGTCGGGTCGGGGAAGCCCTCAGGCGATTTGAAGACGTCGGTGCGGGCGTTGATGACGACGTGGACGCGCTGGGCGTCGGCGGCGCGGCGCAGGTCGCCGATGTACTCGGCATGCTCCTCGGCAGTGCGCAGCCGGCCGGCGCTGTGGACGGTGTCCTCGATGTTGAGGCCCACGGCACCGGCTTCGAGGAGACCGGCGATGAGGTCGGGCGCATCGGTGTCGTAGCCGGATTCGAGGTCGGCGCTGACGGGCACGTCGACGGATGAGGTGATCCGCGCGATGCCGTCGAGGGCCTCCTCGAGGGGCATGTTCTCCCCATCGGCGTAGCCGAGGGAGTCGGCGAGCGGGTGCGACCCGATCGTCAGAGCGGTGAACCCGGCCTCGACCATCGCACCCGCCGACCAGGCATCCCAGACGGTCGGCAGAACGACGGGTTTGGCCTGGTGGTGGGCGTCGAGGAGGGCGGAAGCGCGTTCGGCGAGCACAGTGAAGTCAGTCATGGTGCCCACTGTTCCATCACATCGGCCTGCCGCGCCAGTGTTCACCCGAAGGTCTCAGAAACCGCCGCGGCGGCGCTCCCGCGCACGAGCGCTGATTCGGGCGGGCGCGGGAGTGACTGCAGCGCGCGACCTCAGAGGCGCGGGGTCCGCGGGGGTGCGTCGCGGCGGTCGCCGGTGGCCTCGAAGGCGGCGGCGAGCTCGATGAGCGCCGAGTCGTCCCAGCCGCGTCCGGCGATCGTCAGGCCCACGGGGATCCCGGTGTCGGCCATCGTGCCCATCGGCACCGTCACCGAGGGGATCCCGAGGTGGCGGGGCACGAGGTTGCCGTTGGCGACCCACGTGCCGTTGCGCCAGCCGAGGTCGGCCGAGGCCTCGTTGACGTCCATGTCGGCGGGGCGACGTCGGCCATCGCCGGGAAGATCACGGCGTCGAGGTCGTTCTCGTCCATCCACGCCTCGAGATCGATGCGGCGTGTGAGCTCGAGGCCGTGCACGCCCTCTTCGAGGAGCGGGATGTCGGTCATCGCGGCATACGGGTGCGTCCGCACGTGCTCCGGGTATTCGGCGATGTCGTCGTCGAAGCCCGTGTAGCGGTCGGGCAGGGCACCGGCCGGATGCGGGAAGATGTCGGCACCGTCGACCTCGGACAGCGTGCCGAGGTGCGGATCGCCGTTGCCGCGGAGGAAGTCGTCCCACGCCCACGCGGAGAGGTCGACGATCTCCCGGTCGAGGTACTCGGGGGAGACGAAGCCGCGGGTCCGGATCGTCGGCGCACCGGGACGGTCGCCTTCGTAGTTGCTCACGACGGGGAAGTCGGTCTCGACGACCTCGGCCCCGGCGGCCTCGAGGTCGCGGCGGGCGGCCTCCCACAGGTCGATGACCGAGGCCCGGGTCTCGACGCGCTGACCGGTGGGGCCGCCGATCCCGCCGTCGGGGTTGGTGCCGGCCTCGTCATCGGCGTTGATGTACATCCGCGGCACGCCGAGGCGCTTGCCCGCGAGCACGTCCTGCGCGGCGGCGCGGTCGGCCGGCAGCAGGGCGGCGTACGAGCCGGGCCTGACCTCGGAGGCGGCGGGGATCTCGACCCACGGCTGGACGCGCCAGAAGTCGCCGCGGGTCTCGGTGTCGTCGGCGACGATGACGTCGAGGACTTCGGCGAGGTCGGCCATCGACCGGGTGTGGGGGACGACGACGTCCATCGTCGGCACGAGCGGCCAGTTCCCGCGCACGGAGATGACACCGCGCGAGGGGGTGTAGGCGATGAGCGCGTTGTGGGAGGCCGGGGCCCGGCCCGATGACCAGGTCTCCTCGCCGAGGCCGAACGCCGCGAAGCTCGCCGTCGTCGCCGTTCCCGAGCCGTTCGACGACCCCGAGGCGAACGCGCTGGTCAGCCACTCCTCGTTGTAGGGGCTCTCGGCGCGGCCGTAGAGCCCGCGCTGCATGCCGCCGTTGGCCATCGGCGGCATGTTCGTCAGGCCCAGGCAGATCGCCCCGCCCGCCCGCAGGCGCTCGATCGTGAAGGCGTCCTTCTGGGCGATGAGATCGGCGAAGGCCGGAGATCCCGAGGCGACGGTGAGCCCGGCGACCATGTAGCTGTCCTTCGCCGTGTAGGGAATCCCGTCGAGCGGACCGAGCGTCTCCCCCCGGGCGCGGCGCTCGTCGGCGGCGACCGCCTCGGCGCGGGCCTCGGGGTTGGCGACGATGACGGAGTTGAGCTTGGTCTCGGTGTCCGGTCCGTCGAACGCGGCGATGCGCTCGAGGTAGGCATCGACCAGGTCCGCCGAGGTGGTCTCCCCGGACTGGAGCGCCGCGCGCAGAGTCGCAATGGAGGCCTCGACCGCGTCGAACTTCGTCATTCTCGCTGCTCCTTCGGTGGGTCAGTGCTGGGGGTGCCCCACCAGTATCGCCCAGACGCGCCGAGGCGGGGCTTCGATTTCCGTCGGAGACGGCGCTGCAGTGACAAGATCGATTGCCGACTGACGGGGTCGCCGGGTGGTCGCGCACCGTAGGATCGGTGCATGGCAGTGAGCGCGATCATCCTCAGCGGCGGCCGGTCGAGTCGGTTCGGCGGCGTCCACAAACCGGGCGTCGACCTCGGCGGACGGACCGTGATCTCCCGCATCCTGGCAGCAGTGCGCGCGCTCGACACCGACGCCGAGGTGTGGGTGGCCGGTCCGACCGAGGGACTGAGCGACGCCGAGGCGGAGTCGGTGAACGCCGTGCGCGAGGATCCGGAATTCGCAGGACCGCTCGCCGGAATCGCCGCAGCCGCGCAGCAGATGGGTGCGAGCGAGGGCACCACCCTCATCATCGCCGGAGACATGCCGTTGGTCACGGCGGCCCACCTCGGCGAGATCGTCTCCCTCAGTGAGGCCTCGGGCGGTCCGGTGACCGGCACCGACGACCGCGGGAAGGCGCAGTTCCTCTGCGCGGCGTGGCCGCACTCCCTGCTGCGGCAGCGCCTCGCGCGGATCGGCGACCCCGAGGACAAGGCCGTCCGGCTGCTCTTCGACGACGGCGAACCGCGCGTCATCGACGTCGACCCCGAGGTCGTCGTCGACTTCGACACGGCAGACGAACTCGCTCGGATACGCAGTCAGATCGACCGCGGCTGAGTTGGGGACGGCTGAACGGCCGACGGTGCGCGTTCGGTGCAGCGGCCCGAGCGTCGCCTAGGTGTGTGCCGTCGGCCTCCCCGCGACCCGGACGCCGGCGACCGGATCCGGAGTCACGATACTTGGTCCACGTATTCGCACCCGACTTGGCTCTTATGCCGAGTCCAAGAGGCATCCACGCTGGGCATATGAGCTTGGAATTCTGGGTGACGTCAGTGATCGTCACCGCAACACCGGGAACCGGAGCCCTCTTCACCATCGCCGCAGCGCTCTCCCGTGGATCGCGCGCAGGAGTCATCGCCGCCCTCGGATGCGCGCTCGGCATCGTGCCGCACCTCGTGCTCGCGCTCACCGGTGCCGCGGCCGTGCTCGCGGCGAGCCCGGTGGCCTTTCAAGCCCTCAAATGGCTCGGCGTCGCCTACCTCGTCTACATCGCGGTGGGGATGTGGCGCGGCTCCGGGGTGCTCGCTTCTCCATCCGACAGCGACACGGCCGCACCCGGCAGCGGCGCAACCGCACTAGGCTCCGGCCCCGTGGGACCGGTCCGCGCCCCGGCCTCACCGTCGCCGGGGCGGGTGATCCGCAGCGCCATCCTCGTCAATCTTCTCAACCCGAAGCTCACGCTCTTCTTCTTCGTATTCCTGCCCATCTTCGTCGATCCCACGCCCCCTGATGCTCTGGGAGCCATGGCGGGTCTCGGGCTCATCTTCATGGCGCTGACGTTCGGGATCTTCGCCTTCTACGGCTTCGTCGCGGCATGGCTGCGTCGCTTCGTCATCGGGCGTCCCGCCGTGATGCGGGCCCTTGACGTCGGATTCGCCCTGACCTTCGTCGGGCTCGCCGTCATGCTCGCGCTCACTCAGCGATGAGACGACCCAGGGTTCTGATCGACTCGCCGAGGCGGGCAGGCGAATGCGGACCGTAGCCGATGATCAGGCCGGGCGGTCCCGCGGCGACGCGCAGGCCCGACATCGCCTGGACCGCGATCCCCTCCTGCCGAGCGTGAGCGGCCACCGCCGCATCGTCGATGCCCTCGGGCAGGGTGACGACGAGGTGCAGTCCCGCGGCGATGCCCTCGATCGGACATCCGGGCAAGTGCTCCTCGATCGCAGCGACTGCGGCGTCCCGGCGCTCCCGGTGCCGGCGGCGCAGGCTGCGGAGCTGACGCTCGAGGACACCGGAGGAGATGAGGTTGGCGAGGACGAGCTGGGGGAGCACCGGCGAGCCGAGGTCGGTCGCCCAGCGCCGGCGGACGAGGTCCTCGTGCAGGTGGGTCGGCGCGACCATCCAGCCGAGCCGGAGAGCGGGAGCGATGACCTTGGACAGACTGGAGACGTGGACGATGCGCTCGGCCGCTGCAGGGTGCAGCGCGCGCACCGGCGACCGGTCGTACCGATACTCGGAGTCGTAGTCGTCTTCGACGATCAGCCCGTCCGACTCCTCCGCCCAGGCGATGAGTTCCCGCCGCCGCCTCGGCGACAGGACGACCCCGGTGGGGAACTGGTGGGCGGGAGTGACGAGCACCGCCCGCGCACCGGACCGGGCGAGGGCGTCGACGTCGATGCCCTCGCCGTCGACGCGGATCGGGTGGAGGCGGTCGAGCCAGTAGTCGAGGATTCGGCGGTTGCCGTCGGCGCCGGGGTCCTCAAGGGCGCATTCGGTGAGCCCGCGGTCCCTGAGCACCTGGCAGAGCAAGCTGATCGCCCCGGTGACCCCGGAGGTGACGATGATGCGCTCGGCGCCCACGGTCATGCCGCGGCTGCGGGCCAGCCACGCGGCGAGTGCCTCCCGCAGGGCGGGCACGCCCTGCGGATCCGCGTAGCCGAGGTCGTCGCTCGAGGCGGTGGCGAGCACTTCGCGTTCGGCCCGCAACCACGCCGCACGCGGGAACGCGCTGAGGTCGGGTGCGCCTTTGGAGATGTCGACGACTGCGGGCCGGGTCTCGTCGACCGCACGCCTCCGGCCCCTCTCGTCGACACGGGAACTCGGGGCGGCCGGAGGCGGACCCGGCCGACTGGCGACGACGGTGCCGGCGCCGCGGTTCGTCTCGAGGAGACCCTCCTCGGTCAGCCGTCGATAGGATTCGACGACGGTTCCCCGCGAGAACCCGAGTTCGGCAGCGAGCTCACGGGTGGCCGGCAGACGGGTCCCCGGCCGCAGAGTCGCCTCGGCGATCGCCTCCCGGAGCCGGTCCGTGAGCCATCCCGTCCGCCCGCGCTCCGGCGCCGAGGTGGGATCGAGGCTGAGGAAATCCGAACCGCCCATGACCGCATCATCGCAGACAGGTCCGGTGGGCGGCGATGGGATGGGCGTTTCCGCAGGTCGAAGACGGGGGATAACACCCCTGTGGCGTGATCGGCGCGACCCTATGCTCGAATCATGAGCATCCCCCGTGAGACTGCTGAACGCTGCGTCGAATATCCCCCGATGGGTGGAGGCGATTGGCAACTTTCGGGTGACGCGCACGTCCCCTCCCGAATGAAAGACTGATTGACGGCGAGCCGGGCCACCGCCCGCCGCCGCGCACTTCCCGCCTGACGCTCGGCGCTGCCGCGCGCCCGAAAACCGTTACGACCCGGAGGAACCCGTGTCCCAGCTGACCAGGATGAGCCTGAAGAATCGCCTCATCATCGGACTGCTCACCCTCGTCATCGCCGTCTTCGGCGTCGTCGCGACGACCTCGCTCAACCAGGAGACGATGCCCTCCATCGACCTGCCCGGCACCACGGTGCAGGCCACGGTCCCCGGCGCCTCTCCCGAGGTCGTCGAAGAGACCGTGACGAAGCCGCTGGAGACGGCGCTCGACGCCGTCGGCGACCTCGACTCCGTGCAGACGACGTCGTCGTCGGGAATGATGACCGCCTCGGTGACCTGGCCCTTCGGCAAGGACTCCGAGAAGATGACGGATTCCGTCCGCTCCGCCGTCGATGCCGCGAAGTCGAACCTCCCCGACGACGCCGAGGTCGAGGTCCTGTCCCAGCAGATCGACGATTTCCCCGTCGTGATGTTCGCCGTCTCCGGCGGTGGGGACGCGCAGACCCTGGGGGATCGCCTCGAGACGGACCTCGTCCCCGAGCTGCAGGCCGTCGACGGCGTCGCGGGCGTCGAGGTCACCGGCCAGGCCGAGCAGCGGGTCGACATCACCTTCCGCCCGGACGACGTCAACGACAAGGGCGTCGTCACCGCCTCGGTGCCCGATGAGCTCACCGGCGCGAGCACCGTCGTGCCCGCCGGTCAGAGCGGGCAGGGCGACCGATCGCTCGCCGTCGAGGTCGGCACCCAGATGGACGCCGTCGACCAGATCGGCAACACCCCCATCCGCACGGCCGACGGCACAGTGCTGCTGAAGGACGTCGCCGATGTCACCCTCGACTCGGTCGAGAAGACCTCGCTCTCCCGCGCCGGCGGCAAGGATGCCGTCACCGTCGCCGTGACGAAGGGGCAGGACGACAACGTCGTCGAGGTCTCGAACCGGGTCGGCGAGGTCCTTGAGACCGTCGGGCCGAAGCTCGGCTCCGACGTCGAATTCACGACGATCTTCGACCAGGCCCCCGAGATCGAGAAGTCGATCAAGGACCTCTCCGTCGAGGGCGGCCTCGGCCTCCTCTTCGCGATCCTCGTCATCCTCGCGTTCCTCGGATCGTTCCGGTCGACGATCGTCGCCGCGATCTCCATCCCGATGTCGCTGCTCATCGCGATGATCGGGCTCATGGTCGGCGACTACACGCTCAACATCCTCACCCTCGGCGCCCTGACGATCGCCGTCGGCCGCGTCGTCGACGACTCGATCGTCGTCATCGAGAACATCCGGCGGCGCCAGGGCACGTCCGATCTGACGATCGCGGACATCGTCGCCTCCGTCAAACAGGTCGCCGGGGCCATCACCGCCTCGACCCTGACGACGGTCGCCGTGTTCCTGCCCATCGCCTTCGTCGACGGGATCGCCGGCCAGCTCTTCCGCCCGTTCTCCGTCACCGTCACCCTCGCGCTGCTCGCCTCCCTGCTCGTGGCCCTGACGATCGTGCCCGTCTTCAGCTACTGGGTGCTGCGCCGCAGCCCCAAACCGCTCTCGCCGAAGCGCCAGGCCGCCGCCGACGAGCGCTTCGAGGCGTGGGCGCAGCGCCAGGACGAGAAGTCGCTCAAGCGCGCCGAGCGCCGGCAGGCGAAGATCGACAAGCGGAACGAGAAGCGCGCCGCCAAGGGCCGGGAGCCGCTGCCGGCCGCCGCACCGGTGGCCACGGTCCGCCCCGTCCCCGGCGACGGGGAGGCCTCCGACCGGATCGACCGACTCCAGCAGCGCGGTCTGCCGGCGATCCTCGCCGCTCTCCGCCACCCGGGTCGGACGATCGCCTTCTCCGTCGTCATCTTCCTCGTCACGATGGTCCTCGCCTCCTTCCTCAAGACCGACCTGCTCGGCTCGGCCGGACAGAACTCCCTCGCCGTCACCCAGACCCTGCCCGCCGGCGCCTCCCTCGAGGCCAGCGACACCGCTGCGAAGCAGGTCGAGGACGTCCTCGCCGGAGACGGCGACGTCGAGGCGTACTCGACGACGATCAACGGGCCCGAGACCGGCGCCGAGAACACCTTCAACATCACGCTCGCCGAGGACTCCGACGCGCAGGCGGCGACCGACCGGATCCGCAGCCAGCTCGAGGGCCTCGGCGAGGACGCCGGGGACATCAACGTCCAGAGCGCCGGCGGCGGGGCGAACGAGGACGTCGAGATCAAGCTCTCCGGCTCCGACCTCGGTGCCCTCGGCGAGGCCGCGGACGCCGTGACCAAGCGGATGGCCGAGACGCCGGGTGTGTCGAACGCCCGCAACGACCTCGCCGCCGATCAGCCGATCATCTCAGTCGATGTCGACCGGGAGAAGGCGGCGGACTTCGGCTTCAGCCAGGCCGAGGTCGGGCAGGCCGTGTCCGCAGCACTCCAGGGAGCGCAGGCCGGAACGCTCACCCTCGAGGGCAAGGAGCGCGACATCGTCATCGCGCCCACGCATCCCGATGCCTCACCGGATGAGATCCGCGCCCTCGAGCTGCCCGTCACCGAGGTGCAGACGAAGAACGCCCAGGAGGATGCGACCGACCGCGTCAAGGAGGAGACCGACCGGCGGGCCGATGAGGCCCAGCGCAAGGCCGAGGACGATTCGGCCGAGCAGCTCGAGTCCGCCCGCGAAGCCCGCGACAACGCCGCCGACGCCCTCGAAGAGGCCCGGCAGGCGCTGCGCGACGTGCAGAATCCACCGCCGCCGCAGAGCCCGGACGAGATGCGCCAGGACCAGATCGACCAGGCGCAGAAGGGCGTCGATCAGGCGGAGCAGGGTCTGCGCGATGCCAACCAGGCGATCGACGACATCATCGACGGCCAGGCCGAGGCCCGCGAGTCCCAGGCCGCCGACGAGCGCCTCGCCGACGAACAGGAGGCGATCCCCGACATCAAGGGCGATCCCATCACCGTCGACGACATCGCCGAGGTGACGGAGACGACGACGCCGGCGACGATCGCCCGCGAGGACGGCGACCGCCAGGTCACGGTGTTCGCCACGCCCGCCGAAGGTCAGCTCAACGCCGTCACCGCCGCAGCCGGGCAGGTGTCGACGACGATGGACCTGCCCGCCGGAGTGAGCTTCGACGTCGGCGGTGCCAGCCAGGAGCAGGCGGAGTCGTTCAGTCAGCTCGGCTTCGCGATGCTCGTGGCGATCGCGCTCGTCTTCCTCGTCATGATCGCGACGTTCCGCAGCTTCATCCAGCCGCTCATCCTCCTCGTGTCGATCCCGTTCGCCGCGACCGGTGCCGTGCTCCTCCTGCTGCTCACGGGCACGCCGCTGGGCATCCCGTCGCTCATCGGTCTGCTCATGCTCATCGGCATCGTCGTGACCAATGCGATCGTGCTCATCGACCTCATCAACAAGCTCCGCGAGCACGGCATGGGGCTCGAGGATGCGATCGTCCACGGCACCCGTCTGCGCCTGCGCCCGATCCTCATGACGGCGGCGGCCACGGTGTTCGCGCTCGTGCCGATGTCGCTTGGGCTGACCGGCGGGGGAGTGTTCATCTCCCAGCCGCTGGCGATCGTCGTCATCGGAGGGCTGACGTCGTCGACGGTCCTCACGCTCATCCTCGTCCCCGCCCTCTATCTCCTCGTCGAGAGGCGCAAGGAGCGCCGGGCGGCGCGCAGGGCGGAGAAGGACGAGGCGAAGCGCGCTGCCGATCGGCAGAGGATCGAGGAGGAGACCGCCGAGGTGACCGGTCGTCACGCGGCCGAGTGACCTCCCGTGCGCGGCTCCGGTGCTCAGGTGCCGGAGCCGCCGCGGGGGTCAGCGAGGGCCGGCAGAGCGGCAGCCGCGGTGAGGATGTGCTCCTCGGTCAGCCGCGCCGCACGCTCGGCGTCGTGGGCGACGATCGCCGCCATGATCGCGTGGTGCTGCTCCTGGAGAGAGTCCATGAGCGCGGCCGGGTCATCGACCGCCTGGAAGGCCGCGAGGATCGGTCGCCGCAGCGAGCTGCGGATCGCTCCGGTGAGGTCGGAGAAGAGCTGATTGCCGGTGGCCTGGGCGATCGCGACGTGGAAGGCGGTGTCGGCGTCGTTGAACACCTCGAGGCTGACTCCCGGGGTGTCCATGATCGCCAGCGGTGCGTTCATCCGGGCCAGCGCATCGTCGTCGGCGGCCGCGAGGCGAGTGCGGCGCTCGAGCGCTCGAGCTGGATCCGGGTCTCGATGACCTCGTCGACGCTGAAGTTCGTCAGCGCGACGTGGAGGCGGAGGAACCGGGTGAGAGCCTCCCTCGGCAGCGAGGCGATGAACGTGCCCGCCCCGCGCCCGGACCCTCCGCTCGAGCGCACCACCCCGAGGCTCTCGAGCACGCGCAGGGCCTCGCGGACGCTCGCCCGGCTCACCCCGAGCTGGGAGGCGAGCTCGCGTTCGGCCGGAAGCGGGTCCCCGACGGAGAGGGACCCGGCCATGATCTGCTCTTCGATCGCATCGATGACGAGCTCATGCGTGCTCGGGCGCACGACCGGCGTCCACGCCGGGCCGGCCCGCCGCGCTGTCCGGCGTCGGCTCGGGCGCTGGCTCAGGCGTCCGGTCGGAAGCTGGTCCGGCCGCGTGGTCGTCGGACGCACGGCGCACATCGTTCATGCTCTCGTTCGTTTCGCTCACTCCTCGTCCCTTCCCTTCATCAGCCACCACCTCGGCGCCGGGACGCTCTTGACGCGTTCCCGACCACGGTCCTATGCTCAGATTAATGGTCTGACCTCATAAATGTCATACGCATTCGACGACGCGAAGGAGCCCACCCATGAAGCGGCAGATCCCCAAGCCCGCGGAGATCTTCGAACTGATGAAGTTCAAGAAGTTCGAACTCGACGGTCGGAAGCGTCGGCTCGATGCGGCGCTGACGATCGAGGATCTGCGGAAGATCGCGAAACGGCGCACCCCTGCCGCTGCGTTCGACTACACCGACGGGGCCGCCGAGGGCGAGATCTCGATGCAGCGCTCGATGCAGGCCTTCGAGGACATCGAGTTCCATCCCGCGATCCTCAACGACGTCTCCCACGTCGACACGACGACCCAGATCCTCGGCGGCAGCTCGGCGATGCCGTTCGGGATCGCTCCCACCGGATTCACGCGGCTCATGCAGACCGAGGGGGAGATCGCGGGAGCCTCGGCCGCCGGCGCCGCGGGCATCCCGTTCACGCTCTCGACGCTCGGCACGATCTCGATCGAGAACGTCAGGGCCGCCAACCCTTACGGCCGCAACTGGTTCCAGCTCTACGTCATGCGCGAGCGCGAGATCTCCTACGGCCTCGTCGAGCGCGCCGCCGCGGCCGGATTCGACACCCTCTTCTTCACCGTCGACACCCCCGTCGGCGGCGCTCGTCTGCGCGACAGCCGCAACGGGTTCTCGATCCCGCCGCAGCTGACCCCGCAGGTGGTCCTCAACGCGATTCCCCGTCCCTGGTGGTGGTGGGACTTCCTGACGACGGAGAAGCTCGAATTCGCGTCCCTGTCGGAGACCGGGGGCACCGTCGGCGAGCTCATCAACTCCGCGATGGACCCGACGATCGACTTCGACGACCTCGCCACGATCCGTGAGATGTGGCCGGGCCGGTTCGCAGTCAAGGGCGTCCAGACGCTCGCCGATGCGAAGAAGCTCGCCGACCTCGGCGTCGACGCGATTGTCCTGTCCAACCACGGGGGGCGGCAGCTCGACCGCGCACCGGTGCCCTTCGAACTCCTCCCCGAGGTCGTGCGCGAGGTCGGCGAGGACATCGAGATCATGCTCGACACGGGCATCCGCAACGGCGCCGACATCGTCGCCTCGCTCGCCCTCGGAGCGGACTTCACGCTCATCGGCCGCGCGTACCTCTACGGGCTCATGGCCGGTGGCCGGCAGGGCGTCGACCGCACGATCGCGATCCTCCGCGAGCAGATCGAGCGGACGATGAAGCTCCTCCAGGTCTCGACGATCGCCGAGCTCGAACCGCGCCACGTCACGCAGCTCAAGCGCTTCAGCCGTGACGACCGGCATGCCATCGACGAGGTCGAGCGCTACCTCGGCTGACCGCGGGGTCGCGACCGGCCGCAGCGAGGTGGATCCAGCTCGAATTTCGCGGAATCATCGAGCTGGATCCACCGCGGGAGCGCTCAGTGTCATCCGGAACTACCGCTCTGTCGCGGCTCAGCCCGTCTGGTAGAGGTGCTCCGGTCGGCCGGTGCTGCCGTACTGCAGGGTGACGGTGACCGCCCGGGATTCGGCGAGCTTCGCGAGATGCCGCTGCGCGGTCGCGCGGGACGCGCCGACCGCCTCGGCGATCTCCATGGCCGTCATCGGCCGCTTCGTCGCCTCGAGGGCATCGAGGATCCGCCCCGTCGTCGACGACTTCGTGCCCGGTGACGACGTCGACCCCGGCGCCGAGGTGTCGTGGAGGCTGCGGAGCAGCCGGTCGAGGTCGGACTGAGCGACCTTCTCCCGCTCCCAGAACCGCTGGTAGCGGGCGTAGCGGCGGAGGAAGCCGTGGAGATGATCGGCGGCGAACGGCTTGACGATGTAGGTCAGGGCACCCGCCCGCAGGGCGCGCGGACGATCTGCGGGTCGGCGACGGCGGAGAGCACGGCCGCGTCGACGTCGGTCTCGCGGATGAGGTCGACGCCGGTGCCCTCGGGCAGGACGTAGTCGACGAGGAGCAGGCCGACCTCCTCCTCGGCGAGGACCTTGCGGGCCGTGCGCAGATCCTGGACCGGATCGAGCGCGCGGAAGCCCGCGACGTCGTTGACGTACTGGCAGTGGATCTTCCCCACGTAGAAGTCGTCGTCGAGCACGAGAACATTGACCATCAGCTCACTCCTTGCACATCGTCTGCGTCGCCGACGAGGACGTCGGGCAGGATGACGCCGAAGCTCGCGCCGCCCATCACCGGGTCGTGGCCGTCGACGAGCCACACCCGCCCTCCATGTCGTTTCGCCACCCGGCGGCACAGCGCCAGGCCGAGGCCGTGCCCGTGCGCGGCCTCGACGCCGTCACCGCCGGCGGCCTGCTGGGATTCGCGGTCACCGCTGACGCCCTCGTCGAAGATGCGCTCGGCGTCGGCTGCGTCTATGCCGATCCCGGTGTCGGTGACGAGACCGTGCAGCTCCCCGTCGGCGCTGAGCAGCTGGACCTCGACGACCTGGTCGCCGTTGCCGGACGGCAGCTTCGCCGTCGCCGGGTCCCTGCCCTCGAAGGGTCCCCGCGCCGAGGCGGTTCCCGGCTCCGTCGTGTCGTCGGCTGGGTCGGCGGTTGGGGCGGCGGCTCCGCTGGCTGGGTCGGCGTCGGCCGCGGCGTCGCGCACCGGGTCGGCGGACCGGCTGCGCACGACCGCGCGCACCGCATTGTCGATGAGGTTGCCGAGGACGAGGGTGACGTCCTCGGGGTCGGTGACCTGCCCGACGACGAGGGAGTCAGGGGCCACGCGCACACTCACCCCCGCCTCGGCGGCGGTGGTGCCCTTCGCCTCGAGCACGGCGCGCAGGTACGGGTCGGTGATCGTCTCGATCCCCTCGACCGGGGTGGTCAGGGGGCCGGTGCCGAGGATCGACTCGAGGTAGCTGCGGGCCTCGTCGGTGGCGCCGGTGTCGACGAGGCCGAGGACGGTGTGGAGCCGGTTGGCGAACTCGTGGCGCTGGGCGCGCAGCGCCTCGGCCATCGCGGTGACCGATTCGAGCTGCCGGGCCATCGTCAGCATCGTCGTCTCATCGCGGAGGGTGACGACACCGCCGACCTCGACGCCGTCGCGGCGCACGCGCACGGCGGTGGCCAGCAGGATCTTGTCCCCGACGCTGACCCGCCGGCGCAGCGCTCCGCGTTCGGGGGCCTCGGCCATCATCGTCCGGATCGCCTGGGGGACGTCGTCGATCGTGCGGCGGCGCTCGTCGTCGATGGCGGCGTCGCCGGCGAGGAGGTCACGGGCCGCGACATTGCTCAGGGTGAGCTCATTGTCGGAGTCGAAGCCGAGCACACCGTCATCGAGGCCGCGCAGGACCGCGCCCTGGTCGCGGGCCATCTCGGCGAGCTCCTCGGGTCCGACGCCGAGGGTCTCCCGGCGCAGGCGGCGTCCGAGGGCGAAGGAGGCGAAGATGCCGATGCCCAGCGCCAGCACGGTGACCGAGCCGAGGGCGATGAACTCCCGGCGCAGGTCGGCGTTGAGGACGGAAGTGTGGATGCCCACCGACACCTCGCCGACGACGGTGCCGTCCTCGGTGCTCGAGTAGATCGGGACCTTCGCCCGCACCGTGCTGCCGAGCGTGCCCGCCTCCTGCGTGACCTCTTCGCGTCCGGCCAGCGCCTCCTTGGGCGAGGTCGAGACGCGCTGGCCGATGAGATCCTGGTTGGGGTGGGTCAGGCGCAGGCCGTGGTCGTCGGTGATGACGACGAATTCGATGCCCGACCGGGTGCGGACGTCGCGGGCGATCGCGCCGAGCGGGTCCGTGATCTCCGCCGACGCCGGTTCCTCCGTCGCCGAGGCGCGGGTCGCGCCCTCCCGGACTGCCGTCGCCGAGGCCAGCGTGCGGGCGGTGGCGAGTGCCTCGGTCTCGCTGACATCGGTCACCGCTTGGGCGGCCATCCAGGAGAACACACCGGTGACCAGCGCGAGGGTCGCGATGATGACCGCGAGCTGGCTGAGCAGGACACGGCGCGAGAAGGCTCGGGAGGAGCGTGGCACTCCTCCACAGTAGCCAGTGCTGAGCAGAATGCGCAAAAGGGACAGAACGGGCAGAACGCGATCAGTGCACTTAAACGCGCGCGGTCCGGCCGGTCGGCCCTAGCGTGTATCGCGCCTCACAAAATCCACAGGCGGTTCACAAACGTCTTCGAAGGAGAAGTCCGTGCTCGTCATCCTCGGCTTCGCCATATCATCGTCTTCATGACGCTGATCATGACCAAACGCCTCTCGCCGATCCTGGCGCTCATCATCGTCCCGACCATCTTCGGTCTCTTCGCCGGCGCCGGTCTGGGAATCGGCGAGATGGTCATGGAAGCGATCGCATCGATGTCGTCGACGGCGGCGCTGCTGCTGTTCGCCATCATCTACTTCGGCATCATGATCGATGTCGGGCTCTTCGACAAGCTCGTCGAGTTCATCCTCAAGATCGCCGGCAATGACCCGGTCAAGGTCGTCCTCGGCACGGCGCTGCTCACCGGTGCCGTCTCCCTCGACGGTGACGGGTCGACGACGTTCATCGTCGTCACCGCCGCGATGCTGCCGATCTACCAGCGGCTCGAGATGTCGCCGGTCGTCCTCACCTGTGTGGCCGGTCTCATCAACGGCACGCTCAACATCGTGCCGTGGGGCGGACCGACGGCGCGTGCCGCCTCGGCGCTGCAGATCGACGCCAACGAGATCTTCACCCCGATGGTGCCCTCGCTCCTCGTGGGTCTTCTCGTCTGCTTCGTCTTCGCCTACTTCCTCGGACTCTCCGAGCGTCGCCGCCTCGCGAAGAACGGCGTCACCTGGGTGACCGGACTCGGCACCGGTCGTCCCGCGTCGCGGAAGTCCGAGCTCGTCGGCGCCGCGGCCCGCGCCGCCGCGGGCTCCGGTTCGGCCGGCACCGGTTCGGCCGGCACCGGCTCGGGAAGCGCCGGGACGACCGGCGCGAGCACCTCGGTCGGCGGACCCGACGACGGTGCCGATGCGACCGATGCGGCCGCCTCGGCGAAGGGGAACTCCTCCCTCGCCAACACCGCACTCGATCCCAACCGTGCGACCCTGCGCCCGCATCTCTTCTGGTTCAATCTCGCGCTCACGGTGGCCGTCATGGTCACCCTCGTCCTCGACATCCTGCCGCTGCCGTACCTGTTCATGATCGCCATGGTCATCGCGCTCATGGTCAACTTCCCGAAGATCAAGGACCAGCAGGAGGAGCTCGCCTCGCACGCCTCGGCGATCATCGCCGTCGTCGCGATGGTCATGGCCGCCGGTGTGCTCACCGGAATCATGAGCGGCACCGGCATGGTCGATGCGATGGCCGCGTGGCTCGTCGACGTCATCCCGGAGGCGATGGGACCGTACATGGCCGTCATCACCGGTCTCCTGTCGATCCCGGCGACGTTCTTCATGAGCAATGACGCGTTCTACTTCGGCATCCTGCCCGTCCTCACCGAGACCGCGGCGCACTACGGGATCTCGGCCGCGGACATGGCTCGTGCCTCGATCACCGGTCAGCCGGTGCACATGCAGTCGCCGCTCGTGCCCGCGATCCTCCTGCTCGTCTCGCTCGCCGGCGTCGACCTCGGCGACCATCATAAGAAGGTGCTGTGGAGGGCGCTCGTCGTCTCGCTCGTCATGCTCGCCGTCGGCGTGCTCATCGGCGTCATCGCGATCGGATAGGGGACCGCTGCTCATGACCGACTTCTACTCGACTCCGACCGGGCACCGGCCCGTGCCGTCGCTGCGCATCGCCGGCTCGGCAGACATCGACGACATCGCCAGGACCGTCGTCGTCGCCTACCGCAACGATGCCCCCGCGGCCGTGCTCACGCAGGCGATCGCCGCGGCGCGACGGGAGGAGGCGGCCCTGCGGATCGTCGTCTTCTCCACCGACAGTCCCGCCGGTCCGATGGACAACGATCCCGCGGAGACGGAGGAGCTGGCCGGGATCCTCGCCGAGGCGGCCGTGCCCTTCGAGATCCAGCGCGCGGACTCCGACGTCGCCTCCCAGATCCTCGACCTCGCCGAGGAGTGGGCGGCCGAGCTCATCGTCCTCTCCACCCGGCGGCGGTCGACGATGATGAAGCTGCTGCTCGGGTCGAGCATCCAGCGCGTCATCCTCGAGGCCGACTGCCCGGTGCTCGTCGTCAAGTAGGGATGTCGCTGGCCGGTGGGCTGAGGACGGGTCGGTCGGGTCGGTCGGGACGGCCGGTTTGGCTGCGCGGGGTCAGAACTCTCTGGCCGGCTGTCGGACCCGGTTCACTGACCCGTCTCGGTTCTCTGTCCCGCTCCACTCCATCGCGCTCGTCAGCGAGAGGCCGCTCGGCCCACGCGGGCGGGCGCGATGTGCTTCTGCGCCACATCCGAGGTGATTCTGCGCCACCTCGATGGCGATTTCGGAGCCGATTTCGCCATGGACCTTCCGCAGATCACGCCCCCCGGCCCAGTGCTGGCGGGCCCGAATGCGCCGCAGCCGCCTCAGGCGTATAGGCGAGGTTCGGATCATGGAAGATTCCCGCCACGATGCCCGGCAGTCCTTGCCAGCGCCGCAGGGCCCTGACACACATCGAATCGAACTGATCGGGTCCGGTGATCTGGGACCTGCCGACTCGGTCGATGGCATAGGTTGCAGAGGCCACTGGCTTTCTCGGTGCCTTGGCCGTAACCAGTACAGAGTCGCGGTTTTCTTCATTTGGAATATTGAAAACCATGACGTCGCGGCAGAGCCAAGTCATGGCGTCACCGATTCCACCGGCGCCCGATGAGGTTATGCTCCGGCCTGGCGAACACGGCAAATACCCAACAGGACCATGCCTCTTCTTATGGCCGGGAGCACATCTTGGCAAGGGCCATCAACCTGTCAAGCCCCGGGTTTCGTAGAGGCTCTTTTTCTTGGTTTCCTAAGCAGCCACGGGTTCTGCCGCGGACTGGTTGACCCATTCAGAATGGACCTCGATCGGCGGACGGTACCCGACCGC
>NZ_JBNFOM010000003.1:0-230514 GCF_057364785.1 Brevibacterium sp. LAARM2_SD2 | reverse complement strand
CCCGCACCGGCCCCGCCGCCGCGACCGTTGTGTCGACCCGTGCCGTCGTGTCGACCCGCACCGTCGTGTCGGCCCGTGCCGGTGCGCTCGGTGATGAGGCGGACTGTCTCGGCGGCGCGTCGGCATTGAGGTCGGCGGCGATGACGTGGGCGCCGGCATCGGCGAGGCCGAGTGCGCTCGCCTGCCCGAGTCCGGATCCGGCGCCGACGACGACGGCGGTGCGGCCGCTGAGGTCGAACAGCGAGGGGATCGACGGGTTGGCTGCGTTCGTCGGCATCGCTGCCGCGCTCGCGTTCGTCGGCATGGTGGGATCCGGGGTCATCGGAGGTCCTTTCCGTCCGGCATCGTCGCCGGTCAGGGTGCGGTGGTGCGCACCCGCGAGGTGCCTGCCCGCGGGTGCCGTTGCGCTCACCCTAGTTCACCTCACCGAGGTTCGCCCTGCCGTCCGCGTCGCTGCCGCCGCGTCCGCGGGGCACCTCACCGCGGCGGGGGCTGGACGTACCGGGATTCGTCGGGCAGCTTCGCGAGATCGTCCATGATGAAGTACGCGATCGCCTCCCGCAGCGGGATGTCGCGCTGCCGGGCGTGGGCCATGACTCGCCGGTGCTCGGCGAACTCGTAGAAGATCTGCCCCGCTTCGAGCTTGTTCATCAGGCTCTCCGGGATCGCTCCGAACAGCGGCTTGTAGACCTCGTCGAGCCAGATCCGCGCGGCCTCCTCCTCGCTCAGCTCCGCATGGTGCTCACCCGAGCCGTGCGCACCCCCGGTGAACCCGGGAGCCGTCTGGTAGGAGTCGAGGTCGTTGAGCATCGCCCGCGCCTGGTTCTCGTTCGCCCCGATCCCCGTCAGCCGCAGCAGGCGCCGGGAATGGTGGTTGGGTTCGACGACCTTCGGTTCGACGAGGAGGCTGACCCCGTCGAGGTCCGTCGTGACCGTGAGCTCGCCGAGGTCGAAGCCGAGGTCGTTGAGCCGGCGGATCCGCTCGTCGATGCGCCACCGTTCGTTGACGGAGAACTCCTCGACCCGGGTGAGCTCGGCCCACAGGCCGTTGTACGCCTCATAGAGGCGGTCGCCGGCGGCGAGCGGATCGACCGAGGCCTCGATGAGCCCGGCGGCCTGGAGGTCGAGGAAGTCCCCGGCGATGTTCGTCCGCGCGATCCGCAGATCCATCTCCCGCTGCCCGTCGGAGAGGCGGTCGTGGAGCTCCCCGGTCTCGGCATCGACGACGTACGCCGCGTAGGCGTCGGCGTCCCGGCGGAAGAGCGTGTTCGACAGGGAGACATCGCCCCAGTAGAACCCGACGAGGTGGAGCCGGGCGAGCAGCACGGCGAGGGCGTCGACGAGGCGACCGGCCGTGTCCTCGGCCAGGGACCGGGAGAACAGCGCCCGGTACGGCAGGGAGAAGTCGAGGTGCGAGGTGACGAGCGCCCCGGGCAGCGGTTCGCCGTCGGGGGTGCGACGGCCGGTGATGTAGGCCCGCGGTTCGACGCTGGGCACGTCGAGGTTCTCGAGCACGCCGAGGATGTCGAACTCCCGCAGCGCCTGCCGGTCCTCGGTCTCCTTGATCGCGAGCACTTCGGCGCCGTTCTCGATGAACCGGACGATGTGCCGGGAGATGCCGCGGGGGATCCCGCCGATGATGTCGGCCGGCCAGTCCTCGAGCGGGAGCTCCCAGGGCAGGTCTGCGAGCGCCGCCTGGTCGGCGGGGTCGATGGTGTGGATGAGCGGGCCGGTCTCGGTCGGGGGAGTGGCCGGTGCCTGCGGGGAGCCGGCCACGGCTCAGACCTCCGGATCGGCGGCCGAAGCGACGAGCGCCTCGGCGACTTCCGGCTTCTCCACGCCGATGAGCCGACCGCGGTCGAGAAAGGCGATGCGGTCGCCGAGGACCTTCGCGTCCTCGAGGTTCGACGTCGCGTAGAGCGTCGTCAGCCCGAAGTCCTGCTGGAGGTCCTTGATGAGGCGGATCGTGTCGGCCTGGTGCTCGGGCACGAGGTTGACGACGGGTTCGTCCATGATGAGGACCTTCGGCTGGCGCACGACCGCGCGGGCCAGGGCGATCGTCTGCCGCTGGAGCGGGGAGAGATCACCGGGAACGGCGTCGAGGAGGTCGCTCAGCCCGATCGTCGCGGCCACGGATTCGACGCGGGCGGCGATCTCCTCGGCGGGCAGACCGTCGACGCGGAGGGCGAACCCGAGGTTGTCGCGCACGCTCATGTGCGGGTAGAGGGCGTAGGACTCGAGCGCCAGCGTGACATCGCGGTCGTTGACCGCCGCGTGCGTGACGTCGACGCCGTCGATGAGGATCGTGCCCGACTTCGGTGCCTCGAGTCCGTGGAGCATCCGCAGGATCGTCGACTTGCCCGACCCGGACGGGCCGTAGAGGACGAGGAACTCGCCGTCGTCGATGAAGAGATTGAACGGATGGACCGAGGGCGACACGGTGTTCTCATACACGTGGCTGAGACCGTTCAACGACACTGTTGACATGCCAACTCCTTCTCCATCGATCGTGAGCAGATGATCGCCGGTTCCCCGGCGGAGTTGCCCAACACCCACCATCCTATGCGGTGCGCGCAGGGGGGAGATAGGAAATTCGACACGGCGTAGAGTGATTCTCAGCACTGTGACAGGCCCCGCCCGTCCGCCTGAGGGCGGGCTGAACGCAACCAGGTGCCTTGTCGGGAATCAGGCGGATCGGCGTGCGCTCCGGGAAGGCCCCGCGCCGAGGTGGGGCCCGGGTGCCCACGACTGTGTCCCCGGGTGCGGGGCGCAGTTCTCTGCACGGTTCCGGGCACGACGCCGGTGACGGTCGGCGGGGCGGCCCGGGCGCAGTTCCCGGTGGCCGGCCACTGACCGTACACTCGCGGTATGAGGGTCACGCTGGAGGAGGTCGCCGCCCGGGCGGGAGTGTCGCTGGCGACGGTCTCGCGGGTCATCGGGCGCCGCGGCACCGTCGCAGCGACGACGCGCACCGCCGTCCTCGAGGCGATGGACGCCCTCGGCTACACCCGCTCGACGCTGCTGCCCGATGCGCCGCGGCGGCTCGTGGCCGTCGGCGCCCCCGGCAACCCCGAGTACTGGCAGACGCAGGTGTGCACCCGGGTCGCCACCGCCCTGCAGGACCGCGGCCTGCTCATCACCCGCCCGCCGGTGGAGACGGAGTCGGCCCCGCTCGACCTCGCGATCGCGGCCGGCGCCGTCGCCCTCGTCACCCCGACGCTGACCTCCCTGGAGACGACGATCCCCTGCATCCGCGTCGACGAGCAGTCGGCCGGCGGCGGGGAGAACGCCAGCGGCGACATCATCGCCGCCCGCCTCGACCTCGGCGGGGGAATGACGACGGCGTTCGAGCATCTGCGGGCGATCGGCCACCGCCGCATCGGACTGATCTGCAACGACACCGGCGAGCTCGCCGCGCAGCTGATCAAGCGGTTCCTCGCCGAACACCCCGCACGCTCCTTCGGTCTGCCGCTCGAGGACTGGATCGCCCCGGTGCCGAAGTCGTTCTCCGGCGGGTCGCGGGCGGTCCTCGAACTCAAGGACGCGACGTGCACGGCCGTCATCGTCCAATCGGCCCTCCAACTCCACGGGGCGCTCCACGGGCTGCGCAACCGGCACCTCCAGGTCCCGCGCGACATGTCCCTCGTCGGCTTCGGGGACTCCCCGACGATGAAGTTCACCGGCCCGCCGGCGACCGTGCTCGGCATCGACGTCGACGGTCTCTCCACCGCCCTCATCGACGCCACCCTGAGCACGCTCAAGCTCACCGATGCGCCGCTGCCGTCGGTGCCGCCCGTCTTCCGTCCCCGGCTCCTGGCCAGGGGCTCGACCGCGGCGGCCCGGCAGTGAGCGCCGGTCAGTCCCGGCAGGTCCGCCTCGCCGACATCGCCGACCTCGCCGGAGTCTCGAAGGCCACGGTCTCCCGGGCCCTGCGCGACCCGCAGGCCGTCTCCGGGCCCTCCCTGGCCGCGGTCCGGCAGGCGCTCGCGGTCCTCGGCGTCGAGGTCCCGGCGGCGGAGTCCGCTGCGGTGCCCCTCATCGCGCTCGTTCGCCCCGCCGCCCCGGTCGGCAACGTCGACCCGTACACGCATCTCTTCGAGATCCTCACCAACCGGATGTTCGCCCAGGGCATCGCCGTCGTCCACGTCGAAGCCGAGGCCGACCGCCTCGACCAGCTCACCGAGTCCCTCCTCGGACCGCCCGGCGACGACGCCGGGCCAGCGGCCGCTGGGGCGTCCGCGCTCGGTTCCACGCGGACGGCGGGCCCGCAGATCGCGGGGGCGATCGTCCTCGGCGGGGGTGCGGCCGGGGCGCTCGCTGCCCGTCTCTCCGGGCGGGGACTGCCGCTCATCCGCGTCTCGAACGCCCGGCACGGCGACGGTCTCTCAAGGATCATCCTCGACGCTACCGACGGCATCGCCACCGCCGTCCAGCATCTCGTCCACCTCGGGCATCGGCGGATCGGGCTCGCGGTGCTCCGGGACACGGCGGCGGCCGCGCGCATCGCGGGATTCCGGAAGTCGATGGCCGCGGTCCTTCACATCCCGGCGACCCGCGATCAGGCCCCCGTCGTCGAAGCCGCAGGCGGGCCGATGGCCGGAGTCGCCGCCGCCGAGGAGCTCCTCGACATCGGCTGCACCGCCGTCATCGCGTGTGCCCCGTCCCTGTCGTTCGGCATCCTCGAGGCGGCTGCGCGCGCTCGACTCGATGTGCCCCGGGACCTCTCACTGCTCACGGTCGGCGACATGCCCGACGCCGATGTCATCGCCCCGCCCCTGTCCCAGGTCAGCTACGACTGGGAGACGGTCGCGGCATCCGCTCTCGACGAGGTGCTCGCGATGATCGCGAACCCCGGCAATGCGGCGCGGGTCGACTACTCCGTCACTCCTGATCTCGTCCTGCGGGCGAGTGCGGTTCCCCCGCAGCGGCGGTGACCCCGCGCCGCTGCTCGGCGAGCCGGGTGAGCAGCGCGGCGACGGCGTCGGGATCGGCGACGCGGAACTCGGCCTGCGTCGGCGCCTCCCCGACCTTGATGCCCACCCCGGTGAGCTCGTCGTCCATGTCGGCCAGTTCCGCGAAGGCGTCCTCGTCGGTGATGTCATCGCCGAGGTAGAGCGCGGCGGTCGGGTCGACGGCGCCGACGAGGGCGCGGATGCCGGTGCCCTTCGTCGCCTGACTCACGGCGAGTTCGGTGATGTCGTGGCCTTCGATGACGCGGATGCCCCCGTGCTCGGACTGGACGGCGACGACGTGGGTGCGCAGCTCCTTCGCCAGTCCCGGCGCCATGCCCCGGGTGTGGACGGTCCGCGAGTACGGCTTGTACTCGATGCGCAGGTCGAAGCCGTCGCGGTCGCTGACCCGGGCGAGCTCGGTGAGGTGGTCATCGATCGCGGCGAGCAGAGCGGTCTCGTCGTTCGTCAGGGCGCTCGCCTCCGCGGCCCGCTGCTCGGCTGCCGCCTCGTCATCGCTGTCCCCGGCGTTGTCGATGCTCACCTCGGCGCCGGGAGCCTCCGTCGGAGTCGCGCCTGCATCGTCACTGCCGTCGCCGAGGTCGATCTCCGCCCCGTGGGAGCCGACGATCATCGTCTCCGGCGGGGGAGAGGCGAGCCGGCGCAGCGTCTCGACGTCACGACCGGAGACGAGGGCGAGCTGGGTGCGCGGCAGCCCGGCGAGCTCGGCGATCGCCTCCGCCGAGGCGGGCACCACCCGGCTGCGGGACGGATCGTCCTGCAGGGGGGCGAGCACCCCGTCGAAGTCGAGGGCGACGAGGAGGACGTCCGCCTCGGCGAGGGGGCGCAGATCGATCTCGCCGGGATCGACGAGCGGGGGCACGAGTGGATCGGAAACGGCAGGCGGCATCGAGGTCGAGTCCGAGGTCACGGGGTCTCCTAAGTCGCGGAACGGGATTCAGGGGCGGGCGGCGGCTGCTCGGCGCTCGACGCCGGTGCGGCCGGTCGGGTCGGCGATGCCGACGACGTCGATGCCGTGGCCGACGACGTCGTCGGGGCCGACGCGGGGGCCGCTGCCACCGGGGTCACGGGCACCGCCTCGGGGGCTGGCGGCTGGGCGGCAGGACGCCCCGCGGTCGCCGGACGGTCCGGGACGACGGCCTCGGGGTTGGCGCGGATGGCTTCGAGCTCGCCGAGGAAGCGCTTCGACCAGGCGGTCACGGTGTCGGTCTTGACCTTCTTGCGCATCTGCCGCATCCGCCGGGCCCGGGCCTTCGGGTCCATGGTGACGGCCTCCATGATGCCGGCCTTGAGGTTGCCGATGTCATGCGGGTTGACGAGGACGGCGCCGGCGAGCTGTTCGGCGGCACCGGCGAACTCCGAGAGGACGAGCGCGCCGTCGTCGTCGAGGCGGCACGCGACGTACTCCTTGGCCACGAGGTTCATGCCGTCGCGCAGGGCGGTGACGAGCATGACGTCGGCGGCGATGAAGAACGCCGTCATCTCATCGCGCGGATAGGAGTGGTGGAGGTAGTGGACGGCGATCGTGCCGATGTCGGCCTGTTCGCCGTTGATCCGGCCGACGGCGAGTTCGACGTCATGGCGGATGAGCTTGTACTGCTCGAGGCGCTCCCGCGACGGGGTGGCGATCTGGATGAGGACGACGTCCTCGACGTTGAGCCGGCCTTCGGCGAGCAGCTCCCCGTACGCCTTGAGGCGGTGCCGGATGCCCTTCGTGTAGTCCATCCGGTCGACGCCGAGCATGATGACCTTCGGGTTGCCGACCTCCTCGCGGATCTGGGCGGCGCGCTCGATGATCGCCGGATCCCGCGCGAGCTCCTCGAGGTAGGGGGTGTCGATCGAGATGGGGAACGCCTCGGCGCGGACGAGATGCGCGGGCAGTTCGTCACCGGCGGGGACGGTGACCGTCGACCCCTTCGTCTGGAAGCCGAGGCGACCGCGCACCGCGCGCCGGAAGTTCGCCGCATCCGCGGGCCGCTGGAAGCCGATGAGGTCGGCGCCGAGGAGGCCGCGGAGGATCTCGTCGCGCCACGGCAGCTGCGCGAAGAGCTCGAACGGCGGGAACGGGATGTGGTTGAAGAAGCCGATCTCGAGGTCCGGGCGCATCCGGCGCACGAGCTGCGGGACGAGCTGGAGCTGGTAGTCGTGGACCCACACGGTCGCGGACTTCGCCGCCACCTCGGCGACCTTGGCCGCGAAGCGCTCATTGACCCGCACATACGCATCCCACCATGTCCGGTGGTACTCCGGCGGGGCGATGACGTCGTGGTAGAGGGGCCACAGGGTGGCGTTGGAAAACCCTTCGTAGTACCTGAGGACATCCTCATTTGTCAGCGTCACGGGGATGAGGTGCATGCCGTCGATGTCGAAGGGCTCGAACTCGACGTCGGGCACACCGGTCCAGCCGATCCACGCCCCCTCCTGCGCCTTCATCACCGGGGCCACCGCGGTGACCAAACCTCCTGGTGAAGTGCGCCATTCCCGGTCCGGGTCGCTGGCGTCGCGGTCGACGGGAAGCCTGTTGGCCACGACGACGAAATCGCTGTCGCCGTACGTGTCCGCAGTCGCGTTCTCAGTGGCGTCGACGGTGCTCATCTGCGCCTCCTCATGTGTCGTTGCTTGGAACGAACTCTACTCGCTCGACTACCCTTGTGACCGTGATGGTTCAGGATCTGGGAGGCTACCGCCTCATCGAGGAGCTCGGCTCGGGCGGCATGGGCGTCGTCTACCTCGGTGTCGACGGCGGCAACAATCCTGTGGCCGTCAAAGTCCTCCACCCGCACATCGCCAGTGACGAGACCGCGCGCAAACGGCTGGCCCGGGAGGTGCGCACGCTGCGGCGGATCCGCCACCCCCGCATCGCCGAGGTGCTCGACGCCGAACTCGACTCCGCGCAGCCGTTCATCATCACCGAATTCGTCGACGGTCAGACCCTGTCCGACGATGTCCGGGAGAACGGTCCCTTCGCCGAGGACGAGCTCGTCCACTTCGGCCATGCCCTGCTCGACGCCCTCGGCGCCGTCCACGACTCCGGTGTCATCCACCGCGACCTCAAACCCGCGAACGTCATGATCATGGACGGCGAGCCGATGGTCATCGACTTCGGCATCGCCCAGGTCGCGGACGAGGTGCGGGTGACGGCCACCGGGCTCGTCATGGGCACCCCCGGCTACCTGTCCCCGGAGATCGCCGACGGCAAGGCCTCGAGCGAGAAGACCGACTGGTGGGGGTGGGCTGCGACGATGGCGTTCGCGGCGACCGGGCGCAACCCGTACGGTGCCGGCCCCCTCGAGGCGGTGCTCGGTCGCGTCGCGATGGGCAAGTTCGATCTCGACGACACCCCCCGCAACTTCATCCCCCTGCTCAAGGCGTGCCTCGATCCGAAGCCGGAGCGGCGCCCGAGCGGTCAGATGATCCTCGACGCGCTCGTCGACATCGAGTCGGGCCGGCCCCCGCAGCTCGGTTCGGGATCCGGTCAGGGCTCCGTGCAGCGCACCGCCGTCATGCCGGCCGTCGAGGACACCGCTGAGGGACGCGGGTCGCTGCGCGGCGGGTACCCCGGCGGGGCTGCGGCTGCTGGCGGTGCGGCGGCTGTCGGTGGGGCTGGCGCTCGGGGCGGCTGCCGGCGGGATGGGCTCCGGTGGTGCCGGCAATCCGCCGACGCGGATCGCCGACCCCGCCGCCTTCGCCCAGGGCGCCGGTCAGGGTGGCCAGCCGTTTGCGGGACAGGGACGCGCCCCCGGTCAAGGGCAGCTCAATCACGGACAGTTCAGTCAGGGGCAGTTCAACCAGGGGCAGCCCGGTCAAGGACTGCTCAGGCAGGGCCAGCCCAACCAGGGCCAGCCCAACCAGGGCCAGGTCAACCCAGGGCATCCCGGTCAGATGCCGGGGCAGATGCGCGGACCGCTGTCCTCCCCGCAGGGACAGCCGCAGATGCGACAGCCTCTCGGACAGCACCCCGGTCAAGGTGGGGCGATGCGCCAGGCGACCGCCGGGCCGATCCACAATCCCAACGGGGCGATCCAGGTCGGCCCCGGATCGCAGATGGCCCGCGCCGACATCGGCAGTCGACAGGGACCGGGCACTGGTCACGGCGGCCCCGGCCCTGCGGGTGGACCCTCCGGCGACTGGTCCGGCGGTCCGGACGATCCGCCGTGGGCGCCGATGACGTATCGGTCGGTGCGCACGGGCGGCTGGGTCGTCTTCGCTCTCGTCGTCTTCGCTGTTGCCATCACCCCGCTCAGCCCGCTCGTCATCACGGCCTTCGCCTTCGCGTGGTCGGTGCTCGCCCGCACCGCGACGCGGCTGGACCACAAGGTCCAGAAGTACCGGTACGAACGCGGCGAGGACGGCGGGGGCACGCTGCGGTCGGTCGCCTCGGCGCCGGGAGCCCTTCTCGCCTCCGTGCTCACCTCCGTCGCGACGTTCCTGCTGCCGGCGGTCGCCGGCATCGCCATGCTCGTCCTCACCCGCCTCGACGTCGCCGGCATCGTCCCCGGCGAGCTGTCCGAGCAGTGGTCGGTGTGGGCGGCGGCCGCGGCCGGAGCGCTCGTGCTGTGGATCGGGCCGGGCGCGGCGAGCCTGCGCTACGGGTCGCGCCTCCTCGTCAGCGGGGCCACCCGCAGCGGTCTCGGTCGACTCATCGCCCTCGGGGTCATCGCTGTGCTCATCGTGCTCGCGATCATGGTCATCACCTCGGGGGCGGCGATCAACTGGTGGCCGCTGCCGGAAAGCCCCTTCACCTACCTGCCCGGCCCTGTGTGAGCGTGGGATGACCGGGGTGCACGCATCGCGGACGCGACGACGCTCCCGCGCGATGCCCGCCGGCCCGGTTGCCAGCGTGCCCTGTCATGGGGGCTTGCCGCCTCGGCGGATGAAGTGGTTGAACCTTGAATTTCACTGGGAGCCGCGCCACAGACGGTTTCGGTACAGTGGGGGCGTCGAGGGAATGGACCGCTCGACGGGTCCTGCAGTCGGCGCGCTCCGACAGGGACCGGCCCCAGTCGGACGATCGACAACGTGAGGAACCATGGCGAAAGACAACTCCGCTGAGCAGAGGCGGAACAAGGCACGCGAGAACGCCCGCCAGATCGCAGCAGCTCAGGCGAAGAAGGAGAAGACCGCCAAGACGATCCTCTACTCGGGGATCGGCGTGGTCGTCGTCGCCGTGGCGGTCATCGTCACGCTGCTCATCGTGCAGCAGGCGCAGCCGGCCGTCTCCCCCGCGAACTACGTCGCCGGCGGCGTCAACGTCGCCAGGGACAACACCGTCGTCCAGCCGATGAACATGCCCGAGGGCGAGGAGTCGAGCCTGCCGACCGCCGCCGACTCCGGCGTCAAGGAGAACGCGGCCACCGTGACCGCGTACATCGACTTCCAGTGCCCGGCGTGCAAGGCGTTCGAGGACACGAACACCGAAATGCTCATGAACCTCGTCAACGAGGGCTCGATCGTGCTCGAGTACAAGCCGATCGCGATCCTCGACCGCTTCTCCAACGGCAACGAGTACTCGACCCGCTCGGCGAACATCGCCGCCTGCGTCGTGGACGCCCAGCCGGAGAAGACCGCGGACTTCTTCGCCGCGATGTTCGCCCAGCAGCCCCAGGAGGGCACGAGCGGCCGCACCGACGAAGAGCTCCTCCAGGTCGCCACCGATGCCGGCGTCGACACGAACGCTCCGCTCCAGGCCGACCCGGAGCAGACGATCGCGAGCTGCGTGACGGATCAGACCTTCGCGAAGTACGTCGCCAACACCACGCAGGAGACCCTCGACTCGGGAGTCGACGCGACGCCGACCGTGCTCATCAACGGCCAGCCGACCCAGCAGACCGGTGACGCCCAGGCGCTCGCCGTCGAGATCCTCCAGGCCACCGGCGAAGTCCAGAACTGACCCGGTCGTCTGAGGGGGCTGTACCTCCGCGGAGTCTCGGCCTCCGGAACGACCCAGACCGCACGGCCGGTCGCACCCGGGCACTCGCCCCGGTGCGGCCGGCCGTTCGTCTGCGGTCTTGCCGGCGCGGAGACCGGTTTCTCCTGGGAGGCTCAGCGGCGTGTGGTCACCCGTTTGTGGTCAGAGAAGCGAGCGTGAGACGGCGAATCGGCAGAATCTGCTCGGTGTTTCGACCACAAACGGGCCCGGTGGCCCGGCGGCTTTGTCGCCCATGGCCCGCATGCACTACTATCGTGGAGGCGCAGCCGCCTCCTTAGCTCAGTTGGTAGAGCACCGCTCTTGTAAAGCGAAGGTCGTCAGTTCGAGTCTGACAGGGGGCTCTCTCACCAGGCCGGATGATATTATATCCGGCCTGGTTCGCTTTTAAAGACACGTTTACGACACGCTTTCATCGTCAATTTCGGCGCTCGCCACGAATTCATCCATGACTGCGACGACTTCAGCCGGCCCGCGATTGTCGCGTTCAACGTAGTGCTTGCTCGTTACACCGATCTCCGAATGACCCAGCTGTGAACTCGCGTGCTGCAGGTCGGAAGTGCGGTACACGTTTGTCGCCACAGTGTCGCGTAACGAGTGCGGTGTCACCCACGATAGGTCCACGTCGATTGAGAGCTTCCGTACTTCACGGAACCGCGCACCGTAGTTACTCCGATCCAGCCGCGTGCCCACCGCGGTCGGAAAGATCGCGTCGTTTTCGGGTGTGCCATCGAGTTCATGCCAGTACCCAAGGAGGCTTGCCACAGTGAAGTGGGGGAGGAAGAGGACGCGCTCGGAGGTTTTGGACTTCGTGAGTGGTTGCCGAATGACTTGCCCACCCACGTCGGACACGATCGTTCCAGAGACGGTTACCGTGGGATTGTCGGCCGCGAAGTCTAGATCGGACCATCGCAGAGCCAGCATTTCGCCGATGCGCAGGCCGGTTCCGAGCATTAGGTCGATAGAGGCGCCGATACGGAGCTTTGGCCAGGGTCGAGTGTTCTTCCTCGGCTTCGACTCCCACATTGCGGCAGCCGTGCGTAGAGCGGACACCTCGCCAGCGGTGAGCGCTCGGGCTCCCTTGGATTAAACTTCAATTGTCCTGGTCGCAAGCACGGGGTTCACGTCGACTACATCGAGCCGTACCGCTTCGTTGAACCCTTGGCGCAAGACGTTGCGCAGCTGACGGGCGGTCTCGGGTGTGGACTTCTTCACTCCCTGCAGAACGGCCTCAATTCGGCCCGTCGAGCATTCTCCTATCCGGACACCCCCGAGGCGCTTCTTGGCCCGCTCAACGTTGTAGGAGTAGGTGCGGATCGACTCGGCGCGTTGAGGCTTCTGGGACTTCCACGACTCGAGCCAGTAATCGAGCATTTCGGCGACAGTTGACTCCCGGGTGAATTGCCCACCCATGGTTTTGTTGCGTTCTATGACGAGAAAGTCGAGCAGTGCGTCTCTGGCTTCGCCGGCCTTCGGACGGCGACGCGAGTAGGTTCGCGTGACGCCGTCCTGGCACCTGTAGCGGGCGCTGGCGCGATACACCCCAGGCGATTCTCGGGTGACTGCGACGTCTCCCCACGCTCCGATCGGCAATGGTGGTCTGCCCACGTTCTCTCAATCCTCGCTGTCAGTGTCCTGATTATCGTCGTCCCAGTCGTCCCTGAGCTGCGACCCTTCACCACGCTTGTCGGAGCGTTCTTTTTCCTCACGTCCGCGGTTCCTGCTCCGCCACGCCGCGGTCGACTCCGCCGGTGGCGGGTCTGTGTAGTACTCGGTTTCGGGGTGAGGGTGCTTCTTCAGGATCGGGCGCAGGGACTGCTGAAGGTTGAGTTGACTCCGGGGTTTATGCCGCCAGGGCGACGGCTTCGTGACAGTGGGTCCGTTGCCCCTGGCACGGTGCAGATTTTCGGACTCACCTCCGGGGCGTCACTGCGCGCCTACACGTCATGGCAGACCGCCGACCCTTGGCCCACCGTCCTCCCCGGAACTTCCTCCTGACACTCAGCCCCCGTCGCTCACACCGAGCGGCGGGGCGTTTCGTCGTAGCTGAAGCTGGTTGAACCTACATAAACTTGTGCAATAATGACAACTCGTAGACGTTGCAGGGGGCCAGGTGGGGTACTGGAAGAGGCACCAGAAGCCTGAACTCGAAAGCGTTCTACAACAGTTCCATGAAGCTGGGTGGACGATTGAGGACCCGCCTAAGTACTACACGGTGAAGTGCCCCTGTGGGGACCATATGAGACAGATTCACCTCACCCCGAGCAACCGGAACTACTCAAACCAAGCACTGAGGTGGCTGAACCGCCAGGAGTGCATGCACCCCCAGGAGCAGAGATGAAACTCATCGGAATTGGCATGACGTTGCATGTCGATGGTGACGCCCGTGACTTTCTGCGCGAACAGTTCGACGCGGTGATGGAGGAGTTGCTGTTTCTCGAAGCTCGCGACAAGATCATCATGGACCCTGCCGTATCTGTCGACCTCGCCGCCGGCGACATGGAGATCGAAGTCGCGGTCGAGGCCGAGACAGCTGAAGAGGGTGAGCAGAAGGCCCGCCGTGAGATCGCGAAAGCCCTCGAAGAGGCAGGCAAGCAAGAGAATCGCTTGCCGTATGTCAACAGTGGGAACCGCAGCGAGCTTCTCGAGTTCGCCTGACACATAGACGAATCGGCCCCCCACCACGTGAAGCGGTGGGGGCCGATTCGTCACTCACGTTTGATCCCGTAGGGGTCGTCGCACTATCGCCCTCGGCGAACTATGGAGCGTCTCTCCGCTGGTGCACACGTTAGGTCGTCTCACGACTGGCGCATTGTGATCCCAGCCGGTATTGGTCGGCTCGCTCGTCATGTCGCACTCATCAGCTGCGGATGCGGGGCTCGGATTTCGACTTGCCTCTACCACTGAGGAGAAGTGCCGTCCAGATCACCGAGCCGAGGATGAACGGCGCGCTCACCAGCCAGCTCAGCAGCGTAAAGGCAGTGACTGTTATCCACCCGTCCTCAGCGGTGTTCGCCCACACCGTCATGGCAACGCTGCCCACTAGCATCAGGGTCGCTACGCTAAGCAATGACAAATATGCAATTTTCAGGATTTTTCTCTTCGGGATCACCAGGGGTTACCCTTTCCTTTGTAGTGCTTCTTACCGCCGATTCGCACAGCCTCGAAGTAAACCACTGCAACTGTCTTGCAAACGAATACTTCCTTTTTCCTCTTGTTGCATATGCTTTTCATATTCTCGCGGAATCTCGCGTCGCAGACGTTCCTGTTGGTCTTCGAGTTCTTCCCGTAGCACAGATCGTGCTTATCACAAGCTGGTTTGAATATTTTGTTCCATTTCGCCGCTGCCTTCTTCAATTGCTTCGGCGTCGAGCACCCGTTGGGCTTCGCGTATGGTTGCAGGACGATCGGACCGAGCGAGTCTGAACCATAGTAGTCCTCAATCAGAGCATCCTCGGAGATATCACCGTCGACGTCGACGCCCTCGTCCTTCAAGGTCTGCAATGCCGCACTCAGCTCCGATATGGCATCACGGTCGACAGTGTCAGGCTCGGCAGCACTGGCGGGAGCACCTGTGAGTGCTGCGGTGAGAACAACTGCGATCAACGAAGCGACTACTAGTCTAAGACGGTGAGGTCCAAATTTCATGGGGTCAACTTTCTGCACTTGACTCTAGATGCAAGAAGACTCTCGCAGAGATTCCAGGCGTGCACATCGCACAAAAGTATGAATTCCCTCTTCTCGAGTCCAAGGACGCCGTTATGCGCGCAACACTCGACGCCGGACCCCGACGTACGAAGCGGCCCCCACCGTCACCACGGTGGGGGCCGCTTCGTCGTACCTGAGGACTTTCGTAACCTTCGACTGTCGACATCGTCACCCTCCGCGGATGCACCCTCGACAAGAGCCGATATCAGGGCGACCCGTACTGGCGGGCGGAACTGCTGCGGGACAACGAGTGAGGTTCTCGTGCCCACAATTTGCCCACAGTTGCCCACATATACGCCGTGGTGCGTAGTGGTTCATGGGGGTGCCAACGGCGAGAACTCAACGATCCGAGCCCTGCCCTGCGCGCCCACCCCGGCTCAAGTCCCGCTAATTGGTCAAGTCGCATCAAGTAGCGGGACTTGAGGAGGTTCATGAATGCAGATAAGCAGCACCTTCGACCCATTCGAGGTCGCGAGTTTCACCTGGCTCAAGTGGGGGCCGTGAATCATACCTCGCGATTAGCACACTATCCTTTTTCGTGCCCGAACAGACCATTGCAAAGATTTCGATGAGGCGCGGAGGTGGAATCTGATCTCGCTTGGCCCAGCTCAACGTTTCATCAAGAGTGGCCTCGGAGGATTCAAAAACAGCGACGGAGGTGAGGTCTTGCAAGTCATCATCTTGGCCGTGCCAGAACGCCACTCGAAAAGCGTCAACCTCTCCCTCGCGCCGTACATCGCGCTCGTCGATCAATTGAAAGCCGTGATTTTCCATCAATAATCGCCTCAGCTAAGCGGAGTCATATTGACTGCCGAACCAATTTTCCAGGAATCAAATCTTCCTCCAGATGCTCTTCGATTGAGAAGCTGTTCGCTTTCCCGACAAAGAGGCGTGGCTTGTGATGATCCAGGTACTAGTGGCATTCCAAAATCCCGTGCCCCGTCCGCCATTCGAGCCAACAACTGGAGTGTAGTATGGTGTAGAATACCGTCCGGTGTTAGCCGTGACGGTAATCCGTGCATCACTGTATGCTCTGCTCTGAGCTTTTCCTGGCCTCGAGCTCGAGCTGGCAGCGGGATACAAGCTTAAAAGCCCCTTGACACGCAAACTGACTTTGGTGTTCACTCCCTTTGACTCGCACTTGTAACGAGTCTTGTAAATTGCTCCGCCAGCGCCCGAAGAATAATGCGGGTTGTCAACTCTTGCAGTGCACTTGACATAACGGGCATTTTGCTCTTCGGCTGACTCTGCGCTTCTGGCTGCGACTTGGCCGCCGATCATCACAGTCGTCTCGACGTAGTCACGAGAATCATTCGCTTGTCTTAGGAGTTCTTCTTCCGACATGTTCAATGCGCTGGTCTCGACTCTTTCGGCCCAAGCTTCGTATTGCTGCATGGAGGACGTGCTGATTTGCGCGTCCTCATCTTCTTCTGCGGCGACTGGTGAAGTCATGCCAGCGACTAGGAGCAAAGAAGCGCTGATGGCCAGGACTGTCTTGAATAGTTTCACTGCATTTCCCGTTCTTATAGGCCCTCCTCGGAAGCGACAGTGCGACCGAGCGTCGGAGTTGGGTGAGCCGATACTAAGCAGCAGAAATCTCTCCTTGGTCGGAGAATGTGGGCCGGAGTCCATACTGTGGCCAAAATGAGATGTTCGACGACGTTCGGGGAGATTGCCTCCGTCAGGTGATTGAGCTTGCAACACCGATCAACGCACGCTTGGATGTGTGAAGCTGCTGAGACGTGTCCAGGCCATGCTGAATTAGTGACAGCTAGAAGGTTCGTGTCCGTGCCGTGGTCCAAGGTTGCAGGGTCCGCATAGAAGAAGAACCAGGAGGATCCAATTGACCACCTACGACGAAGCAATCCAGCACGCCGGTCGTGTCCTGGCAGAGGGGTTCCGCCGCCTTCAGGAAGGCACACCCCGCGAAGCCGCGGAACGCGCCTACACCCCGGGAGGGCCGAGCGTTGAACAACTCGAAGCTCGGATTGTCTCCTGGCGCCGCGTAATCAGTGTTAAGGAAAGACGGGTGAGCAAGCAAGTGAGGAGGCTACTTTCCGATGACGAGGTGGCCGAGCAGATTGGTTGCTCGAAATCTAGGCTTCAGGCGGATCGTGCCCTTGACCGCGGAGATGGCGGTGATCGTGTCCCCAAGTGGATTCAAGCTGGCGACTCATGGCGTCCGCGAACGCGAGGTACAAGGCAGTCTGCGGTCAACGAGTGGCTCGACCGACATGAAGAAGGTCGGATTTCGGGCAATGAAGGGACGCCAAGTTGATTAATCTCGAACGTTTGCTCACTGCGAAACAGGTGGCAGAAATACTGAATTGTTCGGTACAGCATGTCTACCGACTTCGTGGGCGGGGCGATCTCCCTGCCATAGCTGTAGGAGGCATGTATCGATACTCACCGGAGGAACTTCGCCGGTATATCGATCGGTAGAACTCCTTGGGTCGCCAGTCTTCGCAGAGGGACGTTGGTCTGAGCGAGGTTACGACACGGTTACGACACGGAATCGCGCTCGATTCGTCGCCGCAGGGCCATCTGGGGGGCTTCCTCGCAAGTCCTGAAACCATGCATAATTGCAGGTCACACGGCGACCGATGCAAACCAAAGAGAACCATGAGGGACAGTCTGCCCTATAAAGCGAAGGTCGTCAGTTCGAGTCTGACAGGGGGCTCATTCATCAGGGGCGGCACTCGGGGAATCGGGTGCCGCCCCTGAGCGCTCTCCGCCCTTCAGTGTTCGCGCGATCGCGCCCTCACCCGCCCATCGACGAGCGCGCGGTGCGGCGGTCGTCCCGGCTCGCTCGACGCTCTCGGCCGGCGGCGCGACCGGGCAGCCCGATCCGCTGGGCCCACACGAGCACCCAGAGCGCGCCGGCGATCGCGAAGACACCGGTGAACAGGACCCCGAAGCGCAGGGACGCGATCGCGATGACGAGCGAGATGAGCGTCGGCCCGGCGAGCTTGCCGCCGTTGGAGAAGATCGCCCAGATGCCGAGGAACCGTGCGCGCCCGACGGCGGGGGAGAGGTCCGCCCCGATCGTCATGTTCACCCCCGCTCCGAGGCCGTTGCCGACGGCCATGATGCCCACGGACACGATCATGCCGATGAGGCTCGGCGCGCAGACCATGACGATGAACCCGGAGCCGAAGATCGTCAGGCAGGCGACGAGTGTGGCGACCCGGCCCAGACGGTCCTTGATGTAGGCGCCGAGGAACATGAAGACGAGTTCGAGCCCGGCGCCGAACGCGATGAGCAGTGAGATCTCCGACTCATGCAGTCCGATCGTCACGCCCCACAGCTGGATGACGACCGGCTGAGCTGACCGGGCGATCGTCAGCGTCATGATCGAGATCCCGACGAGGATGACCGCGCCCCAGCGCACATCGAGCCGTGCCCGCCGAGGCGGGGCGGAGGGGACGCCGACTGCGAGGTCGTCGGAGGTCGGGGCCACCGCCTCGGCGGAGTTGGCCTCCTGGGCGACCGCCTCGGCGGTGTGTGCCTGCGCCTTCCCAGTGCTGCCGCCGCCCGTGCCGCCGACCCGCGCGCCCGGGTAGTCGGGGATGCGCGCGATCGGCAGCGCCATCACCCCGATCGCGGCGAGTCCCGCGATCCCGGCGAAGACGAACACCGACCACAGTGGGAAGACGAGCATGAGGCCGGCGCCGATGATCGGACCGAGGAGATTGCCCACCCGCATGCTCCCGCCGAGCGCCGTCATCGCCTTCGCGAGATCGGCGGCGGGCATCACCTCGGCGACGACGGCCTGCCGGGCCAGGTTCCACACATCGGAGACCGGGGCGAAGAGCATGAGCGCGACGGTGTAGACGACGAGCGAGGCCGGCGACTCCCAGACGAACGCGGCGACGATGGCCCCGAGGACGACGATCGCGGTGAGCGTGGCGACGACCATCGCACGGAAATCGCCGAGGCGGTCGATGAGCAGCCCCGCCGGCACCGTGGCGAGGAGCGAGACAGCCCCCATGACCCCGACGATCGCCGCCGCGAACGCCGCCGTCGCCCCCAGCGACAGGGCCCCGAGCACGAGGACCGGGAGGATCGACCCCAGCCCGACCGCGAAGAGCAGCGAGGGGATGAGGACCGGCCAGAGGATGGGTTTGAGCACGTCGTCAGTGTAGATCCGGTGTCCTCACCCCCGCCGAGGCGGTCGAGTGGTGGCCAGGTCTGCCGCGGCGGTGCGGTCCAGCCGGTCCCACCGGGGCAACCCCTGTTGCTGCGCAGTGGAGGCAACTCCCATTGAAATCTCGGACGGAAGTGAGAGCCTGGTCACATGACACGCACTGATCTGCCATCGCTGTCCACCGTCGTCCCGCCCTACCTCCTCAACGCCATCGCCGAGAACGGCGCGACGAAATTCCCCAAGGCCGCCGTCGCCGCCCGCTCCTTCCTCGCCCAGGACCAGCGGGTCCGTGAGCTCCGCGCCCAAGGGCTGCGCACATCCTCAGACGGTGCCACTGCGCGGACCGTCAGCGCCGACCAGCAGGCCGCCGGGTCGGGACCGAACCGCCAGGTCCACGACGCCCAGAACAAGGAGGACCTCCCCGGTGTCCTCGCCCGTGCCGAAGGGGACGCTCCCGTCGCCGACGAGGCGGTCAACGAAGCCTACGACGGCCTCGGCGATTCCTACGTCCTCTTCTCCGAGGCCTTCGGCCGGGACTCCCTCGATGACAACGGGATGCCGCTCATCGCCAGCGTCCACTACGGTCAGGACTACGACAACGCCTTCTGGGACGGCCGCCTCCTCGTCTTCGGCGACGGTGACGGCGAAGTGTTCACGAGCTTCACCGGGTCCCTGTCGATCATCGGCCACGAACTCAGCCACGGCGTCATCACGAACACCGCCGACCTCGAGTACTTCGACCAGCCCGGCGCCCTCAACGAGCACATCGCCGACGTCTTCGGTGCGCTGACGGAGCAGCACGCGGCCGGGCAGTCCGCGCAGGACGCGACGTGGCTCATCGGCGCGGGCATCTTCACCGAGGCGGTCACCGGCAAGGCCCTGCGCTCGATGCTCGAACCCGGCACCGCCTACGACGACGACGTCCTCGGCAAGGACCCGCAGCCGGCGCACATGGACGACTTCGTCACCACCGAGTCCGACAACGGCGGCGTCCACCTCAACTCCGGGATCCCCAACCGCGCGTTCGCGGTCGCGGCGACGAGCCTCGGCGGGCCGGCGTGGGAGACCGTCGGTCCCGTCTGGTACGCCGTGCTCACCGGTCCCGACATCACGACGAAGACGGATTTCGCCGAGTTCGCAGCGCTCACCGTCGCCGAGGCTGCCGAGCAGTTCGGTGAGGGCTCCGACGTCCACGACGCCGTCATCGAGGGCTGGACGACCGTCGGCGTCGACACCGGAGCCTCCCAGCGGGGCAACCGCGGGAGCAGCTGGTGAACGCCGAGGCGGCTGCCGGCGGGGCAGCGGGCGACGGTGGTTCGGCTCCGGGCGGTGGCTCAGCACAGGGCGGTGGTGCCGACAAGCGCGGCTTCGGCCACGTCCTCGTCGAACGCAGCGGCGGGATCGGCGGCTTCCTCCTCGTCTGGGATCTCAACATCGATGCCACCGCACAGCCGGAGCAGCTCGGCGAACGGGTCGCCGACCTGCCCTGGCCGCACCGGGACGACGGCGGTGACTCGGGAAGCGGGGGCAGTGCCGGCGCCCAAGGCAGTGCCGCCGGCGGGCAGGCCGCACCCGGGCCCTCGTCGGCCGACCGGTACGTCTACCTCATCGAGAGCCGCTTCGGCTACGCCCGATTTGGGGAGAAGGAGCTGACGGGGGAGTGGAAGGACCTCGTCGACCACGTCCGCGACGTCGCCGAACCCGAACGCCGCCCGCCCGGCGGGAAGTGACCGGACACCTGGACCCAGGGGACGCACCGCCCGCCTCGGCGAGGGATGGACACCCACCCGATGCAGGGCCGACGCCCGCCCATGACATGCTGGTGGGATGACACACGACACGTCGACGGCTGAGAAGAACGAGCGCGCGCTCGAGGACGAGATCCACACCGACCTGCGGGAGCAGATGACGTACGGGTCGTACCTCGACCTCGACGATCTGCTCAGCGCTCAGCACCCCGTGAGCAGCCCCGAGCACCACGACGAACTGCTCTTCATCATCCAGCACCAGACGACCGAGCTGTGGTTCAAGCTCGTCATCCACGAACTCCTCGATGCCCGGCGGCTCATCGCCTCCGACCAGCTGCAGCTCGCGCTCAAACGCATCGCCCGGGTCAAGCACATCCAGAAGACGCTCACCGAGCAGTGGTCGGTGCTCGCGACCCTGACGCCGAGCGAGTACGTCGGATTCCGCGACGAGCTCGGCCAGTCCTCGGGCTTCCAGTCCTGGCAGTATCGCGCCGTGGAGTTCCTCCTGGGCAACAAGAACAAGGGCATGCTCAAGGTCTTCGACGCAGAACCCGAGGCCCAGGCCGTGCTGCGGCAGTACCTCGAGGAGCCGAGCGTCTACGACGAGTTCCTCCGCTTCCTCGCCCGCCGCGGACTCCCGGTCCCGCAGCGGGTGCTCGACCGCGACGTGTCGGTCGCGCACACCTTCGACGAAGAGCTGCTCGAGACCTTCCGCATCATCTACGAGAACCCGGAGGAGTACTGGCTCGAATACGAGAGCTGCGAGGAGCTCGTCGACCTCGAGGAGAACTTCCAGTTCTGGCGCTACCGCCACATGCGCACGGTGCTGCGCATCATCGGCATGAAGCGCGGCACCGGGGGCTCGAGCGGCGTCGGCTTCCTCCAGAAGGCCCTCGACCTCACGTTCTTCCCCGAGCTCTTCGACATCCGCACCGGCATCGAGAACGGCCCGGGCACGCAGACGGCTCCGAAGCACTGAGCTGCATTCCGGGCGCTCGGCACCCCTGCGCCGCGGAGGACAGCCCTACCGTGCTCAGCGCCCGGACGGTGGCTGGTGTGAACGGGGAGACCCGGACGGCGGCTGCTCAGCGGTCGGCGAGGAGGAGCTCGATCACCTGCGGGAAGTACGACGACTCGGGGTCGACGAGGTCCATGTGATCGGCGCCGGGCAGAATCGTCAGCGGCGCCGGATAGTTCTCGGAGAACGACACAGCGACGATCCCGTCGGCGTCACCGTGGATGATGTGCGCATTGGCGCGGGCCGGAACGAGCACCGCCCGGGACCGCGGATCCTGCCACAGGTAGGCCGCGAGATCCTCCTGGGGATGCGCCCCCATGTAGTCGAGCACCGCGCCGTCGGCGAGCCCGTCGTTGACCTCCCGGAGCAGATCCGAGATCGGCGCGAGCGGACGCAGACGGAACTCCGCGCCGTCCTCGCCGAGGTGGCTCGCCCAGCTGAGCACCAGACAGCCGCCCGCCGAATGACCGGCGACGACGGGCCGCTCGCGCGCCGCAGCGGGCACGCCCCACGCCGCGAACGCGTCCTGGGCGAACCGAATCGCGGCGGTGACGTCGGTGAGGCAGCGCGGCTGCCCGCCGATGCGCCCGTACTCGACGAGCACGCAGAGCAGACCGCGACCGGCCAGGTCCTGGGCGAGCGGTCGCGCATGGACGAAGTCGATGTCGGGACGGAAGTAGCCGCCGTGGACGAAGATCACCACCGCCGAGGCGGTCGCCGGGTCCCCGTGGACCTCGACGAACTGGTCGGCATCGTCCCCATAGGCGTGGCGGACCACGTTCGGTGCGGTGCCGAGGGTCTGGCCGAGGGCATCGAGGGCGTCGCTGCGCTCATCCTCGGTGGGGCGGTGTGCCGGCGACCCCGGATTCGTCGATTCAGTCATTCCTGCCCTCACTCACTGCGTCATCGCTGATGATGCGTTCGACCTCGACGTCCCTGCCCTCGACGTGCTCCTCATCGACGACGATGCGCTTGACGGGCGAGAGATCGGGAACCTTGGGGGAGAGCTTGTCACCGGAGGACTCCCCGCGCAAGCGCCTGCCCACCCACGGGGCGAGGTGCTCGCGCGCCCACTTCGACTCCTCGACGACGACCTCGCGGGTCGTCCGCGGCGTCCGCGGCGGCATCCCGAACCCCGTCGTCGGCAGCGAATGCCCCGACTCGAGCGTCGCGAGCGCCTGCCGGGCGACGAGGTCGTGACCGGTCGGGGAGAGGTGGATCTTGTCCTCGGCCCACATGTCCTCGGCGTAGAGGGGACGCAGCCCCCACACGTCGACCATGTGGCAGCCGTGGCGCTGCGCGATCGTCCACAGGTGCGCGTTGTAGACGCCGACGCGGGGGCGGACCGCCCGCAGCAGGGGCGACATCGTCTCGGTGTCGAAGCCGTTGGCCATGACGACCTCGATGCCCTCCTCGCGCATCGCGATGACGGCGCGCTCGAACTGGTTGGCGAGACCGTCGATGTCGGTGCGCGGGCGCAGGCAGTCGTTGCCGCCGGCGCAGAAGCTCACGAGGTCCGGTTTGAGGTCGAGGACCTTCGGCACCTGCTCGTCGATGACGCCCTGGAGCAGGCGGCCGCGGATCGCGAAGTTCGCGTAGAGGAGCTCGGGCCCGGCAGCCGGCGAGTCGACGAGGAGCTCGGCGAGGCGGTCCGTCCAGCCGCGGAAGCGATCGGGGGTGCCGTCGGGGTCGGGGTCCATGAGGCCCTCGCTGAAGGAGTCGCCGATCGCGACGTAGGAAGTGATGGTCTCGAGCATCGCCCTCTCCTTGACTCATTGATCCGCTGCGTCCAACCTATACCCATGATCAGGCCAGGTGTACCCGTGAGTAGCCGCGGAGTCTGAGCGGTGACGACACGGTGACTGTGCCGCCTCGGCACGTCGTCTGTGCCGGCGGCCCACGCCCGCGCAGAGGTCGCCGCGCACTCCGATCGACGGCATGGTCCAGGCGGTGTGCGGACCCCCTCGTGGCGTAGACTCGTCCCGTCGCGAACCACCGCCGTCGAAGGAGCACGATGTATCGTTCGGTCCCCGTTCCCCCTCGCCACGATGTCGCCATCACCGGTGCCCGCATCCTGCCGATCGCGAACGCCGACGGCACCCGGGCCGAACCGATCGAGACCGGCACGATCGTCCTCTCCGACGGCGTCATCACCGCCGTCGGCGCCGATGTCGAGGTCCCCGAGGGTGCTGAGGTCATCGAGGCCGCCGGCCGCTGGGTGCTGCCGGGCTTCATCGAAGCCCACGGCCACCTCGGCGTGCATGAGGACGGCGAGGGCTGGTCCGGTGACGACACGAACGAGATGACCGACCCCAACGGCGCCGGGCTGCGGGCGCTCGACGGCATCGACCCCGCCGACCTCGGCTTCAAGGACGCGCTGCGCGGAGGGGTCACCTCGGCGCTCATCAAACCCGGATCGGGCAACCCGATCGGCGGGCGCACCGCCTTCGTCAAGACCTGGGGACGGATCGTCGACGAGATGCTCGTGACCGAGGACCTCTCGGTGAAGTCCGCGCTCGGGGAGAACCCGAAGCGGGTCTACGGAGACAAGAAGGTCACCCCGTCGACGCGGATGGGCACCGCGAAGATCATCCGCGACGCCTTCGTCGACGCGCAGAACTACCAGGCCAAACGCGCCCATGCCGAAGCCGAGGGCACCCCGTTCGAACGCGACCTCGTCAGCGAGACCCTCGCCGCGGTCCTCGACGGCACCCTCGCCTGGGACCAGCACTGCCACCGCGCCGACGACATCGCCACCGCGATCCGACTGTCCGAGGAATTCGGGTACCGGCTCGTCATCAACCACGGCACCGAGGGCCACAAGATCGCCGACTACATCGCCGAGAAGGGCATCGACGTCATCCTCGGACCCCTGATGACGAGCCGGTCGAAGGTCGAGCTGCGCGACCGGACGCTTGCCACCGCGGCGGCGCTCGCCGAGGCGGGGGTGCGCATCGCGCTGACGACCGACCATCCGGTCATCCCCATCAACTTCCTCATCCACGAGGCCTCGCTCGCCGTCAAGGAGGGCCTCGACCCCGTCGTCGCCCTCGAGGCGCTGACGATCAACCCGGCCGCGATCTTCGGCCTCGACGACCGCCTCGGCTCGCTGGCTCCCGGCCGGGACGCCGACCTCGTCCTGTGGTCCGGTGATCCCCTCGACCTCGATTCGCGGGCCGAGCAGGTCTTCGTCGACGGTCGCCGGGTCTACGCATTCGACGCCGACACCGGCACCGCCGAGGTCGCCGACCCCTTCGGCCCGACTCTCATCAGCGAGCCGTGACGCAGAGGCCCCCTGACCGCACCGGGAACGGAGCCGACGAGGCGACTCCGGTCGACGCGAACGAGGCCACGACCGCCGAGGTGTCCGTCGAGGCGACGACGACGGCCACCGAGGTCACCGCCTACGAGGTCATCGTCGAATCCGCCGCGGCCGCCGCCGAGGCCGAGGACGCGACGACCGCGGACATCCCCCTCGACCGGGGGCAGGGCGCCGAGGTGGTCCGCGACCAGGAGCAGGCGACGGGACCGGTGAGGAACCGGGAGCAGACCCAAACCGGGTCGACGGCGCTGCGCGAACTCCTCGAACGCACCCGCGCACAGCGTCTGGCCGAACTCCAGAGCACCGGTGCACCCAAGCCGCGCGGACCGAAACCCGGAAAGCCGCGCACCGACACGACCCTCGGCGCCTCCCAGCGGGTCGCCCAGCGGGTGGCCCGGCGCACCGTCGGCCGGCTCGTCACCGGCACCTCGGTCAACACCCAGCCGGTGCCGATCATCACCGCCCTCAAGGGCACCCCGTACCAGGCGCCCGTGCAGGCGAGCGAACCGAGCGAGGACGAGGCGCGGATGATCCTCGACCTCGCCGCCGACATCGCCGCGATCATGATGCGCGCGCGCCGGCACGAACGACATCGAGGTCTCCGTCATCGCCGCCTGCACGGCGTGCGGACTCGCGACCGCGGAGATCGACCTCACCTCGAACACCCTCGTCGTCCACTATTCGACCTCCGACGGGCGCCTGATGACGGTGATGCGGGTCAACCGCGGCGAGTCGACGCACTACGCGAAGCTCGCCTCCGTCCACAAGCTCGTCTCCGACCTCGTCGACGGCCGCATCGGCTTCATGGAGGCCCGCAGCCGCCTCGACGCGATCCGCTCCCAGCGGCGGCCGTTCAAGGAATGGTTCGTCACCGGGGCCTGGGGGATGATGGTCGGCAGCCTCGTCCTCCTCCTCGGCGGGGGTGCGATCGCGATCGTCCTCGGCATCGCGATGGCCGTCTTCATCTTCGAACTCGGCAAGCTCATCGGCCGCACGAGCCTGCCGTCGTTCTTCATCACCGCGCTGCAGGCGGCGATCGGCACCCTTGTGGCGATGGCGGCGGGGAACTTCGGACTCATCGACTCCCCGCAGTACCTCGTCGCCGCCGCGATCGTCCTCCTCCTGCCCACCCAGGCCCTCTACTCCGCCGTCCAGGACGCCCTGACGAACTTCCCGCTCACCGCCGCCGGGCGCCTGGTCGGGGTGTTCATCTCCTTCGCCGGCATCGTGTCGGGACTGGCGTTCGGGGTCGTGTGCGGGCAGGCGCTGGGCATGCAGCCGATCGAGATCCTCGTGCCCCGCTCCGGGGTCCACGTCGTCGCCGTCATCGTCTCCCTCGGCGCCGCCGCGATCGTCGCGATGGCCGGTGCCGTGGGCATGCAGGCCTCCCGCCGGTTCATCCTGCCCGCCGCCTTCGTCGGCCTCGCCTCGTTCATCACGATGACCTCGCTGACGCTGCTCGGCCTCGACAACGTGCTCGCGAGTCTCCTGTCGGCGACCGTCGCCGGGTTCCTCGCCCGGCCGCTCGCACTGCGGCTCGGGGCGCCGGCGATCGTGCTGACGATTCCCGCGATCTACACCCTCCTCCAGGGGCTCTCGATCTTCACCGCGGTCTACCGCATCGTCGCGGAGACGGAGACGACCTCGTTCGCCGTCGGTCTCTCAGCGCTGTTCACCGCGATCCTCGCCAACGCCGCGCTTGCCGTCGGCGCCGTCCTCGGCAGCTACCTCGCCCGGCCGCTCAAGGGCCGCAAGGCGGAGAAGGTCGCCGATTCGGTGCGCGCCGGGGACACGCCGACCGGTACGGACACCGGCCCGGCGCAGGGCTGAGCGGGTCTGCCCCTGCGCGGGCAATGCCCGGCGGACTTCGTGTCACGCCGGCCGCGCGTCACGCCTGTGCGGGCAGTCGCCAATCGATGGGGTCGAGGCCCTTCTGCGCGAGCAGGTCGCTCGTCCGGGAGAACGGCCGGGATCCGAAGAACCCGCGCGAGGCCGACAGCGGTGAGGGGTGCGCGGATTCGATGATCGCGACCTCGGCGGTGCCCGAGGTGAGCAGGGGAGCGAGGTTCCGGGCGTCGCGACCCCAGAGGATCGCCACGAGCGGCTGGTCGCGAGCGACCAGCGCCCGGATCGCGTGCTCGGTGATCGCCTCCCAGCCCTTGCCGCGGTGGGAGGCCGGCTGACCGGGGCTGACGGTGAGGACGCGGTTGAGGAGCATGACGCCCTGCCGCGACCAGGCGCGCAGGTCTCCGTGGGCGGCCGGGGGCACGCCGAGGTCGTCCGCGAGCTCCTTGTAGATGTTCGTCAGGGACCGCGGCAGGGGCCTGACCTCGGGGTCGACGGAGAAGGAGAGCCCGATGGGATGGCCGGGAGTCGGGTAGGGGTCCTGCCCGACGATGAGGACCGTGACCTCGGACAGCGGTTCGGCGAATGCCCGGAACACCGCGTCACCGGCGGGCAGGTACGATCGGCCGGCGGCGATCTCGGCGCGGAGGAAGTCGCCCATCGCGTGGATCCCGGCCTCGGAGTCGGCGAGGGCCTCGGCCCAGTCGGGGGACATGATCGTGCTCAGCTGCGCTGTCGAGGTCATGTCCGCGAGTCTAGCGAGGACCGCCTCGGCGCCGAGAATCCCACCGCGCAGACCTGCTGTGCACCGCGCGCAGATCGGCTGTGCGCGATCGCGCAGACCCCAGCCGTTCAGCTCCGGCGGCGTCAGAGCTATGCTCGAGACAGCGAGTTCATCGAAGAACCCCTGACTGGCGAGAGGACAGCGAAGTATGTCGGAATTCCCCGAGGCCAAGGCCTGGAAGATGCTCATCGGCGGAGAATGGGTCGACGCCCTCGACGGAGGCACGCACGACGTCATCACCCCCATCGACCGCAACGTCGTCATCGCCACGGTGCCCGAGGGCAAGGAGGCCGACGCCGACCGCGCCGTCAAGGCCGCACGCGCCGCGTTCCCCGGCTGGGCGGGCCTGCCGTTCAAGGAGCGGCAGAAGCTGCTCATCAAGTGCGCCGACGCGCTCGAGGCCGGGTCGGAGGAGCTCGCCGAGCTCACCGCACTCGACACCGGCAACGCGATCCGCACCCAGGCGCGCCCCGAGACCGTCATCCTCGCCGACCTCTTCCGCTACATGGGCGGCGTCGCCGGGGAGGTCAAGGGCACGACCCTGCCGGCCGGTGACAAGCAGTTCCAGTACACGAAGCGCGTGCCCCTCGGCGTCGTCGCCGGCATCCTGCCGTGGAACTCGCCGCTGATGATCGCGGCGTTCAAGACCCCGGCCGCGCTCGCCGCCGGCAACACGATCGTCCTCAAGTCCGCCGAGGACGCCCCGCTGACCATCCTCAAGATGGCCGAGCTCATCGCCGACATCCTCCCGCCCGGCGTCCTCAACGTCGTCACCGGCAAGGGCTCGGTCATCGGCGAGGCCCTCAACGTCCACCCCGACGTCGACAAGCTCTCCTTCACCGGGTCGACGAACGTCGGCCGCCACGTCGCCGAGGTCGCCGGTCATCGCCTCGCGCATTCGTCGATGGAGCTCGGCGGCAAGAGCCCGAACATCATCTTCCCCGACTCCGATGACGAGGACACGGTCGAGCAGGTCCTCCTCTCGACGCGCTTCGCCCGGCAGGGCCAGTCGTGCACGATGGGCTCGCGCCTCTTCCTCCACGAGGACATCTACGATTCGTTCCTCGAGAAGCTCGTCGCCGCGGTGGCGAAGATGAAGGTCGGCGACCCGCGCGACGAGGAGACGGACATCGGCGCGATCATCAACCAGAAGCAGTACGACCAGGTCGAGAACTACATCGAGATCGGCAAGGGCATGGACGGCGTCGAGGTCGCCTACGACGGCCACGGCGAGCTCAACGTCGGCGAGCCCGGCTTCTACCATGCGCCGGTGATCTTCTCGAAGGCGCAGAACGACTGGCAGACGAGCCAGGAGGAGATCTTCGGTCCCGTCCTCTCCGTCATCCCGTGGAAGACCGTCGACGAGGTCATCTCGATGGCCAACACGAACGAGTACGGCCTCGCCGCCTACGTCTTCACGAAGGACCTCGATTCGGCGCTGACGATGGCCGACCGGATCGAGTCCGGCTGGATCCAGGTCAACCAGGGCGGCGGGCAGCTGGCCGGACAGTCCTACGGCGGCATGAAGAACTCGGGCTTCGGTCGTGAGGCCTCGCTTGAGGGCATGCTCGAGGGCTTCACGCAGATCAAGCAGGTCAACATCCGGATCCGCTGAGCGCCCGGCTCAGCCGCGTGCTGGCTCGGCTGCTGCGGCTCGGCTGCGCCGGTGACCCACAGAGGGCAGGGGGATTGATCCCCTGCCCTCTGTCGCGTCCGGGCGTGGCCGCGCGGTCGAGTCCGTGTGCCGGTGAATGCGGGCGCAGGATTCCCTCGCCGAGGCGACCGACCGATGTGATGTCCATGACCCTTGAGCGCCCGCCTCGGCGCTCGTCGGGGGCGGGCGACGGACAGGGCAGACTGCCCCGTGATCGCGCATGAGCGCTGGTCGCGCGGTGCTCACGGTGGTGACCGGGCGGTGCGGCCGGCCCGCTGCGGCGCGGAGGCGGGCGTGCCGAGAATGACAGCCGTGTCATTCTCCCGATAGCATAAGCTCAAAGAAAACTCGTGAAGGAGCAGACCCCCTATGCCGCAGAACGATGGCGCCTCTGAACTGAGTGAGCTCGAGGTGTCCGTTTTGGAGTTCGAGCGGCGCTGGTGGAAGTACGGGGGAGCGAAGGACCACGCGATCCGCGAGCGCTTCGACATGTCCGCCACGAGCTACTTCCAGATCCTCAACTCCCTGCTCGACAATCCTGCGGCCCTCGCAAGCGACCCCATGCTCGTCAAGCGCCTGCGACGCATCCGCACCACGCGCCAGAGCGAACGCGCTCAGGCTCGCGTCTCGAGGTGACATATGGCTGACGACTACGACGACATCGAACCGGGCCGCCGCAGCGGAGCTCATCGCCAGGAGGCGGCCGCTTCGTCGAACGTCGGCGCGATCGTGCTCGTCATCGTGCTCGCCCTCGTGGCCGTGCTACTCGTCGTCGCGGCCATCAACATCATCACCTCGTCGATGCGCAATCCCGAGTCGAACGTCGCCGAGCCCGCGCCGGAGACCTCGGCGCCGGCGACCCCGACGCCCTCGGAGAGCGAAGTCAGCGTCGCCGACTCCTCGCTCACCGTCGACGTCCTCAACGGCTCCGGGGTCTCCGGCGTCGCGCGGGACTTCTCCTCGGTCGTCGAGGAGGAGGGCTGGACCGTCGGTCAGGTCGGCAACTACTCGACGGCCCGCAGCGACTCGGTCGTCTATTACCGCGACGACGCCGATGAGGCGCAGGCCCAGCTCGTCGCCGATGCCCTCGGCATCGAGGCCACCGAGCAGTCGAACGACTTCACCGCCGACCTCACGGTGCTCATCTGCTCGGACATCGCCCAGCGCGGACCCGCTTCGAGCGGCGGCGAATCCGCCGGCACCGAGGAGTCGGGAGCCCAGGGCGGCGGATCGACGGCCGCCGACGGCGCTGGAACGACCGGTGGCGATTCGACGGACGGCAGCCTCGGCGAGGGCTGAGCACTGCGCGACTGACCAGGGTGAACGCCGCTGGAATTCAAATGTAACGAATTGATAACAGTGTTGAGCGAACCTGAGACGCGCACCACGCTGGGGTAGAGTTTTACCAGCTAGGCAAGCACTGCACCTTGTGTTCTGATCGTGCTTCACCGAGATCAATCTCCAGAGGTCAATGAGAGAAATCGCGGGGTCTGTTGAGGTTTACTAGCGTTCGCTCTTCGCCACTGAGCTGTGGGGTCGGGCGAATTTCAAATGACACTGCATTTTATGGAGAAGCAATGGCACAAGGCACCGTCAAGTGGTTCAACGCCGAAAAGGGCTACGGATTCATCACGCTCGAAGGCGATGGCCAGGACGTGTTCGTTCACTGGAGCGCGATCCAGATGGACGGCTACCGCTCGCTCGAAGAGGGCCAGCAGGTTGAGTTCGAGGTCGGAGAAGGACAGAAGGGTCCCCAGGCGGAATCCGTCACCCTCCTCTGATCGTCTCTGATCACATCCGAGTCGGGAGCCTGAGGCTGTCGCAGCATCGGGTCGGCGGTCTGCGCTGATCGTCGACCCCCGAGCTGCTGCGGATCATTCGCTCCGACGTGGTTTGAACGCCGTCGACCGCCGAACGGTCGGCAACGAGAAGACGCCGAGTCGCACGCGACTCGGCGTCTTCTGCGTCGCGGGCGGGGCGCCGGGGACGGCGTTGTCGGCCGTTGATGTCCGGTCGGCCGCGCCCGCTCTCAAGGGCCCGGTGTCGGGCGTTCGCGCTGAGCCGAACACCTCGGCGATGCCCGGAAACGCGCCTGACGAAACGCCCGGAATCACGGGCGTCGGCAGGATTTCGTTTGCACTCTCCCCCTGAGAGTGCTAAATCTAGTACTGGTGAAAACCACGGGATTTCATCAGTCGTCTCGAGAGCGTGGTCCCTGTGTGGAATGGAACATGCGGACACACTCTCTGCCGTCGCGGGCGCTGACGACTGCTCTGCGATTCCAGTCCACTCCATCAGGGAGGATCTAGGCCACTATGGCAAAGATGATTGCATTCGACGAAGAAGCTCGTCGGGGACTCGAAGCTGGTCTCAACCAGCTTGCGGACGCGGTCAAGGTGACTCTTGGACCCCGCGGTCGCAACGTCGTGCTCGAAAAGCAGTGGGGCGCACCCACCATCACCAACGATGGCGTGTCCATTGCCAAGGAGATCGAACTCGAGGATCCCTACGAGAAGATCGGCGCTGAGCTCGTCAAGGAAGTCGCCAAGAAGACCGACGACGTCGCCGGCGACGGCACCACCACCGCCACCGTTCTCGCTCAGGCACTCGTCCGCGAGGGTCTGCGCAACGTGGCAGCCGGTGCTGACCCGCTCAGCCTCAAGCGCGGCATCGAGAAGGCCGTCGCGGCCGTCACCGATGTCCTGCTCGACAACGCCATCGAGATCGAGACGAAGCAGCAGATCGCTGCGACCGCCGGCATCTCCGCCGGTGATCCCGCGATCGGTGAGCTCATCGCCGAGGCGATCGACAAGGTCGGCAAGGAAGGCGTCGTCACCGTCGAGGAGTCCAACACCTTCGGACTCGAACTCGAACTGACCGAGGGCATGCGCTTCGACAAGGGCTACATCTCCGGTTACTTCGTCACCGACACCGACCGTCAGGAAGCTGTCCTCGAGGATCCCTACATCCTCATCGTCAACTCGAAGATCTCCAACGTCAAGGACCTGCTGCCCGTCCTCGAGAAGGTGCAGCAGACCAACAAGCCGCTGCTGATCATCGCCGAGGACGTCGAGGGCGAAGCCCTGGCCGTGCTCGTGCTCAACAAGATCCGCGGCACCTTCAAGTCCGTCGCCGTCAAGGCTCCGGGCTTCGGTGACCGTCGCAAGGCGCAGCTCGCCGACATCGCCATCCTCACCGGTGGCCAGGTCGTCTCTGAGGAAGTCGGGCTCAAGCTCGACAACGTCACCCTCGACCTGCTCGGCACCGCACGCAAGGTCGTCGTCACCAAGGACGAGACGACCATCATCGAAGGCGCCGGTGACGCCGACGAGATCGCCGGCCGCGTGGCCCAGATCCGTGCGGAGATCGAGAACTCGGACTCCGACTACGACCGTGAGAAGCTGCAGGAGCGCCTGGCCAAGCTGGCCGGCGGTGTTGCCGTCATCAAGGCCGGAGCCGCGACCGAGGTCGAGCTCAAGGAGACCAAGCACCGCATCGAAGACGCCGTGCGCAATGCGAAGGCCGCCGTGGAAGAGGGAATCGTCGCCGGTGGCGGCGTCGCTCTCATCCAGGCCGGCAAGCAGGCGTTCGACGACCTCTCGCTCACCGGCGACGAGGCGACGGGTGCGAACATAGTCAAGGTCGGCATCGAGGCGCCGCTCAAGCAGATCGCCACGAACGCCGGACTCGAAGCCGGAGTCGTCGCCGACAAGGTCGCGAACCTCGAACCGGGCTGGGGCCTCAACGCCGCCACCGGTGAGTACGAGGACCTGCTCGCGGCCGGCATCAACGACCCGGTCAAGGTGACCCGCTCGGCTCTGCAGAACGCAGCGTCGATCGCCGGTCTGTTCCTCACCACCGAGTCGGTCGTCGCCGACAAGCCCGAAAAGGCCGCACCGGGTGCTGACGCAGCCGCTGCCGGCATGGAGGGCATGGGCGGCATGGGCTTCTGACCCACGCCCGCCAGGCACTGAGAGAGCCGTGCCATCACCCGCAGGGGTGGTGGCACGGCTCTTCTCATTCCTGCACTTGGCTGACCTGCACTCGGCCTCGCGCGCTCAGTCCCAGGGGTTGCCGCGCCGGCGTCGCCGCTCTTCCCTCCGCCGTCGCAGTTCGTCGGTCGACGGCTCCTGCCCGGGGGCGTAGGGCGGGGCGAGCGGGTGGGGAGGCTGGAGGCCGTGGCCGAAGTTCTCCTCGTAGTCGTCGTCCTGTCGCGGCTGCTCCTCGAGCTGGCGCTTCGCCTCCTCATCGCCGAGGTGGGCCCGGGCGCGCTTCGTCAGCTCCTGTTTGCGTTTGCGGATGATCTCCTCTTTGCCGGTCATCTGCGCGACCGCGCCGAAGAACATCGGGCCGAGGATGAAGATCGGCCAGAAGAAGATGAGGCTGCCGGCGAACAGACTCGTCGCTCCCCAGATGAGCAGCATGAAACCGGCAGGACCGGCCATGAGACCGATGAGGGCGCGTTTGACGCGGTCGCGGTAGAACTTCTCCGCGGCTTCCTGGATCTGCTCGGGCGTGATCGGAATCCGATCATCGCTGAGCTGAGCCAGCGCGCGAGCCCGGCTCGCCTCGTCGAGGTGGTCGGGATCGACGGGTTCGGCCTCGGCGATGACGAGATCGTCGATGAGCGACGGGATCTCTCCGAGGGTCTTCACCCGCGCCGCCGCCTCGGTGCGCTCATCGAACTCCCCGGCATCGATCTGACCGAGCGCATACGCCTCGGAGAGCACGTCGGTGACCACGGCTCGATCGGCATCGGAGGCTCTGACCTGCCCGTAATCGCGCGGGTCGGCGCTGAAGCGGGACCAGAGTGGACGACTTTCCATCTGTCTACTGTAACCCCGCTCCCACGGCCGCAAACCTGGGACGTCGCGGCGAATGCGGCGAGAGAATCTCGTCCGCGACAGCGGCTGTCCGGTCGCGGAGACTCGTCTCCCGACGGGGCGACTCACGGTGCGGGCGCCCCCGCTGAGCGGGGGCGAAACCACTACACTTGCTCAGGTGGAACCTGTGGTCGTGCTCATCCTCGCAGCGGTCTTCATCGGGGCACTCGCACAGCGCATCACCGGAATGGGCTTCGGCCTGGTCTCCGGGCCGTTCCTCGTCCTCCTCCTCGATCCCGTCTCCGGGGTCCTCCTCGTCAACCTCTGCGGCATCGTCGCGGCCGCCACCGTCTTCGCGCGGACATGGCGCGAGGTCGAATGGCCGGTGTTCTGGAAGCTCGCGGTCGGCACGGTCGTCGGCACGGTCCCCGGGGCGCTGCTGACGACGGCGCTGCCGACGGCGTCGCTCCAGGTGCTCATCGGCGCCCTCATCATCGCCTCGCTCGCCGTCTCCCTGCTCATCGGTCGGGTCGGGACGACGATGCCGGCGAACTTCGGCACGCAGTTCTCGGCCGGCTTCGTCTCCGGCACGATGTCGGCAGCGGCCGGGGCCGGCGGACCCGCGGTGAGCGCGTATGCGGTGCTCACCCGGTGGGAGCACCGGCCGTTCGCGGCGACCCTGCAGCCGTTCCTCGTCGTCGGCACCGCCTCGGCGATCATCGCGAAGGTCATCGTCGACGGCGGGGTGTGGCCGCAGCTCGACCCGGCCATCTGGATCGGGATCGGCATCGTCCTCGTCGCCGGCCTCCTCGGCGGGGATCTGCTCGCACAGAAGGTCGCACCGACGGCGGCGCGGATCGCGATGATCGTTCTCGCCTTCGGCGGGGGAGCGGCGACGCTCGCCAAGGGCCTCGGCCTCTTCGGCTGACGACGCTGCGGGGGCATCGCGCTGACCCTGTCTGCGCAGGCCCGCTAACACCCTGCGAGCACCCAGGGGTGCAGGCCGGACAAGCGGAGGCGGCATGCGGGGTTGGCTCAGTCGCTTGCCAGTTTCGTCGGGCATACTGGACAGTGATCCGTCCATCTGGGAGGCATTGATCGTGGGAACAGTATTCCTGCTCATACTCATCGTTCTCGGCACCATCTTCTTCGTCGGCTACCGCAAGGAGAAGAAGCGCAAGCAAGAGCTTCACGCAGCGGAACTCGAACTCGTGAAGAAGGCAGCGGAAGAGGACGTCACCGAGTTCGGTGAGGAAGTCGCCGAACTCGACATCATCACGTCCGGAGTCGAGCTCGACACCGGTGGCCAGCAGGACTACAAGCAGGCCCTCGACTCCTACGACGTCGCGAAGGAGACGCTCGAGAAGGTCGACGAGCCCACCGACATCCGCCACGTCACCGAGGCGCTCGAGGACGGCCGCTACGCCGCGAAGTGCGTGCGCGCCCGTGTCGAGGGCAAGCCGCTTCCGGTGCGCCGCCCGCCGTGCTTCTTCAATCCGCAGCACGGTCCCTCGGTCGAGGACATCGACTGGGCTCCCGCCGGCGGTCAGCTCCGGCCTGTTCCCGTGTGCGCCGCCGACGCCGAGCGCGTCGCCGTGGGCGCCGAACCCGCCGTGCGCAAGGTCGTCACCGGTGACGGTCAGACCCGCCGGGCCTACTGGGAAGCGGGACCGGCCTACGCCGAATACAACCGCGGCTACTTCAACTCCTACGCCGGATCCGGTCTTCTCCCCGGCGTCCTCATGGGCGCCATGCTCTTCGGCGGCATGGGCGGCGGCTGGGACGGCTCGTACGCCGACGGCTACCAGGACGGCATGGGCGCCGACGGCGGCGGTGACGCCGGAGGCGACATGGGCGGCGGAGACGGCGGAGGCTTCTTCGACGGCGGTGGCGACGGCGGCGGCTTCGACTTCGGAGGCTTCGACTTCTGATGGACGTCGTGACCATCCGCGACGAGACGATCAGGCTCGGTCAGCTCCTCAAGCTCCACGGCGTCGCTGAACACGGCGCCATGGCCAAGGACCTCATCGCTGCCGGTGACGTCCGGGTCAACGGCGAGGTCGAGACCCGCCGCGGGGCGACGATCCGTCCCGGCGACCGCGTCGAAGCCCTCGGTGAGGCCTTCGAGGTCGAATCCGAAAGCGCCGGCGAAGCGTAGGCAGAGCCGCCAGGCAGCGGTCGCCGATGATGAACCGGGCCACGGGAGAGGGACTCGATCTCGACTTCCCGTTCCGCGGCCGCTGGCTTGTCCAGAACAGTCCAGCCGATCGTCTGCCCAGTCACGGAACCACAGTGTTCGCGACTGGGCAGGCGATCGATTTCGTACCCGTCGATGACACGGGGAGGACCGCGCGGTTCACCCTCACCTCACTGCTGGCCCCGGAACCGCCGCAGCGCTTTCCCGGCTTCGGCCGCACGCTGCTCTCGCCCGCGAACGGCACGGTCGTCGCCGACGGTCACCCCGACCATCCTGCACACCGTGGACTGCCGTCGCTGAGCTATCTGGCCGCCCAACCTCGCCGCCTGCGCCGCGGGTGGTCTGCGCTCGCCGGCAATCACATCGCCATCGACGTCGGCGGGATCGTCGTCGTCCTCTGCCACCTGCGAAAGCACAGCACCGAGGTGGCCCTCGGGCAGTCCGTCCGCCTCGGTGAGGCGGTGGCGGAGACGGGCAACTCGGGCAACAGCACCGAACCCCACCTCCACATCCAGGCGATGGATCGCCTCGACCCCGAACGCGCCGACGCGGTGCCGCTGCACTTCCGCGGCCGCCTGCCCCGCAACGGCGAGATCATCGAGGCGTGAGCGCAGCGACGCGGTCGGCTGTCGCACCGCGCCGGACGAGGTGTCAGCTGTCGAGGGCGCGGGGGGTCTCGTCCATGCCCGGCGCATCCCAGAGCGGGGACCAGCGGGACATGTCGTCCTCGAACGGCAGCTCGCCGGAGAGGATGCCGCGGACCTGGATCTCGAGCGCATTGTCCCGCTGCCGGGGGCCGGTCGGGGCGAAGGGGTAGAACGTTCCGCGCTTGTACTGGTAGACGAGGGCAAGGCGGCGCCCGTCCGGGTGCGCGAAATAGACGGTCGAGCACAGAAGCATCGTGTCGAAGCCCTGATTGACGAGGGCGGAGTTGACGGCGTGGAGGTTCGTCACGAGGTTGACGGCGTCGCCATCCGCGTCGGAGACGACCTGCCACGTGTAGCCGAAGCCGTCGTTCGTCTGCCGCACACTCGCGGCCGGGTCCGAGCCGATGAGGGCGACGCTCTCCTGCTCGGCGGAGTCGAACGCCGCGCCCTCGACCTGGCGGAAGACGACGGCACCGACACCGGTCGGGACGAATCCTGTCGCCGCCTGCAGGGTGAGCGCGGCCGGTGGAAGCGCGAAGAGGTCGTCGAGGTTGGCGCGTTTGGGTTTGGAGCGTCCCAGGATGGCGTCGAAGAAGCCCATGAAACTCCTCATCGGTGGTGGTCGGTCAGTGGTGGATTCGTCGCCGGTCAGGCGGTCGGTCGCAGTGCTGCCGTGGTGCCCGTCAGCCGGGGCGTCGGCTCACTCCGGCTTCGACAGCTGCGCGGAGATCTTCGCGAGCTGAGCGAGCCGCTTGTCGAGCGAGGGATGGGTGGAGAAGAGCTCCCCGAAGCCCGAGCCGCCGTGGGCGGCGGGGATGAGCGCGAGATGGTTCGCCGAGGCGGTGGCGCGGAGGTCCTTCTCCGGGATCTTGTTCATGTCTCCGCTCAGCTTCGTCAGCGCCGAGGCGAGCACCGACGGGCGGCCGGTGAGGAGCGCGGCCGCGCGATCGGCGGCGAGCTCGCGGTAGCGGGAGAGGCTGCGGATGAGGAGGAACGAGAGTCCGTAGACCACGGCTCCGACGAGGATGAAGAGGAGCTGGATCGGGATGCCGCCGTTGTTGTCGCGGCGCCCGCCGAGGGTCATGTAGTAGCCGGCGCGCATCATCAGGGCGGCGACGACGCCGGTCACTCCCGCCACCGTCATGACGGTGACGTCACGGTGGGCGACGTGGGAGAGCTCATGGGCGAGGACGACCTCGACCTCTTCGCGATCGAGGTTCTCGAGCAGACCGCGGGTCACGCAGACCACGGACCGCTTCGGGGAGCGCCCGGTGGCGAAGGCGTTCGGCGTCGCCGAGTTCGACACGGCCACCCGCGGCTTCGTCGAATCGGAGAGCTGTGTGAGGCGGTCGACCATCGTGTGGAGTTCGGGGGCCTCCTCGGGGGTGACCTCCCGTGCCCCCATCGCCTTCATCGCGATGGAGTCGGAGAAGTACCACTGGAAGAAGAACGCCCCGATGCTGACGACCACCGCGATGATGACTCCGGTCGTGCTGCCGCCGAGCATCCACCAGATGGCGAGGATGAGGACGACGTAGATGAGGCCGTTGAGGAAGATCGTCCACCCCATGCGCATCGTGAGCCCGCTGTCCTTGACGAAACGGTTGGACATCCTCATTCCTCTCTGGTGTTGCAGGTCCGGCCCACTGCCTGGTGAGCAGGCAATGGGCCGGAGGTGTCATCGTCGAACCGGTGCACCGGCGTTCATCGGGATCGTGCTGCGGGGCCGGAGGCCGGTCCGGCTCACGCGGGGTCGGGGATGAACCCTTCGCCGGTGAGCAGCTCGGCGATCTCCGTCAGGGTCGCGTCGACGAAGGGCACGACGACATCGCTCGATCCGAGGTAGTCATCGGAGACGGGCGTGCCGTGGCTGATGACGTAGTCGTGGAGCGCGTTGAGCGCGGACTTCGCCTCCTCCTCGTCACCGGATTCGACGGCGTGTTCGACCTGGTTGTCGTACTTCTGCAGAAGCTCCTGGTCGACGTTCGCGACGTCGTACTGGCCCTCGCCCATGATGCGGATGATCATCACTGACCCTCGCCTTCGAGCGATTTCTGGTTGTTCTTCTCCTGGCCGGCGGGCAGCGATTCGCGCATCCGGGCGAGCTCCATCTCGACGTCGTTCTCGCTGGAGAGGGCATCGAGCTGGGCGCTGATGTCGTCCTTCGACGAGCCGGTGACGTCCTCGAGGGCGCCGGAGGCGATGAGTTCGTCGACAGCGCCGGCCCGTGCCTGCAGGGCCGCGGTCTTGTCCTCGGCGCGCTGGACGGCGAGTCCGACGTCGCCGAGCTCTTCGGAGATGCCCGAGAACGCCTCTCCGATCTTCGACTGCGCTTCAGCGGCGTTGTAGGTGGCCTTGATGGTCTCCTTGCGCGTGCGGAAGGCATCGACCTTCGCCTGCAGCCGCTGCGAGGCCAGCGTGAGCTTCTGCTCCTCGCCCTGGAGGCCCTCGTGCTGGGTCTGCAGGTCGGTGATCTGCTGCGAGAGACCGGACTTGCGGGTCAGAGCCTCACGGGCGAGGTCCTCACGGCCGATCTCCATGGCCTTCTGGGCCTGCCCGGAGAGCTTGTTCTGCTGCTGCTCGAGCTGATTGATCTGCAGTTCGAGGCGCTTGCGGCTGGTGGCGACGTCCGCGACGCCGCGGCGCACCTTCTGCAGCAGTTCGAGCTGCTTCTGGTACGAGTAGTCGAGGGTTTCATTGGGGTTCTCGGCCTTGTCGAGGGCCTTGTTCGCCTTCGCTCCGAAGATCGTCGCGATTCGTTGGAAGATGCTCACCGTTGTCGACTCCTGCTCTGGTCCTGGTCCGACGAGTGCGGTCGGAAACCTCCGGGTGCGGAGTGTCCCGGCCTCGATCGCCGTGAACTATCCCCTTCAGCCTACTCAAAAAGGCTGATAGTTTCCCAGATGTCGGCGAGGGAGAACTACAGATGACTCAGCGTGTCGCGCACGTGCGGACAGCGCGGATTCACCCCCTGATGCGTGACGGCGGACTTGTGGTCGGACTCTGTCGGCCCGCCCCTCAGTCCGGCCTGCGCTCCGGGTGTCCTTGAGGACCCGATCACGGCGCTCGGTTCTGAACCGGTCACGGTGCGAGGAGACGCGGCCGCAGTGCTCGCTCTTGGATCGCTCACGGCGCGAGGAGGTGCAGCCGGAGTGCTCGCTCGTGGATCGGTCACGGCGCGAAGAGACGCGAGTTCGCCGCCTCGACCTCGGAGTACTGGGTGGCTGCGGTGCCGAGCGCACCGTGGATCGAGGTGAGCGATTCGAACAGCTGCTTCTGAGCCCCCTCCCACTGGTTGATCACCGCCTGGAAGTTCTGGGCGGCGCTGCCCTTCCAGCACTCCTGCAGGGTGAGCAGGTTCCGCAGCATCGTGTTCGACTCGGCGATGAGTGCCTGGGACGATGCGGCGGTCGCCGTGGCCGCGGACGAGACGCGTTCGGCGTCGACTTCGAAACTCATGATCTCTCCTCTGATGGTCGGCGAATCGTGGATTCCGCCGTGCTGCGCGAGCGCACCGGGTCAGTGCGGTGACCACGATCCTCATCGGGCGGTCACGGTCGCAAGGGCGTGGAACATCCCTGTGGATACGTGCTGAGCGTCCACAGTCGTCTCGCACACGAGTGTGTGCGTCCTCCACCGCCGCACGAACGCGAGTCACACCCGCAGGCGACCAAGCAGAGCCACACGGGCCCGGGGGAGAAGCCAGCGAGGGGATGTCGCACCTGGCGAGCTGGTGCGCGGAAGTGTCGCCACGCGAACGGCGCCTCCCCGAGTGGGGAGACGCCGTGTCGCAGACGCGCAGCGCCGAGGCGGCCTCGGCGCTCGAGCCTCACTTCAGTTCGAGGGACACCTGGAGGTTCTGCTCCTGGCCGCCGCGGACGATCGTGAAGTCGACGGGAGTGTTGACCGGCTGAGCGCGGACGAGGGCCTGCAGCGACACTGCGCTGTTGACCTTCGTGCCGCCCACGGCGATGACGTCGTCACCGTCCTGGAACCCGGCCGCTGCGGCCGGCGATCCTGCCTCGACGGTCTGCACCTTCGCGCTGGCGCGGGTCACTCCGCCGCTGTTGATCTGCCCGTCGGTGAGGGTGACGCCGAGGAACGGGTGCAGAGCCTGGCCGGTCGCGATGAGCTGATCGGCGATCGACACCGCCTGCGAGGCGGGGATCGCGAAGCCGATGCCGATCGACCCCGACTGCTGTCCCTCCTCGCCGGAGCCGAGTGAGGCGGCGGCGGAGTTGACGCCGATGAAGTTGCCGTTGCCGTCGACGAGCGGGCCGCCCGAGTTGCCCGGGTTGATGGCCGCATCCGTCTGGATGGCGTTCGTGATGGTCAGCTCCCGCTGCTGGGCCGAGGCGTCGTCACCGATGTTCTCCGTGGTCACCGGCCGGTCGAGGGCGGAGACGATGCCGGTGGTCACCGAGTCGGCGAGTCCGAGCGGGTTGCCCAGCGCCATCACGGGATCGCCGACCTGGAGTGCCTTCGAATCGCCCACCGGCAGCGGCGTGACGTTCTGCGGAACCTGATCGAGCTTGATGATCGCGATGTCGGTCGAGGGGTCGCGCCCGACGATGCTCGCTTTCATCGCCGCGCCGCTCTTCATCGTCACCGTGAGCTCTCCGCCTGCGGTGTCCGACGGCGCCACCACGTGGTTGTTCGTGATGACATGGCCCTGGTCGTCATAGAGCGATCCCGAGCCGAGCGCGACGGGACGTCCGCCGACACCGGCCTGGATCGAGACGACGGCCTCGGAGGCCTGCTTCGCGACCTGAGTCCAGTCGGGGGTCTCGATGGTCTGCTCGGCGACCTTGCGCGGGGCGTCGTCCTGGAGGGCGTTGACCGCGTAGCTGCCGCCGAACGCTGCGCCTCCGCCGATGAGCGCGGCGATGAGGGCGATCGCGATCGTCGCCCCCCAGCCCGGTCCGCGCTTCTGGCGCCGAGGCGGTGCTCCACCGCCGTACGGACCCTGATCGCCGGGTCCACCGGGGCCTGACGGGTTCGACCCGTAGGCGGCGGATCCGTAGCTCCCGGAACCGTAGGCGTTCGAGCCGTAACCGCCATACGGTGAGGCCTGCTGGGACCCTGCGGGACCGGTCGTCGCCGAACTCGAACCGGCAGCGGCACCGGCTGCCGCGCCGGCACCCGCCGCCGCGCCGAAGGTCGCGGTCGAACCGGTCGTTCCCTGCTGCCCGGTCCCTGCACCGTACTGGCCCGGTTGTCCGGACCCCGCACCGTACTGGCCTGGCTGTCCGGACCCCGCACCGTGCTGACCCGACTGTCCGGATCCCGCACCGTGCTGACCCGAGCCCGCCCCGTGCTGGCCCGAGCCGGGCGTCGGATTCTGCCCGTACCGGTCGGCACCGGACTGTCCGGACGCCGAGGCGCCGCCCGCGCCCTGCTGGCCTGCGGGGCTGAAGGGACTCGAGGCGCTCGGCTGGTTCGACGACCCGTATCCCGAGGATCCGTAGCCGGACTGGCCCGAGCCTGACTGCTGGCCTGACTGCTGGCCCGAGCCAGGCTGCTGGCCCGAGCCCGACTGCTGGCCGGGGCCCGAGAGGTGGCCGCCGCTCGCATTGCCCTGCGGTGCTCCGGTCACTCCTCGCGAGTTGTCCCCAGGCGTCTGCGCATAAGTCGGCTGCACCCGAGTCGTGTCCTCGCCGCGACCGGTCCCGGGCTGTCCCTGGCCAGGCGCGGCGGGGAAGCTGCGCGTGGAGGGATCGGGCTGCCCCTGACCTGAACCCGGCTGGGACGGGTCGGACGCGGTTGCGCCGTCCCGCCTCGGCGAGGCCCCCTGATCGGAGGTCGGGAAGGTGCGCGGAACGTCCGATGACGCACGGGAACCGTCGGTGGGGAACGTCCGGTAGTCGTCGTCTCCGTGGCGTCCCCGGTTGCGGGGAGTGTTGCCGTCGTTGCTGCTCATCGCTCGTCCTTTCGCGCGTCTGGAGCACTGTCTTCGTTATCTGGGATGGGCAGGTCGACGCGGAAGGTCGCGCCGCCCCCGGGTGTCTGCTGCACGGAGATGACTCCGTGGTGGTTCTCGACGATCGCCTTGACGATCGAGAGTCCGAGGCCGGATCCGCCGGTGTCGCGGGTGCGTGAGACGTCGAGCCGGTAGAACCGTTCGAAGATGCGGGGGACGAGCTCGGGGTCGATGCCCTCGCCGTGGTCGCGGACCTCGAAGCGGACGCGTCCGTTCGGGAAGCCGCGCAGCGACTCGTCGACGGCGACCGTGCCCGCCGCCGTGACGTTGGGGACGATTCCCGCCGGCTCCTGCGCGTCGGCAGGCTCCGCTCCGCTCGCGTCGCCGCGACGGAAGATGCGGACTCCGCCGGTGACGAAGCCGCGCTCCCGGGACTTCTCCTTCGCCCCTGCCTTTCCGCTGTCGTCCGAGCCGGTGGTGCCGGCCTCGGCCGTGGGGTCCTCGGGGAGTCCGACGACGCCGACGGCGAACTCGATCGCCGCGTCCTCCGGGGTGTGGCGGACGGCGTTGCCGGCGAGGTTGACGATGACCTGGCGGATCTTCGACTCCGAGCCGCGGATGAGCGGCACCGGGGAGGCATCGTCCCCGTCGAGGCCGACGAAGCTGATCTCCCGGTCAGGGGCCTGCGCGGCGGCGTCGGCGGCGGCGTCGCGGACGACCTTGAAGAGGTCGATCGGGCCGATCTCCGTCGGGCGCTGCTCGTCGAGCCGGGCGAGGACGACGAGGTCGTCGACGAGGACGCCCATGCGCTTGGCCTCCGACTCCATCCGCTCCATCGCCTGCGCGATGTCATCGGGCTTGGTGATCGCTCCCTGACGGTAGAGCTCGGCGTAGCCGCGGATCGTCACGAGCGGGGTGCGCAGCTCGTGCGAGGCGTCGGAGACGAACTGTCGGATCCGCTTCTCCGACCGCGTCTGACCGTCGAAGGAGTCCTCGATGCGACCGAGCATCGTGTTGAGCGCCGCCGAGAGCCTCCCGAGCTCCGTGTTGCGGGGGAACGTCGGCACGCGCTGGCTGAGGTCGCCGCCGGCGATCCGCGAGGCCGTCTTCTCGATGTCGCGCAGCGGGCGGAAGGTGTTGTTGATCGCCCAGTAGCCGACTCCGGCGACCATCGCCAGAGCGAGGAGGCCGATGCCGATCATCGTGTTGCGGGCGCGCTCGTTGATGTTGTCGATCTCGCGGTCGAAGGGGACCGCGATCGCCACGAGCACGTCGGTGTTCTGCACCTTCATCGCCCGTGCCCGCCACTGCGACTTCGTGCCGGACACCGTGAACGGCCGGCCGCCCTGCGCATAGACATCGGATTCGGTGATCGGCGGCAGCACCGGCTGATTCTTCGGCTCGGGCGCCACGGGATCGCTGATCGCCTTGCCGTCGGTCGAGTAGAACTGGACGTAGAAGCCGCCGGGCAGGAGGCTCTTGAGCTCGTTCCACGAGTTCGAGTCGATCGTCGTCGCACTGCCGTCGCCGCCGGATTCGGTCGACTGCAGCTGCGCCGGGGCGAAGACATCCTGGTAGGCCTGCTTCGCGAGCGTTTCGGACGCGCTGATGAGCCGCTCGTCGGTGCGCTCGATGAGACTGTCGCGCAGGTTCTCGAGCACCCACGCGCTCGTCCCCGAGAGAACGAGCAGCATGAGCAGCATCATGATCCCCAGGAGCTTGGTGGTCAGAGACCACTCCTCCCAGAAACCGGGTCGGGAGGGACGGGTGTGTTTTGTTGCCACGTGAGTAATCTAGCGCCCGTGCTTGGGCGACTACTTGGATTCCGGTGTGCGCAGCATGTAGCCGACGCCGCGCTTCGTCTGGATCATCGGCGTCCACTCCATCTCCACGGTGTGACCGGCGGCGTCCGTTTCCGGGGTGACGTCGATCTTGCGTCGCAGGTAGGAGATGTAGGACTCGACGATTCCCGTGTCGCCGCCGAAGTCGTATTCCCAGACATGGTCGAGGATCTGCGACTTCGAGAGCACGCGGTTGGCGTTGAGCATGAGGTAGCGCAGCAGCTTGAACTCGGTGGGGGAGAGGTCGATGAGGATCCCCGAGCGGCGCACCTCGTGGGTGTCGTCGTCGAGTTCGAGATCGCCTGCCACGATGACGGCGTTCTCCTCGTCCTCGAGGCTGCGGGTGCGGCGGAGGACGGCGCGGATGCGGGCGACGACCTCTTCGAGGCTGAACGGCTTCGTCACGTAGTCATCGCCGCCGACGGTCAGCCCCGTGATCTTGTCAGAGGTGTCATCGCGGGCGGTGAGGAAGACGACGGGGGCGTTCATCCCGATCTGGCGGAGGCGCCGGGTGACGGTGAAGCCGTCCATGTCCGGCAGCATCACGTCGAGGACGAGGAGGTCGGGGGTGGTCTGCTCGGCGAGGCGCAGGGCCTCGGCGCCGTTGGCTGCCGACACGACGTCGAAGCCGGCGAAGCGCAGGCTCGTGGAGAGGAGTTCGCGGATGTTGGGCTCATCGTCGACAACGAGCAGAGTGGCTTCGATGTCGGTGTCGTTCTGTGTAGTCATGACTTCAGTGTGAAGAGCGAGTCTGGGAGCCAGGTGAACGTTGCCTGAATGCGATTGTGACCTCCGTCACTGAAAAATTCCCAGAAAAGTCCATTCGAGTCCCCTGAGGGGCTTCGGCTCTCAGGATCGGAGTGGTGAATTGCGGGATTTTTCAGCCTGCGAGCAGGTCGGGTTCAGGAGGCGTGGTCGCCGGCGTCGCTCTGGCGGGCGCGGAAGGCGGCGACGTGGGTGCGGTTGGCGCAGTTGCCGGTGTCGCAGAAGCGCTTCGAGCGGTTGCGGCTGAAGTCGGCGAGGTAGGCCCGGCAGTCCTCGGCCGCGCATCGGCCCAGGCGGTCGAGGTCGCCGGAGCGGATGAGGTCGATGAGCACGAGGGCGACATCGGCGGCGACGCGGTCGGCGAGGCTCGCCGTCGCGCCCACGGCGTGGAGGTGCCAGTCCCAGTCGCCGTGGCGCACGAGCTGCGGCAGCGCGTCGGTCTCGCGCAGGGTGAGATTGACCTCCTCGACGATGCGCCGCTCGAGGGCGTCGGCCGCCGAATCTCCGTCCGGATCGGTGTCGCCGGCCGCGTTTGTGCCGACGGCCGCGGGCACGGAGTCGAGGCCCGCCTCGAAGGCGGCGGCGAAGCGCTCGCGCAGGCGGCGCGTCTCCTCGACGTCGGCCTTCGTCGCCGTGAGCGGCCCGGAGAAGTCGTGTCCGGCGGCGAAGTCGCGGAGGCCCGCGGTCGTCGTCAGCTGATCCCCGTCCGCGGCGATGCCGCCCGCGGTGTTGAGGAGGTCGACGAGCATCGTGAGGTTCGAGCGGATGTCATACGCGAAAGTCATGATGCCTGCCATTGTGCCACATCGCGTAAGGAGCAAAATGCACTTGACTCATTTCATGGCGGTGGGAAATACTGGCGATGGACACGTCCACCACCAACTCGGCGCGCTCATCCGACCGCGTCGACCGCACCCGATATCAGGAGGCTGAGAATGACCCGCACCGTCGTCCTGGGGTTCCTCCTCACCCTGGCCTCCGCCTTCTTCTTCGCCGTCTCCGGGCCGATCGCGAAGACGATGTACGCCGTCGGGTGGACGCCGGGCGCGGTCGTGCTCATCCGCCTCATCGGCTCAGCGCTCCTCCTGCTCATCCCCAGCCTCATCGCGCTCCGCGGACGCTGGAGTGAGGTGCGCACGCACTGGAAGACGGTCCTCACCTACGGGCTCGTGTCGATGGCCGGCGTGCAGGGCTTCTACTTCGTCGCCGTCGAACACCTCACCGTCGCCGTCGCCCTGCTCCTCGAGATGACGGCGCCGATGCTCATCGTGTTCTGGATCTGGGGTCGGACCCGGACCCGTCCGGCGACCGTGACGTTCATCGGGGTCCTCGTCTCGATGGTCGGTCTCCTCCTCGTCCTCAACCTGCGCGGGGCCTCGATCAGCGTCCTCGGTGTCGTCATGGCGCTCGCCGCCGCCGTCTGCCTCGCCTCCTACTTCCTCGTCTCGGCGAAGGACACGATCAATGTGCCGCCGGTGGCACTGACCGGACTCGGCATGGGCGTCGGCGCGCTGACCATGGGTCTCATCGTCCTCCTCGGCGTCATGCCGTGGGGTGCGGCGACGACGGACGTCGACTTCGGGGGCCTCCAGGTCTCGTGGGTGCTGCCGATGGCGCTCATCATCCTCTTCACCGCCGGCGCCTACATCACCGGCATCCTCGGCCTGCGCTACATCGGCGCGACCGTCGGCTCGTTCGTCAACCTCATCGAAGTGCCCTTCTCCGTCATCGTCGCGTGGCTCCTGCTCGCCGAGCTGCCCGCGCCGATCCAGCTCTTCGGCGGCGTCTTCATCCTCGGCGGCGTCGTCTTCATCAAATGGGGCGAGGCCCGGCTGGCCCGGCGCATCGCCACCCGTGAGGTCGTCGCCCGCTCCGGAGCCCTCGCCGAGGTGTGAGCGGGCGAGGCGCGTGCGTCCCGGTTGCCCGCAGGGTTGCTGGGGGCGGAGGGCGCCTGGGTGCGGCGCTGATAGCGTGAGGCCATGGGCCATATCGACATCAACGACGTTGCGTACACCCTCGCCGACGGCAGACCGCTGCTGTCGGGGGTGTCGTTCCGGGTCGGCGACGGGGCGAAGGCGGCGCTCATCGGCGCCAACGGGGCGGGGAAGACGACGCTGCTGCGCATCCTCACCGGTGAGCTGTCCCCGGAGTCCGGGTCGGTGTCCCACACCGGCAGCGTCGGTCTGATGCGCCAGTTCATCACCGCCGACACCGTCGCCGAGGCGCTCGAAGAGCTCGCACCCCAGCGGATCCAGCGGGCCGCCGCCGTCGTCCGGCGGGCCGAGGAGCGGCTGCTCGGCCCCGACGGAGAGGCGACCGAGGTCCAGATGGCCTACGCGAACGCCCTGAGCGAATGGGCGGATGCGGGAGGCTACGACGCGGAGGTCCTCTGGGACACCTGCATCACCTCGGCGCTGGGGATCCCCTTCGACCGGTGTCGGGACCGGGCGATCGCGACGCTCTCGGGCGGGGAGCAGAAGAAGCTCGTCCTCGAGGCGCTGCTGCGCGGACATGACGACGTGCTCATCCTCGACGAACCGGACAACTTCCTCGACGTGCCGGGCAAGCGGTGGCTGGAGGCGCAGCTGCGGGAGACGGACAAGAGCGTCCTCTTCGTCTCCCACGATCGGGAGCTGCTCGCGCAGGCCGCGACGGAGATCATCACGCTCGAGCTCTCCGCCGCCGGCAACACCGCCTGGGTGCATCCGGGCGGGTTCACCTCGTATCACGCGGCGCGGGTCGCCCGGTTCGACCGGCTCGAGGAGCTGCGCAAACGGTGGGATGAGGAGCATGCGAAGCTCAAGGCTCTTGTCCAGATGTACAAGCAGAAGGCCGCGTACAACTCGGATATGACCTCACGGTACCGGGCGGCGCAGACCCGACTCGAGCGGTTCGAAACCGCCGGCCCGCCCGAGGCGATGCCCAGGGAGCAGAACCTCGGGATCCGCCTCGGCGGGGGTCGGACGGGGAAGATCGCGATCGTCGCCGACGCACTCGAGCTCACCGACCTCATGCTGCCCTTCGACCTCGAGGTCCACTACGGCGATCGGGTGGCGGTGCTCGGGTCGAACGGGTCGGGGAAGTCGCACTTCCTGCGCCTGCTCGCCGCCGGCGGCACCGATCCCGAACCCGAGCATCGGCCGGTCAGCGACATCGACATCCCCGCTGTCGCCCATGAGGGTCGGGTGCGGCTGGGGGCCCGGGTGCGGCCCGGCTGGTTCGCGCAGACCCACGGGCGGCCCGACCTCGTCGGACGGACCCTGCTCGGCATCCTCCATCGGGGCGACGAGCACCGCAGCGGGCTGCCGCGCGAACCCGCGTCACGGGCGCTGGCCCGCTACGAACTCGCCGGGGCCGCGGAGCAGACCTTCGACTCGCTCTCGGGCGGGCAGCAGGCGCGGTTCCAGATCCTCCTGCTCGAACTCGCCGGCGCGACACTGCTCCTCCTCGACGAGCCGACGGACAACCTCGACCTCGTCTCCGCCGAGGCGCTCCAGGATGCGCTCACCGCCTTCGACGGCACGGTGCTCGCGGTCACCCACGATCGCTGGTTCGCCCGTGATTTCGATCGGTTCCTCGTCTTCGGCGCCGACGGGGAGATCTACGAGTCGAACGAGCCCGTCTGGGACGAGGGACGCGTGTCTCGCGCCCGAGGGTGAGCCTCGCGGCCCGCGCCTACCGCACCTCGATGTCGTAGCTGTAGCCCTGCTCGGTGAGGAAGCGGCGGCGCTGGGCGGCGAAGTGCTCGTCGACGGTGTCGGCGGCGACGACGGTGTAGAACGTCGCCGAACCCGAATCCTTCTTGGGGCGCAGGATCCGGCCGAGGCGCTGCGCCTCCTCCTGCCGCGACCCGAAGGCGCCGGAGACCTGGATGGCCACCGAGGCGGCGGGCAGGTCGACGGAGAAGTTCGCGACCTTGGACACGACGAGGACCCGAATCGCCCCCGACCGGAAGTCGCGGAAGAGCTCCTGCCGCTGTGACTCCGGGGTCTGCCCGGTGAGCACGGGGGCACCGAGGGCCTCGCCGATCTCCTCGAGCTGGTCGAGGTACTGGCCGATGACGAGGATCTGCGCCTCCGGATGGTCGGCGACGAGGGTCTTGACGATCGGCAGCTTGGCATCCGAGGTCGCGGCCAGACGGTAGCGGTCCTCGCCGTCGGCGCGGGCATACGCGGTGCGGGTGCCCCCGTCGAGCCGGACGCGGACCTCATGGCACGCGGCGGTGGCGATGAAGCCGAGGCGTTCGAGCTCCTTCCACGGCACCTCGTACTGCTTGGGTCCGATGAGGGAGAACACCTCGTCCTCCCGGCCGTCCTCGCGCACGAGCGTGGCGGTCAGCCCGAGTCGGCGCCGGGCCTGGAGGCTCGCGGTGAGCCGGAAGATCGGTGCCGGCAGCAGGTGCACCTCGTCGTAGATGACGAGCCCCCAGTCCTTGGCGTCGAGGAGTTCGAGGTGGAGGTAGGAGCCCTTCCGCCTCGTCGTGAGCACCTGGTAGGTCGCGATCGTGATCGGGCGGATCTCCTTGACCGATCCCGAATACTCGCCGATCTCGTCCTCAGTCAGCGTCGTGCGCGCGAGGATCTCGTCCTTCCACTGCTTCGCCGACACGGAGTTCGTCACGAGGATGAGCGTCGTCGTCTGCACCCGCGACATCGTCGCGACCCCGACGACCGTCTTCCCGGCCCCGCAGGGGAGGACGACGACCCCGGACTCCCCGGACAGCGACTGGTCGATGGCCTCCCGCTGGTAGTCGCGCAGATGCCAGGCCCCGCCGTGGGCGTCATCGCTGAGCTCGATGTCGTGGGCTTCGCCGTCGACGTAGCCGGCGTGGTCGGAGACCGGATGCCCGAGCTGGAGGAGGGCGTGCTTGAGCTCGCCCCGTTCCGAGGGGTGGACGAGGACGGACTCCTCATCGAGCCGCCTGCCGAACTTGCCGACGAGGTCGGGTTGACCGGTGAGCCGGTCGAGGAGTGCGGTCTCCGTCGACGTCAGTGTCAGACCGTGGATGGGATGGTCGATGAGGGTGAGCACCCCGAACCGGTCCATGATGTCGACGATGTCGACGAGCAGTTCGTGCGGGACCGGGTACTTCGCGAACTCGAGGAGGACGTCGACGACCGATTCGGCGTCGTGGCCGCTCGCGCGCGCGTTCCACAGGCCCAGCGGGGTGATCGTGTACGTGTGGATGTACTCCGGGGTCCGGGCCAGCTGCGCGAACGGGGCGATCGCCACCGCCGCCTCGGTGGCCAGGGGGTGCCCCGATTCGAGGAGCACAGTCCGATCGGACTGGACGATGAGAGGTCCGTTCATGAATTCCTTCGCCGAGGTGACAACGACGAGGTCAACGCGCCGGGCGGCGCGATTGTTCCCACCGGTGCCCCCGCCCGTCGGTGAGTGCTCATGTCGGCTCCGGCGCCGGTTCGACGCTGACGATGCGCGCGATCGACAGGGAGGCCTCGGCGCCGGTCGTCGTCACCGTGCCGCGGACGCGTCCGCCGTTGACCGTCGTCGGCTGCATCTGCACGATGCGCTCCTGACCGTGGGAGTCGGCGAGCCGGATCGTCACGAGCGTCCGGGCCTGTGCGGCCTCCCGCAGCCGATCGAGGTGACCGAGCGGTTCGTCCGTCGGTTTCTGCTCCGCGGTCGCGCCCGCGGGAGAGCGCAGGATGCGGATGTAATCGCCGAGGCGGTCGTCGGTGACCCGGGCCCGTGTCCGCGTCGTCACCTCGGGTTCGGTCTGCGTGATCACCGACCGGCGGCGCACGGGACCGGCGGGGGAGTGGAGGAGCGCGTGATGATCCCCGGCCTCGAGAAGGTGCATCGTGCGCTCGGGGCCGAGCTGGCTGATCGCCACCGTCGGGGCGAGACGGTCGAGGCCGGCGGGGGCCATGAGCGGGTCGGAGAGGATGACGTCGAGGTCGACCGGGTCGTCGACGACGAGGACGGCGCGAGCCCCGGCGACCCGGACCCGGCGCAGCTTCGCCGCAGTGTTCGAGATGAGGAAATCGAGCGTCGAGGGCAGCGGTTCGGCGCTGATGGCGGCGAGTTCGCGCAGCGCTTCGGCGGCGTCGACGCCGGACTGCATGCTCGCCTCGATCGTGTCCCCGTCGATGCGGTAGACGGTGCCCTGGCCGCGGGCTTCGACGACGGCGAAGCGGCGGAGGATGTGGTGGACGCGGGGGTCGATCGGGCCGGTCGCCACGGCGGTGAGATCGGACTGGATGAGGACGGTGTCGACCTCGGGGACGAGTCCCGTGCGGACCTCGGCGACGACCTCGGCGGGCACGGACAGTGCAGCGACGCTGACACCGAGCGGCGCGAGCGCCGGATTGTCACGGACCGCGGCGGCCGCAGCCCGCTCGAGACCGGCGGCGAGCATCACCCCGAACCGGCTCGGTCCGAAATGGCCCGGCTGCTGGAGCGGGGTCGTCGCGAGCCCGAACATCACCGCCGACTGCAGGACCTCCTCGGTGATCGCGGGATCGTGGGCCGGGGTCAGCGGCCGGGATCGCAGGACCTGCGCGTGGATCCACTCGGCCGAACGCGACGATCCGACCCCGATGCCGTGGAGCACGGAGAGCACGGTGGAGCGCAGCAGCGGCATCGCCGGAACCGACTGGCTGAAGCCCTTGAACAGGGACTTCTTCGGGGCGGCGAGGACGGTGAGGCGCTCGTTCGCGCTCGCCCCGGTCACGAGCTGGGTGACGTCCTGGGATTCGCGCAGCCACGAGGAGACGAGGGACGCCCAGAGGTCGGCGCGATCACCGGCGAGCATCGTCGCCGCGTCATCGCTTGCCGTCCACTGCGGGTCGAGCGGATCGTCGAGGACGCCGATGAGACCGAGGGACTTCGCCGCCAGCAGCAGGGTGATCGTCGGTTCGAGGTCGAGTTCGAGGGTGCGCGCAAGGCGGCTGACGTCGCGTTTCGAGATGCCGCCGCTCGTCAGGCGGGAGGCGGGGGAGGACTCCATCTCGTCGACGAGTCCGCGCAGGGAGGACACGACCTCGGCGACGGCTGCCTGTTCGCTGTTGTGGACGAGGGCTTGGGGGATCGTCGTCGCCGAGGCGTCCGGACGCTGGGCGGAGTCCGTGTAGGTGTGCCATGGGCGGGGGCGGGCGGAATCCGCCGCCGAGGTGGGCAGGAGGGTGATCGCCTCGGACTGGATCCGCCAGATGCCGGGGGCGTCCGTCGGCCATGCGAGGCCGAGGTCGCGCAGCCGGGTGAGGTCGGCGTCAGCGGGGACGGCATCGCCGAGGCGGTCGAGACTGATGTCGGGCCCGGTGCGGGCGGCCGTGGCGAGGCCGATGAGGAGGTCGAGCTGGTCGGCGTCGAGCGCTTCGATGCCGCGGGAGACGCCGATGCGCGAGGACGTCGCGGCCGCGAGGGTGGACAGTGTCGGCGACTCGGGCCGGAGGAGGTCGCGACGAGTCCGCACGAACGACTCGAAGTCCGCGTCGGAGCTCTGGGCCAGCCATGTGCTGAAGGTCATTGACATCGCCGTTCAGTGTATCCCCAGGGGTACAATGGACGGGTCAGGAACGCCCAATCACCTCGGGAAGGACGAGCATTGTCAGCCAAGCGTGTCGATACGGCCATCGTCGTCGTAGCCGTCGCAGCAGCCGTCATCGGAGCAGCCGGTCTCATCGGCGTTCTGGGTCAGGCGTGGATGGGGTACACCCCCTCGCACTTGCTGACATACCTGCCGATGATCCTTCTGCCCATCGCCTTCGCTCTGCTCGCAGCGGTCGTCATCCGCTCGGCGCTCAGACGCAGGCAGCCAGGGGTGAATGAGAGCTGAGACGAACCGTGGGCTCACTTCCGCAGGCTCGCTTCTCCGAGGCGATCACCCCCAGTCGGTTGGTGGTTCCATTCGGTCGGACCGCAGTTCACGCCAGCTCACCGAAACCGCTCGGACCGAGCAGCTGAGGACGGCTGGCTCAGCCGGACCCAGCTCAGCGCAGGCAGAGGTTGCGACCAGTTGACGAACGCTCACCGTGACGCTCACGGACAGAGCAACGGCACGCGGCAGCCACCGGGCGACAGTGAGACGTGAGGCGAGCGATGAGACTCTCGCTCAGCCGCCGGAGCCCCCTTCGGTTGCCAAGCCACGAGTGCGAGGCGCTCGACGTCGGCGTCGCGGGATCGACGAACCACCATTGACCACCTCCTTCCATCTGGGTGCGCAGGACATTACCTGGCACCACTGACACAGACCGGCACCGCCGGTCAGAGACACAGGACCCGACCGGGTCCTCCGAGACACCGCACGGCTGCGCACCACGGCAGCACTGCACGAAAGGACACCATGCCAACCGGACGCGTGAAATGGTTCGACGCCGACAAGGGCTACGGCTTCGTCGTCGCCGAGGACGGCTCGCAGGCCTTCCTCCACTCCTCGGTCCTGCCCGAAGGCACAGAGGTCACGAAGGGCACCCGCCTCGACTACGACGTCGTCGACTCCCGCCGCGGCGCCCAGGTGCTCAAAGCACGGCTGATCAGCATTCCCGCGAAGGTCGCGAAGGCCCGCCGCCGCTCCACCGAGGACATGGCGGTTATGGTTGAAGACGTCATCAAAGTTCTCGATGACCTGAACAACGGCCTGCAGCACGGCCGTTACCCCGACCGCGAGCACGGGAACAAGGTCGCCTCGCTGCTGCGGGCGATCGCCGACGATTTGGAGTCATGATGTCCTCTCTCTTCACGACGTGGCTGGACGACCAGCGCACGGGCACCCAGGCCGCCGCCTCGGCGCCTGAGGACGCGGACGTCGCCACCACCTCGGCGCCGGTCGATTCCACCGATGCCGCGACGGCCACTGTCGATGCCGAGACGGCCAGCAGCGATCCCGTGACGACATCGGATGCGCCGTCGACGAAGAAGACCGCAGCCGTGAAACCGGCCCGCTCGACTCCGGAGAAGGTCGTCCTCGACGCCCAGCTGGCAGCGGCGATCGACGTCGCCCGGTCGGCGATCGCCGAGGTGGCCGGCAGCTCCGTGATCGGCGAGCACCTCGGTGCGCTGGCCGAGGGCACCCGGCTCGTCACCCACTACTTCGTGTGCACCGACCCGAGCTACCGGGGCTGGCGCTGGGTCGCCGTCCTCGCCCGGGCACCGCGGTCGAAGAAGGTCACCGTCTGCGAGACCGCCCTGTTGCCGGGACCCGACGCCCTCGTCGCCCCCGAGTGGGTGCCGTGGGATCAGCGCCTCGAACCCGGGGATCTCACCCCGCGCGACACCCTGCCGAAGGTCGACTCCGATCCCAACCTGCAGCCGGGCTACCAGCAGACCGAGGACAACTCGGCCGACAACATCGACCAGATCGCCAACTTCGAGTTCGGCATCGGTCGCGAGCGGGTGCTCTCACCCGAGGGGATCTCCTCGGCCGCGACCCGGTGGGCGAACTCCGATGCCGGCGCCGAAGGCGAATTCTCCACCCGCGCCTCGGCGCACTGCAGCACCTGCGGGTACTTCATGCCGATCGCCGGTTCGCTGCGGGAGCAGTTCGGGGTCTGCGCGAACGCCTGGTCGCCCTTCGACGGCCGCGTCGTCCAACTCGATTCGGGCTGCGGCGCGCATTCGGAGACCGACGTCAGACGCCCGGACACCGAACCGGCCGAAGCCGTCGTCGACGACTACGCCCGCGGCGAACTCGAGTTCCAGGAGGGCTGAACCACTCGATGGCCCACACGTTCCGGTCGCTCGCCGAACCGAACTACCGACACTGGTTCGCCGGCGCGCTCATCTCGAACACCGGAACGTGGATGCAGAGGACGGCCCAGGACTGGCTCGTCCTCACCTATCTGACGAACAACAACGCCTCGGCGCTCGGCATCACGATGGCGCTGCAGATGGGTCCCCAGCTCATCATGTTCCCCTTCGCGGGGGCGCTCGCCGACCGGTTCTCCAAGCGCGCGCTGCTCATGGTCACGCAGGCCCTCCTCGGCGCCGTCGGACTGCTGCTCTTCGTCCTCGTCATCACCGACACGATCGAGCTGTGGCAGGTCTATGTGCTCGCGCTCGTCCTCGGCATCCTCGCCACCCTCGACACTCCCGCCCGCCAGGCCTTCGTCTCCGAGCTCGTCGGCGAGAAGCTCCTGCCCAACGCGGTCAGCCTCAATTCCGCGTCGTTCAACGGGGCGCGGATGATCGGGCCCGCGGTCGCCGGAGTCATCACCGCGCTCGTCGGCGCCGGACCGGTGTTCCTCATCAGCGGGCTCGGGTTCGCGGCGACGCTCACCGTGCTCATCCGGCTCGACCGCTCGCGCCTCCACCCGTCCAATCGCCGGGGCGGCGGCGGGGTCCTCGGCGGGTTCCGCTACCTGCGCTCCCGCCCTGACGTCGTCATCGTGCTCGTCGTCCTCTTCATCGTGGCGACGTTCGGATTCAACTTCAACATCTACACCGCGACGATGGCGCGGATCGAGTTCGGCAAGGATGCGAGCGGATTCGGCCTGCTCAACTCCGTCATGGCGATCGGGTCGGTGGCCGGTGCCCTCGCCTCGGCGAAGCGGGAGAAACCGCGTCTGCGCTTCATCTTCGGCGCCGCCGGCGGGTTCGGCCTCGCCGTCGGACTCGCCTCGCTCATCACGAACTACTACGTCTTCGCCGCCGCGCTCATCCTCGTCGGATTCGCGTCGCTGACGATGCTGACCTCGGCGAACGCCTACGTGCAGACGACGACTCCGGCGTCCTACCGCGGCCGGGTGATGGCGATCTATGCGGCCGTCGTCATGGGCGGCACCCCGCTCGGCGCGCCGCTGGCGGGATGGGTCGCCGACGCGTTCGGTCCGCGCATGTCGATGGCCGTCGGTGCGGCCTCGGGGCTGCTCGCGTTCGCGGTCGGGCTCGTCTGGATGATCGTCGCGAAGAACCTCCGCCTGACCTACGACCCGAAGTCGCGCATCCGGCTCCACGTCAGCTACCTCGGACACCCATAGGGCTGCCGGGTGCCGCACACCCGCGTCCCGTAAGATCGAGCCTGCGCTCTCGTCTCCGAACTCGAAAGGTCCCGTCACGTGGTGGATCCGGACATTCTGACGTCCGTGCTCGTCGGCATCGCCGTGCTCATCGGCTGTCTCGGCATCATCGTGCCGGTGCTGCCCGGATCGATCCTCATCGGCATCGGGGTGCTCATCTGGGCCATCGTCATCGGCACTCCCGCCGCGTGGATCGTCTTCGCGATCGTCGCCGTCCTCGTCGCCGCCGGGATGAGCGCGTCGCTCGTTCTCACGGGCCGCAAGCTCAAGGAGATGTCCGTGCCGAATCGGTCGGTCATGCTCGGCGGAGTGCTCGCGATCGTCGGCTTCTTCGTCATCCCCGTCGTCGGTCTGCCCGTCGGCTTCGTCCTCGGCCTCTACCTCGCCGAGCTGTCCCGACTCAAGGACCCGAAGGTCGCGTGGGGATCGAGCTGGGGCTCGATCAAGGCGATCGGCATCGGCACCGTCATCGAGCTCGGTCTCGCCCTGCTCGCCGCCATCACCTTCGGCATCGGACTGCTCATCCACTTCATGTGAGAAGACGCGGCGACGTCAGGTGCGCTGCGGGCTGACGCCGCGGGGTACCGCGCGGCCTGCGCTGAACGATCCGTCGAGCTCGAGCAATTGCGCTGACTCACGGCGCTCGAGCCGCCGCGCCGGGCGTCGAAGACTACGCGGAGCCCCAACCACTTGCTGCAGCCCAACCACTACCCGGAACATCGAACACTACCCGGAGCGGCTTGTGCGTCGGTGTCACTTCTCGAGAGGCACTCTGAGCCGCTCACACACCGCGTGCACGGGTTGTGTCTGCGGCTGCGGGTGCGGGGTTCGAAATGAGGCTCGGCGAGAGGCACGGTGAGCGCCGAAGACTACCCGGAGTCCCAACCACTACCCGGAGCCCCAACCACTACCCGGAGCGGCTTGTGCGTCGGCGTTACTTCTCGAGAGGCACCTTGAGCCGCTCACACACCGCGTGCATGGGTTGTGTGTGCGGCTGCGGGTGCGGGGTCCGAAATGGTGTTCGGCGAAAGGCGCGGTGGGCGTCGAAGACTACTCGGAGCCCCAACCACTACCCGGAGTCCCAGCGGCCCCCTACCCGGGCCCCAGGCCCGTCAGGCGAGGGCGTCGATGACGAAGTCGAGGCAGCCCAGCAGCGCCTTGACGTCGGCCGGGTCGACGGAGACGAACGTCGCGATGCGCAGCTGATTGCGGCCGAGCTTGCGGTACGGTTCGACGTCGACGATGCCGTTGGCGCGCAGCACCGAGGCGACGCGGGCAGCATCGACGGAGTCGTCGAAGTCGACGGTGACGACGACCGATGAGCGGTCCGCGGGATCGGCGACGTAGGGGTGGGCCACCTCGGCGGACTCCGCCCAGTCGTAGACGTACCCCGAGGTCTCGCGCGTGCGCTCGGTGGCCCACTCGAGACCGCCGTTGCCGTTCATCCACTCGATCTGCTCGGCGAGCAGGAGCAGAGTCGCAACGGCCGGGGTGTTGTAGGTCTGATCCTTGCGCGAGTTGTCGATCGCGGTGACGAGGTCGAGCGAAGCGGGGATCCAGCGCCCGGAGTCCTTGATCTCCTGCGCCCGGGCGACCGCCTTCGGGGAGAGGATCGCCACCCACAGGCCGCCGTCGGAGCCCATGTTCTTCTGCGGCGCGAAGTAGTAGACGTCGGTCTCGGCGATGTCGACGGGCAGGCCGCCGGCACCGGACGTCGCGTCGATGACGACGAGCGCATCGTCGTCGATGCCCTGAGGCCGCGCGATCGTCGTCGCCACACCCGTCGAGGTCTCGTTGTGGGGCCACGCGTAGACGTCGGCGGTCCCGTCGAGTCCGGCGTCGGCCAGGGCGGCGGGGGAGGGGATCGCCGCGGTGCCCGGCTCGGCGGCGAGGATGAGGGAGTCCTTGAGGTGCGGGGCGGTGTCCGTGGCCTTCGCGAACTTCTGGCCGAACTCACCGAACGTCGCATGGGCGGCCCGCTCACGGACGAGACCGAAGGCGGCGACGTCCCAGAACACGGTGGACCCGCCGTTGCCGAGGACGACCTCGTAGCCCTCGGGAAGGTCGAAGAGCTCGGCCAGTCCGGTGCGGATCCGGCCCACGAGGCTCTTCACCGGCGCCTGGCGGTGGCTCGTGCCGAGCACGGTCGCCCCGGCCGCGCTCAGCGCATCGATCTGTGCCGACCGGATGCGGGCCGGCCCGATCCGAAACGTCCGTCGGCGGGCAGGAGTTCGTCTGGAATCGTCAGGTTCGTCGCAGTCACGCACGCCATTCTAAGGTCTCGCCGCACAGCGACCGGAGGCCGTCTCATCACGTGCGGATCGTGCCCGCACCCCGCACGGTCCGGCCGTGTCCGTCACCGCCCGTAGAGTGGAGCCATGAGTGAGCCTGTCGACCGCCTGGCCCAGACCCGGGCCTCCTATATCTCGTCCTCGTTCGACCGCCCCGAGGTCTCCCCGCTCGACTTGTTCCGCACGTGGTACGACGAAGCCGCCGGCCAGGTCCGCGAACCCAACGCCATGACCGTGTCCACGCTCGACGACTGGGGTCCCGTCGCCCGCATCGTCCTGCTCAAGGCCGTCGATACCGCCGGCTTCGTCTTCTTCACCGACTACGACTCGGCGAAGGGACGGCAGCTCGCCGCCGATCCGCGCATCGCGGCGAGTTTCCCGTGGCAGGACATGCACCGGCAGATCCGGATCCGGGGCTCGCCGAGGCGGTCGCCGCCGCGGAGTCCGACGCGTACTTCGCGGTGCGCCCCCGCGGCTCGCAGATCGCGGCGAACGTGTCGAAGCAGTCCCAGCCGGTGAGCGGGCGCGAGCAGATGGAAGCCGAGTACGCCGCCGCCGTCACCGAATTCGAGGGGCGTGAGGTGCCGCGGCCTGCGCACTGGGGCGGGTTCCGCATTCGGCCGTTCGAGATCGAGTTCTGGCAGGGACAGCAGAACCGCTTCCACGACCGGTGGGTGTTCCGACGCGCCGACGGCAGTCACGACCCCGGCGATCTCGCGGCCGCCGACCAATGGGAGCTCGTCCGCCTCTATCCTTGACCGAAAGGTCTGTCTGCACCGACTTTCTGCCGGGCAGGCAGCCACCCTGACAGTGACACCCCCGCCGGGTCTCCCGGCTCGCAGCGTCGTGAGCCGGACGACCCGTCCCCACCCCGAATCCTCAAGGAGCATCCATGGCACAGACACCGCAGGACACCACCACGACCGGCAGCGACCAGGCAGCACCGGAGCGTCCGACCCCGGAGGCCAACCGGGGCAACGCCGCCCGGACGGGTGAGGGCACGGTCGCCCGGTTCGACAACCTCATCGGCGGACAGCGCCGCGGATCCGAGGACCGCGTGCTCAACCGCAACCCGTCCGATCCCGCCGACGTCATCGGCAGCTTCGCCCGTGCCGACGCCCAGACCGTCACCGACGCCATCGCCGCCGCGGCTGCCGCGGCACCGGCCTGGGCCGACTTCCCCGCGCAGCAGCGCTTCGCGATCCTCGACACCGCAGGCACCCTCATCGCCGAACGCGCCGACGCCCTCGCCGACCTCCTCGCCCGCGAAGAGGGCAAACAGCTGACCGAGGCCCGCGGCGAGGTGCTGCGCGCCGCGCAGATCTTCAAGTTCTTCGCCGGTGAGACGATCCGCAACACCGGGGAGATCATCGACTCCGTGCGCCCCGGCCTCGTCGCCGAGATGACCCACGAGCCCATCGGCGTCGTCGGGGTCATCACGCCGTGGAACTTCCCCATCGCCATCCCCGCCTGGAAGATCGCCCCGGCGCTCGCCTACGGCAACACCGTCGTGTTCAAACCGGCCGAACTCGTCCCCGGCTCCGCCTCGGCGCTCGTCGACATCCTCGTCGAGGCGGGCCTGCCCGACGGGGTCCTCAACCTCGTCATGGGGCCCGGTCGCGTCGTCGGGGACGTGCTCACCGCCTCGGCGGACGTCGACGCCATCACCTTCACCGGATCCGCCGCCGTGGGGCGCGGTGTCATCACCGCGGCCAGCGAACACGGGATCCGCGTGCAGTGTGAGATGGGCGGGAAGAACCCGCTCGTCGTCCTCGGCGACGCCGACCTCGACGCCGCCGCCGATGCCGCGGTCAACGGCGCCTTCTTCTCCACCGGTCAGCGCTGCACCGCCTCGTCGCGGCTCATCGTCACCGCCGACGTCCACGACGAGTTCGTCCGGCTCGTCACCGAGCGGATGCAGGGCCTGTCCGTCGGCGATGCCCGCGCCGAGGGCGTCGACATCGGCCCCGTCGTCTCCGACGACCAGCTCGCCCAGGACCTGCGCTACATCGACATCGCCCGGGACGAAGGCGGTGAGGTCACCGGCGGTGACCGCATTGAGGCGGACACGGAAGGGTACTTCCTCGCACCGGCTCTCGTCACGGGCACGAAGCCGACCGACACGATCAACGTCGATGAGGTCTTCGGTCCGGTCGCCTCGGTGATCGAGGTCGCCGACTACGACGAGGCGCTCGCGGTGGCCAACGACACCGCGTTCGGCTTGTCCGCGGGCATCTTCACGTCCTCGCTGAAATATTCGAGCCACTTCAAGCGTTATGCCCAGGCAGGAATGGTGATGGTGAATGCGCCGACGGCAGGGGTGGACTACCACGTGTCGTTCGGAGGTCGGAAGGGCTCGAGCTACGGACCCCGCGAACAGGCCCGAGCGGCACGCGAGTTCTACACCGTCCACAAGACGGCGTACGTCAACGCGGGCTGAGACCCGCAGCGACCCCGCGGCCACGATAGAATCGATGTGAATCTCAGGGGGCCGCGAGACATCGCAGCCGGGGCACGGTCGCACGCCCCCTGAAATGTGTGAACGCCTGACATGGTCTCCCCAGACCTGAAGACGAAGAGTGGAGTGGCTGGTCTTAAGTGAACGACCTCGTCGATACAACCGAGATGTACCTCAAGTCGATCATCGAGCTCGAGGAGCAGTCGATCGTGCCCCTGCGGGCCCGGATCGCCGAGCGCCTCGACCATTCGGGACCCACCGTCTCCCAGACCGTGGCCCGGATGGAGCGCGACGGCCTGCTCCATGTGAGCAATGATCGGCACCTCGAACTCACCCCGGAGGGACGTCGCATCGCCACCGAGGTGATGCGCAAGCACCGTCTGGCCGAACGGCTCCTCGCCGACGTCGTCGGTCTCGAGTGGGAGCTCGTCCACGACGAAGCGTGCCGGTGGGAGCATGTGATGAGCGAGCAGGTCGAGCGCAAGCTCGTCAGCCTGCTGCCTGACACGAAGTCCGGTCCCTACGGCAACCCGATCCCGGGTCTCGAAGTCATCGGTGCCGAAGCGAGCAACGGCGCCGAGGTGGTCGACCTCGCGACCGCGGTCGCCCGCGACGGCGCCACACAGCTGACGATCGCGTGGCTGGCCGAACCGCTGCAGGTCGACATCCACCTCCTCCAGCAGTTCCAGGTCGCCGGGGTGATGCCCGGCACCGACGTCGAGATCACCCGCAACGGCGAATACATCACCGTGCAGGTCCCCGGCGCCGAGGACGTCCTCGACCTTCCCGTCGAGACCGCCTCGCACGTGTTCGCCCACAAGCGCTGATCGGCACTGCCCGCCTGAGGTCCCGGCGTCGCTGTCGGCACCACAGGGCGGTCACCGGTCGCGACATCACGCATCGGTCGCGCTCCGTGACGGAGTCGACGCACAGTGCTCAGAGTGTGTAACGAAACGTTGCACAACCCGGCCCGGGGAGCGGAGATCCGCTCCCCGGGCCGGTGTCTGTAACAGCGAATGTTACGGAGACATGAATCTCATTCAAGCCTCTCACCTCGGCATTTAGGGTTAACCGCGGGGTTTCCCCACCCTGGTCGTGACAGAAACGTGACAATTGATCACTGATTGGTTACAGTTGTGGAGGTCGCCCGCGCAAGCAGGCGACTTCACGCCGGGAGCCGCACGCCACGCCCGCTGTGACACACACCAGGACCGAGAGTGGCGGTCGGAGGAATCCGATAGGTGACGAGAGGAAAACGTGGCAACTAAGCACCATGGCCGCCGCGCCGCAGAGACCAAGGTCAAGACCCCGCTGACCGAACTGACCGAACTCCTGAATGCCAACTCCGCCGTCTTCGGACGTCGCGCAGCCGTCGTCGCTGCCAGCGGTGGCCTTCTCACCGCAGCCGTTCTCCCGGCAGCCGGTCAGGCCGGAGACGACAGCGTCGCTGTCTCCGCCGAATCGCAGACCACTGAGGTCGCCGAATTCCAGAACCAGGCCGCCACGGTCGTTGCCAAGGGCAACACCGACGACAAGGACAAGAAGGCCGAAGGCTCCTCCTTCAGCGCCGACGTCCAGACCGTCACCGCGAAGCCCGCTCCCAAGCCTGAGCCGAAGCCCGAGCCGAAGCCGGCTTCGAGCGCGAGCTCCAGCTCGTCCGACTCCTCCTCGTCCTCGGACAAGAAGTCCTCGTCCAAGTCCGACAGCGACAAGGGCGACTCGAAGGACTCCGGTTCCGACTTCAAGATGCCCGATGGCTCGAAGGCCCAGCAGGTCCTCGCCATCGCCAAGCAGTACGTCGGCACCCCCTACGTCTCCGGCGGCACCTCGCCCAGCGGTTGGGACTGCTCGGGCTACACCTCCTACGTCTACGGCAAGGTCGGCGTCAACCTGCCCCGCACCTCCGGTGCCCAGGGCAGCGCAGGCACGACCGTGTCGAAGTCCGAAGCTCAGCCGGGCGACCTCATCTGGAAGCCGGGACACATCGGCATCTACGCCGGCAACGGCATGATGTACGACGCCGGCAACCCGCGTGTCGACACCAGCTACCGCAGCATCGACTGGATGATCGACGGCGGCGCGAAGTTCATTCGCGTTCTCTGATTCGATTCGCCGGACACTCCCCGCTTCACTCGACGGTCCTCGAGTGAGGCGGGGAGTTTCTGCATCCCCGACGCGGTGCGACCGGCAGGCCTCCCGGGCCGTGCGCGGGCACCGGCGGCCGTCCGAGATCGGCGTGGACGGCCGTTCGAAGTGAACGACGAGGGAAGAATTCATGACGCGGACGGTATGAATTCGATCACAACGGCAATCGGCGTTACTCTTGAGAAGATTGAGTTCCGTAAGCGATGGGAAATCGGATGGGGCATAGTCGAATATTCCGGATAGCCGCTCCAGGTTCTGGCGCGGAGTACATATCTGTGTCTATGTCCGTTTCCAAGGCGTTGTGCTGGTGCACGACGCCTTTTGTGTTCCCTGGGACAGGTGCGCCGCCGGTGCGGCAGCGAGCGAGCCTGAGCGACCGGAGCAGTGGGACACCTCCGCACATGACGATGAGGGGCGAGAAATGAAGACTCTCGTGCTCAATGCCGGATACGAACCGCTGTCGGTCGTGCCGTTCACCAGAGCTGTCGTGCTGGTGCTCACGGGCAAAGCGACGGTGCTCGCAGCGGAGGACGCTCCGGTGAGATCGCAGCACGTGAGCCTCGACCAGCCCTCGGTCATCCTGCTCACCCGGTACGTCAGACCGCCGCGGGACCGCCGGGTCTCGCTCTCCCGCCGCGGGGTGCTCCGCCGCGACAACCACCGCTGCGCCTACTGCACCCGACCGGCGAGCACGGTCGACCATGTCATGCCGCGCTCGCGCGGCGGCGGCAACACGTGGGAGAACCTCGTCGCCTGCTGCCGGGACTGCAACAACCGCAAAGGCGACCGCACGCTCGGGGAGATCGGGTGGAAGCTGAGCTTCCGCCCCAAGGAGCCCCGAGTCGGTCAGTTCTGGATGCGCGGCATCGACAAGCCCGTCGAGCAGTGGCGTCCGTTCCTCGACATGGGTCATGCGGCCTGACCGTTGACGTGATCGTTCTGGGCCCGGTGCAGTCACCGGCGTCCGCCGCCGGCCGACCGCACCGCCGGCACCCCCCGCCGATGACTCGACAGAGGGTCTGACCGGTGACGATGATGTCCGCACTGTGATCGCCACCGGATAACGATGTGACATAGACGGCAGTGTTCGACGCAATGTGCTCTAGTGTTGATTGTGAGAAGTTCGCTGCGACATAAGGAGCGTGCGATGTCAGAGCAGGACCGCACCCAGGGTGCCGGATCGCCGCCGGTCGGTGAGTCCGACGCGGTGATCGTCGGCATCGACGGATCCCCGCCGAGCAGGAACGCGCTCAACTGGGCGATCCAGGAAGCACGGTCGCTCGGCAAGCCGATTCGGCTCGTCGGGGCCTACACGATCCCCAGCGTCGCCGCCGCGGCGATCGACGTGTCGTATGTGCCGATCGACGACTCGGCGATCCGCCAGTCGGTGACGAACACGCTCAAGGAGGCAGCGGCGGAGGTCAAGGCCGCCGGCGTGCCCGTCGAAGCCGTCATCGAGATCGGCGATGCCGCCGGCGTGCTCATCGAGGAGTCGAAGACCGGGGGACTGACCGTCGTCGGTTCGCGCGGTCGCGGCGGGTTCGCCGGCCGTCTGCTCGGCACCGTCTCGAGCGCACTGCCCGCGCACTCCGCCTGCCCGACGGTCGTCGTTCCGGCGGCATGGCAGGCCGAGACGGACAAGGCCGCCCATCCGACGTCGTCACGCCCGATCCGCCAGGACCGCGGAGAGATCGAGGAGACGGATCCCGACGCCGAGGCGATCGCGGGCCTGCGCTTCGACGGCAAGGTCGTCGTCGGCGTCGATTCGCTCGGTGCCGAGTCGCCGGCCCTGTGGAAGGCGGCGCGGCTTGCCGTGCGGCGCGGGTCTCCGCTGCACATCGTCGCGGTCATCACGACGACCGTCATCGGTCCCGAATGGCTGCCGAGCACCGCCGACCTCGAACGCCTCATCAACGAAGGCGCCGACAAGCTCGTCGTCGCCAAGCAGCGGATCAAGGACGAGTTCCCCGACCTCGACGTCACGTGGACCCTCTTCGACGGGCAGCCCGCCGAGGTGCTCGTGCGCGCCTCCGACACCGCAGAGGTCCTCGTCATCGGGTCCCGCGGGCGCGGCGGGTTCGCCGGCCTGCTGCTCGGGTCGACCTCGCAGTCGGTGCTGCCGTACTCGCAGTGCCCGACGATGGTCGTGCGGGTCTCCCGTGACGCGGACAAGCGTCGGGAAGAGGGAGAGATCCCCGAGCCGAGCCTCTGACGCGGTGGATGCTCCAGCACAGACGGCGCCGACCCCGACCGGGCGGCGCCGTCGCCTCGGTGCCGCGGACTGGATCGGTCTGGGATTCCTCGTCGTCCTCCTCGTCGGCGGTCTCACCTGGTCGAAATGGCTGCCGTACTGGGACCGGGCCTGGACGCTGAGCGAGACGTCGGTGTGGGACGGCAGCTCACTGTTCGCCGTCGCCGGGGACGCGATGTCACTGACGGGAGCCTGGGACTTCACACTCGCGTACTTCCTCGCGGTGTGGAAGGCGCTCGTCGTCGCGCTCCTCGTCGCTGCGGCGATCGATGCGCTCGTGCCGCGCGACTGGCTGCTGCGGGTGATGAACCGGCGGCACACCGCGACCCAGTCGCTCGTCGGTGCGACGCTGTCGCTGCCGAGCATGATGTGCACCTGCTGCGCGGCGCCGGTGGCGGCGGGCCTGCGGGTCAGCGGTGTCACCCGCAGCGCCGCCCTGGCCTACTGGGTCGGCAATCCGCTCCTCAACCCGGCCGTGCTCATCTTCCTCGCTCTCGTCCTACCATGGCAGTACGTGGGCACGCGCATCGGCATCGGACTCCTCATCGCCGTCGGGGCCAGTGCCCTCATCGGCACGTGGCTGGCCGGTCGGGTCAAGGACGTTCCGACATCGGCCGTGAGCGAGCCCGTCCGACTCTCATCGATGCCCTTGCGCTATCTGCGCTCGCTGTCGCGGTTCGCGCTCGTCCTCATCCCCGAACACCTCGCCCTCGTCTTCGTCATCGGGCTCGTCGCTCCCTGGCTGACCGGGCTCTACGGCCTCGAGAGTCAGCTGGGAGCACTCGCCATCATCGTCGCCGCGTGCGTCGGCACGCTGCTCGTCATTCCGACCGGCGGTGAGATCCCCATCATCATCACGCTGCTGGCCGCGGGGGTCGGGGCGGGAACGACCGGGGCGCTGCTCATCGCACTGCCCGCGCTGAGCATTCCGTCGATGGTCATGGTCGGCAAGGCGATGGGATGGAAGGCGACGCTGGCAATGGGTCTTGCCGTGATGATCGGGTCGATGCTGGCCGGACTCGGACTGCTCGCCCTGACGTGAGGCGGCCTGCTGAGAAGCGGCGTGAAGGCGCCCCCGGGCAGATTCGAACTGCCGACACCCGCTTTAGGAGAGCGGTGCTCTATCCCCTGAGCTACGGGGGCCGTGTGGCTGTCGTCAACCACGATCACCCAGTGTAGCGTAGAAGAAACCTCGATGATTCACGGTGCGCCAGCACGTGTTATGGGAAGTTTCTCGTTAGGGTCGAACTGTGCCAGATTCCGTTGTTGACGATCAGTACCCAGAGCTCGGGGGCGCGTTCGCCGAGTGGAAGCAGCAGGCCGCCCACCTCGGCGGTCGCGACACCATGCTTCATTTCCGGGACTCTCGCGACGGCAGCATCGACCTCTCGGGAGCCCACCCGTCGGGCCTCGCTCAGCTGCTCGCCGGTCGCCCCACGCGCCTGTCGAGCCTGATCCGCGACCACGAGATCCTCGCCGACGCCCGCCGTCGTGCCCGGTCGATCCGCTCGAAGGCCGAGCAGCTCGACAACGAACGCGGCATCCGCACCGCCCACCTCGCGATCGGCTTCGCTTCGTGGACGGAGAAGGACTCCAAATACAAGTTCAACGCCCCCGTCGTGCTGCGCCACATCACGCTCGTGCCGCGGGGCTCCCGTGTCGAGGACTACGAGATCGTCCTCGGCAATGAGATCACGATCAACCCGGCCCTCGTCCGGCACCTCGCCGAGGTGTACGACCTCGACGTGCCTGTCGACGACTGGGTCGACGCCACCGGGGGACCGCACGGCTTCGATCCGGGGCCCGCACTCGACCGCCTCGGCGAACTTGCCCAGTCGGTGCCCGGTCTGCGGATCAACCACCGCTTCATCGTCTCGACGTTCGCGAACATCGCGAGTTCCTTCACCGGCGATTACCTGCCCACTCAGCATCCGATCCTGCGGGCACTCGCCGGCGACGCCGAGGTGCGCGGACAGTTCGGCGGGGGCGTCACCGTGCCGTGCCGGACACCGCGATCGGCGGCACCGTCCGGACAGGACACGAGTGGCGCGACGTCCGCCGCATCCACGGCCGCGCCAGGCAGCGTCGATGCGTCTGCCACCGGCGACGATGCCACGGGCGCTGCGGCGACTAGTGCTGCTTCCGCGGCGGCAGTTTCCTCGGCGACCGCTGATCACGCCGACGAGAAGTCACCGACCACAGGACCGGCTCCTTCCGACGCGAGCCCGGCGACGGGGACCGACTCGACAACGGTGACGAACGCTGACGCGACAACGGCAGCGAACACCGAAGAGGGTGTTGCCTCCGCATCGCGCACGACCGCGGGAAAGTCTGACGGCGACGACGCAGCATCGTCCACCGGCGCCGACGCCGGCGCCGGCAAGCCGGGCACTGGCAAGCAGGACGCAGACAAGCCGGGTGCTCGCAACCAGGACACAGGCCAGAAGCCGAGCTCCGACATCACGGCCGCAGACGAAGCGGGCGCGACTGAGTCGACAGCGACCGCTGGCGAGACGTCCGTCGCGGACGGTGCACCGACGTCGGCGAGCGGCGAAGACGACAGCGCCGCGCGCAGTGATCGTGCGGCCGACGACCGCGCTGCCGCCGACACGACCACCGGTGACCGGGCATCCGGTGCCGCAACGACCTCAGGGTCGACGACCGCGGATTCGACAACTGCGGACTCGACGACCGCAGACTCGGACACCTCCGGCAGCGCCGCGACGCCGGCTGAGAGACCGGAACTCCCAAGAAGACCGCGACTGGCACGGACGCTGCGACGGGCGCGGACACCGCGACGGACCGGTCCGATGCAGCCGCGACAGGCACAGCCGCGCCCGGCGCCAGTGCCGGGGCCGACAAAGCCTCCGAGGCTGGGGACGACACCGGCGAGCCGACCGTGCCGATCAGCTCGGCGGACTCGACCGGCGCCGCCACGCAGGCCGCCGGCTCCGCGCCACGCGCCGTCGGTTCTGCTGCGCAGGCCGGCTCGACGCCAGCCGCCGGTTCGGCACCAGCCGGTTCGACGGCACGGCCCGGCTTGGCATCGCGTGCGTCCGATACGGGGATGCCGGCGGGCGAGGAGTTCGTGCCCGCGGCGCTCCAGGAACCGGTCACGCCCCTGCCCGATCGCAAGCCGCAGGAGGAGTTCCTCGTCATCGACGTCGACGGTGACCAGCAGGCCGTCGTCGACGCCGCAGTCTCGGGACGGTCCGTCGTCGTCGACACTCCGCCGGGCACCGGCGCGACCCAGGTCGCCGTCGCGGTTGCCACGACACTCGCGCACACGGGCAAGAGCGTCCTCTTCCTCGCCCAGACCTCCGATGCGCTCGACGATTTCTCCGCCCGCCTCGGCGAGGTCGGACTCAGTGACTTCGCCGTCGACACCCGTGAGGGCGCCGACCACATCAAACGTCAGCTCATCGGGCTCATCGGCTCGGCTGAGCGGGCCGAGCGCCCCGACCTCGCGGGTCTGCTCGGCGAGCTCAACGAGCAGCGTGCGACACTGAGCGACCATGTCGCCTCCCTCCACCGTCGCGCGCGCCGTGGGACGTCTCCGTCTACGAGACGATGCAGCATCTCGCGGAGCTCACCTCGGGCGATGACTCGCCGCAGACCGGAGTGCGGTTCGGTGACGACATCCTCGAAGCCAGCGACGACCGGCGCACGGCGCTGCGCGGCAAACTCGGCGAACTCGCCTCCCTCGGCGCCTTCACCCTCGACGTCGAGGACACCGTGTGGTTCGGCGCGACCTCAAATCCGTCGACGAAGCCGAAGCCGCGCGCACCGTCGCCGAACGCCTCGGCCGCACCCTGCCCGACCTCGTCGCCGCCGTCGAACCCGTGCTCGCGAAGGCCAAGCTCAACCCGCGGCGCAACCTCGACGACTGGTCGCGGGCGATCAAGGTCCTCCTCCGGGTCCGCACGACACTCGACCGGTTCGCCCCCGACGTCTACGACCACCGGCTCGACGACCTCATCGCCGCCACCGGATCCTCGGAGTACCGGAGCGAGCGCGGCATCGAGATGGGCATGCTCCAGCGCAAGCGCCTGAAGAAGTCCGCACAGGAGTTCCTCCGTCCCGGCGCCGAGGTGCCCGACCTCCACGCGGCCCTCATCGACGTCCGCGCCCAGCGGGTCATCCTCCGCGACCTCGCAGGCCATGACGGACGTCCGCAGATCCCGCGCGGCGTCCTCGAAGCCGATGAGATCCTCCAGGGCGTCGAAGCCGACGTCGCGAAGCTCGCCCCGGTCCTCGAGACCACCCCCGACGGCGGCGACCTCGGCGGCATGCTCATCGAGGAGCTGCAGGCCCGCGCCGAGGCGATGGGCGGAGATTCCGAGAACCTTGCCGACCTGCCCGAACGCTCCCGACTCCAACGCGAGCTCAGCGCCGAGGGCATGTCCGACCTCATGACCGACCTGCGCCGCCGGAAGGTCGAGAACCACCTCGTCGGTCCGGAGTTCGACCTCGCCTACTGGGCGTCGGTGCTGCAGACGATGGCGAGCGAGGATCCGCAGATCGGCCGCCATGACGGGGCCGCTCTCCACCGTGTCGCCGAAGGCTTCCGCGACAATGATCGCGCCTTCGTCGCCGCCGGTGCCGGACGCCTGCGGTTCAACCATGCCCAGGCGTGGAAGCGCGCGATCGACGCCGACCCGATCGCCGCCGGCGTCATCAAGCAGGAGCTGCTCTCACCGCACACCTCGGTGCAGCGGATGTCGACGAAGGCCCCGGACCTCCTCACGACGCTCGCCCCGGTGTGGATGGCCAGCCCCTACACCGTGCCGGAGCTCTTCGCCGCCCTTCCGCTCTTCGACGCCGTCGTCATCGCCGACGGCGGTCGGCTCTCGGTCGCCGATGTCGTGCCCGGCATCACGCGCGCCCGTCAGGTCATCTCGCTCGGCGACTCGCGTCTGCTCGGGCCCCGGTCGTTCTCGATCGCCGTCGACCGGTGGGGCGCCGATGACGGGGACCATCCGGACTCGGTGCAGGACCGCCTCGGCGAGTTCCTGCCGCGGATGAACCTCTCGAACTCCTACCGGCTCTCTCCCGTCGGCCTCATCGATCTCGCGAATCGCCACTTCTACGATTCGACGATCTCGACGCTGCCGACTGCGCACACCGGGGAGGGCACCGGCCTCGAATTCTCCTATGTCTCCGAGGGGCGCGGCCCCACCGACATCGGCACCGGTCGCGTCGAGAGCCCCGATGCCGAGGTCAAGCGCGTCGTCGAACTCGTGCTCAAGCACGCTCGCACGCGGTCGCGGGAGTCCCTCGCCGTCGTCGCGCTCACACCCCACCACGCGCAGCGGATCGCCACGGCGATCTCCCGGGCGATGAAGGACCTGCCCTACGTCGCGGCGTTCTTCAACGACCCCGGCAAGGAGCCGTTCGTCGTCACCGACGCCGAACGCGTGCAGGGCATGTCCCGGGATGCGGTGATCTTCTCCCTCGGCTACGGACGCACCGTGCACGGCCGGGTCATCCCGGACTTCGGTCCGCTCTCGGGTCCCGACGGCGATCGGATCCTCGCCGCCGTCGTCACCCGGGCCCGCAAGCGCCTCACCGTGGTCTCGAGCATCGAGTCCGACGACTTCGACGAAGCGAAGCTCACCGGGGGAGCGACCCTGCTGCCGAAGCTGTTCGAGGAGATCGCCGCCGGCGGTGTCCGTCAGCCGGGTCCGCACGGGGAGATCTACGATCCGCTGTTCAACGACATCGCCGATCGCCTCCTCCAGCTCGGCGTCGTCGCCCACGAACACTACAACGGCATCGATCTCGCGGTCGCGAACTCCGCCGAGGACGAGCACGGGATGATCATCGCCGTCTCCGGCGACGGCCCCGACTACGCCTCGATCCGCAGCCTCCGCCAGCGCGATCGGGTCGTGCCCGAACAGCTCGAGCGCCGCGGGTGGAAGTTCATGCGGGTGTGGTCGACGGATGCCTTCGTCGATCCGCAGGCCGAGACGGAGAAGGTCTTCGACGCATGGAAGGCGACGGTCGAGACGATGAGCCCGCAGGCCGTGCTCAATGCCGCCCGGGCCGCGTCCGTCGTCGTCGGGCGCACGGGCAGCCGTCCGAAGCTCGTTCCCGGGCTGCCGATGCACAAGTACTCCGATGAGGGTCTCGACGCGATGATCGACTGGATCCAGTCGGATGCGGTGGTGCGCGGCGACGGGGAGATCAAGGAACTCCTGCGGACCGCGCTTGCGCAGAAGGGCAACAGCCCCCGCGGGGAGACGCAGCTGCAGGCGGCGGTCGACCGCTACCGTCAGCGCCATGCGCAGGCGAAGAAGGTCACCGGCGCCGAGGTGTTCATCCCGACCGCTGATGCGCGCGGTCCCGAGGAAGGCGAGGTCATCCCGAGCTTCGACACCGGGCAGATCCGCGCCGAGTCGCTGCGCGATGCCGGACTCATCGACGCCGAGGCGGATGCCCCTGCCGACTCGGGGTCGGATGTCACTGCTGAGCCCAGGTCGGACGCTGAGTCGACGACCGCCTCGGCGGAGGACGCGGAAGCAGACTCCCGCAGCGGTGAGCGAGACCGCCCCGATGAGCAGTCCTGACGACTCCTCGACACCCGCGAACGACCCAGCCACGGAGGCGAGTGAGGATTCGGGTTCTGCGGATCGCTCTGCCGCGTCGGACGGGAAGCGCGGGGCCGGGGAGGGCTCAGCCGAGGGTCACGCAACCGAGAACAGCCCCACTCCAGCCGAAGACCGCCCCACCCCAGCCGACGATCGCCCGACCTCAGACGAGGATGCCGTGAGGAAAGAGCGCCTGGAGAGGGCGCTGCGGAAGTATCGCGCGACCCTGCGCAACGAAGCCGAATCCGGCAATGAGGGCTTCAGCGCCGAGCACTACCGGTCGCAGAAGCCCCCGCACTGGTGACGGCGCTGACCCTCACCGCGGACATGACGAAGGGCCGCCTCCCGGCAGGGGAGACGGCCCTTCGTGACCACGTCGGGGAATCAGTGGCGCGGAGGCTCGTTCGGGTCGATGTATCCGCCGCCCTGGCCCTGGGCGCCACCGGCAGGTCCGGCGTTGGCCGCAGCCTGGTTGCGCAGCAGATCGCGGATGTCGCCGAGCAGGTCCTCAGCGGTCGGGGGCACCTCGGACTCGGGCACACCGCGCTTGCGCAGCTCATTGAGCTTGTTCATCGGGACGATGATGATGAAGTACACGATGGCGGCAACGATGAGGAAGTTGATCGCCGCAGTGATGACCGCACCGATGTCGATGGTCGTCTCCGGCACGTTCGGCTTGATGCGGAACGCGAGCGCTGGTCCCTCAGCGCCGCCGACCGCCGCAATGAGCGGGTTGATGATCTTGTCGGAGAACGCCGTGACGATCGCAGTGAAGGCGCTGCCGATGATAACGGCAGTTGCCAACTCGACGACATTCCCCTGGAGAATGAAGTCTCTGAAACCCTTAAGCATTAGCGGCACCCTTTCAGTGGTGTGAGCATTAATGCAACTCTAATCTTTCAATGACGGTTACGTAGTACACACCAGCAAGGAATCCCAACAGCGCAGACATGCGAACAAATCGCGACATCCCGGTGTCGGCGATGAATGTGACCGGTGCAACAAAGGCGTTCGCGGCCGGAAGAATCGCGATTCACTGAGGGAGGATTGCAAAGCTGATCGGCAGACCGGCGAATTCCGCTATCCGTCCGGCGTCGTCGGGCGACAGTATTACGGAGACAAGTTGGCCTGATTCCGCGGCGATGCCGTTCTCCTTCCGGATGAGGCGCGCGATCGTCACCTCCTCGACGACGACCTCCGATCCGCCCTCGGGGAGTGAGCTGAAGAGGCGGATGCGCTGCCCCGGTTGCAGCAGGCCCGCGGACTCATCATCGGCGAGGCGGATGGGCATGATGAGATCGGTGCTCCCCGCCGGCAGCGCCTGTTGGTCGAGCACCGCCGAGGCGGTGAGCGGGGACCCTTCGGACACGCCGGCCGAGGTCCGTTTGTCCACGGCCTTTTCGATCGAGGAGAACGCCTTGCTCGGGACGAAGTCGCGGGGATAGTCGACGAGAGTGAGATCGGCGGCGGTGAGCTGAGTCCCCGGAGCGAGGTCCGCGGCGGCCACGACGACCGGGGTGTCACCCTGTACCGGAGTGAGGAGCCAGGCGAGCAGTGCGCACGCACCGGCGATGCAGGCGGCCGCGAGGAGTCGTCGCGGCCGCACCCTTGTCCCGGCGGCCGGGGAGGGCAGTCGCCGCCTGATGCGTTCGATGAGCGTCATGGCGGCCACGTTGCGCCTGCGGCATCGGTGAGGTCAACAGACGACGACTCCCCTGTGGATGCGCGGTGGGCATCCACAGGGGAGTTGAACATGAGTGACGGTGGCGTCCCCAGGGGACTGCACGCGAGTGAGCGGGATCAGGAACTCGACGAGGAGCTCGCGCCGACCTTCTTCGCAGACGTCGAATCGGACGTCGAGGAACCTGCTGTCGACGACGCGGACGTCGAGGAGTCCGAGGAGCCGCCTGCCGAGGAATCCTTGTGCGAGGGGGAGAGCGAGCTCGAGGAGCTGTTGCGGGAGTCGGTGGCGTAGAAGCCCGAGCCCTTGAAGCTGATTCCCACGGTGCCGAAGACCTTCTTCAGCTGTCCCTGGCATTCGGGGCAGATCGTGAGCGAGTCATCGCTGAAGTCCTGGTGGATATCGAACTTGTGACCGCAGCTCTTGCATGCGTAGGAATAGACGGGCATTCGGAACCTTTCTTCGACGTAAGGATTATAGTCCACGGGGCCGAGCATCGGCGGAGTCGCGCCGCGGTGCGCACGGGCTGTCCACAGGTCAACACGTATAAGTGGGCGTTTATTTCTCCGCGGAGAGCCACTCCAGCCCCTCCTCGGTGAGGATCTCGCCGATGCGCAGATCCCACGGTTCGACGGTGAGCCCGGGCAGATCCGTCTCACCGGCGAAACAGACGCCGACGACCCGCGGGCCCCGTGCGGTACGGGGGCGCTGCCCGTGGTCGAGGGGCGCTTCCCCGAACGGTCCGAACGTCCGGTCGTAGAAACCGCCGCCGTTGCCGAGCCGGGCTCCGCCGGGACCGAATCCGAGGGCGGGGACGAGGATGAGGTCGGGGACCGCCTCGGCGAGGAGAGCGGTGGCGCTCCACTGGACGGCCGGTTCCCGGATCCCCCAGCGGCCCTGCGGCCGCAGCGTGCTCATCGCTGCGCTCACCTCACCGAACCGCAGAGCCTCACCGAGGCGGGTGACGACGGGCAGGACGACGCGCGCCCCGCGGCGCAGCAGGTCATCGAGCGCCGGATCGAGATCGGGTTCGCCGGGCAGGCCCGCATAGGCGACGACGGTGCGCCCGGTGAGGCCATCACCGGGCCACATCCGGTCGACCGCCTCGGTGAGGGCCGCTGCGATCGTCGGCTCATCCGGCCGGGACGACGCTGCTCGCTCGGCCCGGCGCGCCCGCACGAGCGCGCGCAGACGGGACTTCGATGTCTCAGGATCCACGCCCTTCAGCGTAACCGGTGGGTGAGGACTGGTTAAGATGAACGTCATGAGCGATCAATCCCACAGCACAGTTCGCAAGGCCGTCATCCCCGTCGCCGGCCTCGGAACTCGATTCCTCCCCGCCACCAAGGCCACCCCCAAGGAGATGCTGCCCGTCGTCGACAAGCCGGCGATCCAGTACGTCGTCGAAGAAGCCGTGTCCGCCGGCCTCGAGGACGTCCTCATGATCACCGGACGCAACAAGCGTCCCCTCGAGGACCACTTCGACCGGGTCGACGGACTCGAAGCCGCACTGGCGAAGAAGGGCGACGACAAGAAGCTCGCCGCCGTCCGCCACTCCTCGGAGCTCGCCGACATCCACTACGTGCGCCAGGGCGACCCCAAGGGGCTCGGCCACGCCGTACTCAAGGGACGCCAGCACGTCGGCGACGAGCCGTTCGCCGTCCTCCTCGGCGACGATCTCATCGACGAGCGCAGCCCGATCCTTCCGAAGATGATCGACGTCGCCGAATCGACCGGCGGCAGCGTCGTCGCCCTCATGGAGGTCCCGCCGGAGCTCATCCACCTCTACGGCTGCGCCGCCGTCGAACAGACCGATGACGACGAGGTCGTCAAGATCACCGGCCTCGTCGAGAAGCCCGCCCGGGAGGAGGCGCCGTCGAACCTCGCGATCATCGGCCGCTACGTCCTCGCGCCGGAGATCTTCGACGTCCTCGAGACGACGGAGCCCGGCCGCGGCAACGAGATCCAGCTCACCGACGCCCTGCAGACCCTGGCCGGGGACCCTGCGAGCAACGGCGTCTACGGCGTCGTCTTCAGCGGCGACCGCTACGACACCGGTGACAAGCTCGACTACCTCAAGGCCGTTGTGCAGATCGCGTGCTCGCGCGACGACCTCGGCGACGACCTCAAGGGCTGGCTCAAAGAGTACGTGGCGGACCTCGACTGAGCACCGATGCGACAGCGTGCCGCGCCACCGGCCGGCCTCCCGGTGACCCTGCAGGTCCCTGTGACCGCAGAGGCCGCGGTGAGTCCGGCGGCTCCCGGAGGCCCCGGTGATCGGTGACGGCCCGCTGTGGCCGATCGAGCTGCGCGACACCACGACCGCGGTGACGCTGCGACCCCTGCGTCGCAGCGACGAGTCCGCGTGGCGTGAGGTCCGCGCCTTCAATCGCGACTGGCTGCGCCCCTGGGATGCGACGCTGCCGGTGCCCGGCCAGGAGACCCCGAGATTCCGGTCGATGGTCCGGATGTATGACAAGCAGGCCAAGCGTGGTCAGACCGTCCCCTTCGCCATCGAGGTCGCCGGTGAGTTCCGCGGGCAGCTCACCGTCTCCGGGATCACGTGGGGATCGATCCTCAGCGGGCAGATCGGCTACTGGATCGACTCCCGCGTCGCCGGTCGCGGCATCACCCCGCTCGCGGTGGCGATGGCCACCGATCACTGCCTGTTCTCCCTCGGCCTCCATCGCATCGAGATCAACATCCGCCCGGAGAACGCGGCGAGCCTGCGCGTCGTCGAGAAGCTCGGCTTCCGTGATGAGGGCCTGCGGCGCAACTACATGCACATCGACGGGCGGTGGAGCGATCACCGGACGTTCGCGCTCACCGTCGAAGACGTCCCCCACGGCATCCTCGCAACCTTCCGACACGGCACCGGCGGAGGCCGCGGCGGACCCGGTGTGAGCAGGGCCTGAACCGAATCGTGTGAACTTCCTGGCGGATTGACCGACACACCACTCTCGTTCACGACGTTGTCCAATCGTGACCTCTAGGGTTTGCAGTGTGGACACCAGCATCATCGTCGTCATCGCCATCGCCGTGGTCTTCGTCGTCGTCGTGCCCGCACTGATCCGCCGCTCGGCCACCGAGATCTCCCGCGTCGACCTCGACCGTGTCCCCGATGATGCCCGAGTGGTCCCTGCCGAGTCCCAGAATCCCTGCCGTGACCAGGTGGAACGCGTCACCGTCTTCCGCACCGAGGCGGCCCGGCCATCCGTGCCGCGCGTCGGTCACACCCCCGCCGGCACGGTTCCCAGCCTGCGGCTGTCCGCGCAGACCCCGGAACTCGCCGTCATCGACGGAGAGGGTGAGTCCCGCGCCGAGGCGGTCGCCCCTCACGAGCAGAGCGCGGAGCCCCGACAGCTGCCCGTCGCCGTCGGCGAATCCGCGTCGACGTTCGTCGCCGCCGGACACAGTCCCGCGCACGACGCCGACATCCGTCCGCTTCACCCCGCGGTGCGCGCCGTCTTCAGCCAGGCCGCGTCGGGACCGACGAACTCGGTGAGCGGTGGCACGGGCCGCCTCGGCGAGACGCCCCGAGGTCCGCAGACACCGACTTCCGCGGGCCGAACCCAGCTGCCTCGCCCCCGCGGGGGAGGGGCCGACCGTCCCGCGACGACCGCGGCGCGCGCACAGACGCCCGCGCCCGGTCCTGCGACACCCGAACCGACCGCCCGAGACACAGAGGACCCTGCGATGACTGAGAGTGCTGCCCGACTGCGCGAATCCCTGCGGTCGACCGGAACGATGGTCCGCGGGTTCGCGCTCGTCTTCCTCGCCACCGTGCTCGGCATTCTCGTCACCGGTGTCCTCGCGCTCGTCTCCGTCGTCCACCCGGCTCTCATCGGAGTGTTCGCCGGCCTCGCGGTCGTCTCGCTCTTCATCGTGCGGACCCTCAATCTGCGCAAGCGCGACATCAAGCGCCAGCTCCGCAGCCTCGGCACGACATCGGCTCACGGTGGCGAGTCCATTGCGGTCGCGGAAGCCCCCGCCCAGGCGGTCTCGGATTCTGCCGAGTCCGCGCCGACTGCGCAGTCGAAGACGCGGACCACGGCATCGCGGTCGGCCGCGGCCGCCCAGCGCACCGTCGCGAAGTCGGCCGCAGCAGCCAAGCCTGTCACGGCAGCCAAGCCTGCTGCGGCGGCTGCGGCGTCGAATGCGGAACCGGCCGCTGCCGCGAAGGCCGCTCGTGCCCGCACCGTCATGCAGCGCAGCGCCACGGCGAAGTACGCCCGCGAGGAAGCCGTCACCGGGGAGATCCCGATCGTGCACATCCGCAGCGAGGCCGCCGAGGGGCACACGACCCGCCAGATCCTCCTCACCGGACCGATCCCCGTCATCGACGAGGCCACCTCTGCTCCCGCCGAGGAAGAGGAGGCGAAGGCGAGTCCCGCGTCGACCGGATCCGCTGCCGAGTCCGATGCGGTGACCGTGACCGGGGTGGCCGATGACCTCGCCGAGGCGGCTCCCGAACCGGCACGTGCGCCGCAGGCGAAGGAGGCGGCTCCGGCGGTCACCGACCCGTTCCAGCAGCGCCTCATGGCCCGCGGCGGTTGGTCGCCGACGCCGCTGCCCGTGCCGAGCTATGTCGATGCCCCCGAGGCCGAACACGCCGTGCCGGCGGCGAAGGCCGCCGACGCGAGTTCGTACGAGACCGAGGCCCGCAGTCGCGAGGACATCGCCGCGCAGTTCGCCGAAGAGCTCGGCTACCGCAACGAGCTCAGCGACTCCGCACGGGATGACAGCCCGCTCGAGCACGGTCGCAAGGCGATCCGGGCCACGAAGGCCCCGGCGCTCGACGCCGTCAACGACGTGCTCGCCCGACGCCGCGCCTGAGCCGAGAACCCTGCAACGAGTCGGCTGACTGACCGGCCCGACGCACGAACAGCCCCACCGATCGCTGGGGCTGTTCGCGTCTCAGTCGGAGAAGACGCCCCAGCAGAGAGCGTTGCGGCGCTCCTGGTCCTCGAGGACGAGATCGCGGACGGCGACCGGCAGTCGGCTGCGCTGCCATTCCCGCTCCTTGCTGCCGGCGGCCGGATCATTCGGGGCTGCCGCGGCGACGGCCTTGATCGCATAGGCTGCCGCGCCGAGATCGTGCTCGGCGACGTGTCCCACGCAGGCGGCCTGGCCGGCGGCGTAGGCGGCGAATCGGGGTGCGCCGGTGAGCGGGCGGGCCGCACCCATCGCATGACCGCCGAGGGCGCGTGCCGTCATCATCGGCATCTCTCCGCTTGCCCATGCCCGTGCGGCGGCGATCGCGTCGCGCGGACGCCGATCATCGGCGACGGCCGCCTCGAAGAGCGGGAGGGCGTGCTCAGCGCAGTCGGCCGCCCAGAGGGCGAGGAGGCGGTGGTCGTCGTCGGTGAGGGTGCCGCCGCGACGAACCGTGATGAGCCGCGGGTCGCGGTCCGGGGAGAGGATCATCGTGCTGGGCCCGTTCTGCCGGTGGCGGTGGTGAGCGCCGATCCGCTCCTCGTCTGACCGCCGGGCTTGCTCGCAGTGCTCACGGTCACCGAGTCTAGGGCGACCCCAGCCGAAATCACAGAGGCGGCCGACACGGGAAGTGTCGGCCGCCTCGGTGACGGTCCTTCGCACCGTCACGGGACCCCGGACGGTGCGACGTACTCAGGAGCGCGGAGTGGCGACGTACTTGAGCTCGAGGTACTCGTCGATGCCGACGCGGCCGCCCTCGCGACCGAGACCCGACATCTTCACGCCGCCGAACGGTGCGGCCGGGTTCGAGACGAGACCGGTGTTGAGGCCGATCATGCCGACCTCGAGCTTCTCGGCCATGCTCAGGGCACGGTTGATGTTCTCGCTGAACAGGTAGCCGGCGAGACCGTACTCGGTCTCATTGGCCAGCGCGACGGCCTGCTCGTCGGTGTCGAACGTGACGATCGGGGCGACGGGTCCGAAGATCTCGGTCGTGCGGATCTCCGCGTTCTCCGGAACGTTCGTGATGACGGTCGGATCGAAGAAGAAGCCGGGGCCGTCGATCTTCGCACCGCCGGAGATGACCGTGGCACCGTTCGACACGGCGTCGTCGACGAGGGCGGCGACCTTGTCCAGGGATTCCTGATCGACAAGAGGGCCCACCTCGGTGCCGTCCTCGAGGCCGTTGCCGACCTTCATCGACCCGATGCGCTCGGCGAGCTTCGTCGAGAACTCATCGGCGATCGAGGAGTGGACGAAGAGGCGGTTGGCGGCCGTGCAGGCCTCGCCGCCGTTGCGCATCTTCGCGAGCACCGCACCTTCGACGGCCTTGTCGAGATCGGCGTCCTCGAGGACGACGAACGGGGCGTTGCCGCCGAGCTCCATCGAGGACTTCATGACATTGTCGGCGGCCTGCTTGAGCAGACCGATGCCGACCTCGGTCGACCCGGTGAAGGTGACCTTGCGGGCGATGCCGGACTCCATCCACGGGGTGACGACGCGACGCGCCGACTCCGAGGTGACGACGTTGAGGACGCCGTCGGGCAGACCGGCTTCCTTGAGGACGTCGACGAGCATGAGCGAGGTCAGCGGGGTGAGCTTCGCGGGCTTGAAGACCATCGTGCAGCCGGCGGCGATCGCCGGACCGATCTTGCGCGTGCCCATGGCCAGCGGGAAGTTCCACGGCGTGATGAGCACGCACGGTCCGACCGGCTCACGCGAGATCATCAGGCGGTTCTTGCCGTCGGTCGAGAGCGTGAAGTCACCCGAGATGCGCACGGCCTCCTCGGAGAACCAGCGGAAGAACTCCGCGCCGTAGGCGACTTCGCCCTTCGACTCGGCGAACGGCTTGCCCATCTCGGCGGTCATGACGGCGGCGATGTCGTCGGAGCGCTCGATGAGGAGTTCGAAGGCGCGGCGCAGGATCTCAGCGCGCTCGCGCGGGGCGGTGGCCGCCCAATCGGCCTGGGCGTCGCCGGCTGCCTTGATGGCCGCCTCGGCGTCAGCGGCCGACCCGTCGGCCACGGTGGTGATGACGTCACCGGTCGCGGGATTGATGACGTCGATGGTCTTTCCGTCCTCGGCATCACGCCACTGTCCGTTGATGAACAGTCCGGTGTTGAGCTTGTCGATGATCGGCGTGATGTCCACGACTGATCCTCCCTTGGTTGTTGTCTCGAGACTTCCGGGCACGGGAGCGCCCGATGCCTCGTTCAGTGTACGGGTCGCCCACCGTGGAATCGATGCGGATTTCGCAGAGTGAGAGCGTCAGCCGCCCTGCCTCCGCGCCTGTGCGGACATCGCCGCATGGACGAGTCCGCTCATCGAGACGAGCAGGCGATTGTGGAGGGTGATGCCGCGGATGACCGCCAGGGCGATCTCGTCGCGGGTCAGGTCGTCGCTGATCGGCAGCGTATTGGTCCGGGCGATCTCCTCGAGCGCCCGCGCGTGGAGGAGCACGGTGTCGGCATCGACGGTGTATCCGGCGGCGGCGAGGTCGGCCAGCGCCGCGGCGACGGCGGTGCGCGCCGTCGGGGAGACGTCCGGCCAGTCGAGCGCGGCAAGAGCGCTGCGGACTGCGGCGTCGCCGTCGTCAGCGTCTCCCCGAGGCGGCTGCTCGGAGCTCGATCGAGTATCGGAGACGGGTGGGTCGGCGGCTTCGGTTCCGACGGTGTCCGGGACGCCGGGGTGGCTGGCCGTGCGCTGGCAGAGCCCCATGAGTTCGAGGTTGCTCACCGTCTCATCGTCGATCGCCGAGGTCAGCTCGGTGATCACTGCCAGCGGGAGGTCGAGTTCGCGTCGCAGCCACGTGATCAGGGCGAGTCGGTGGACGTGGGCCTCGGTGTAGGTCGCCGTCGTCGCGTTGCGCTTCTGTCCGGGAGTGAGCACGCCGAGGCGGAGGTAGTACTTGATGCTCGCCGGCGACACCTCGGTGCGTCGGGCGAGTTCGCTCAGCTTCATCGAGCTCCTTCGATATCCGCGGCCGGAACTTCCCGCGCCGTCACACCTGAGCCGTCGTGCCCGAGTGGAGGGCCCGGGCCGTCGAGCCCCGGACGACCAATGCCCCCGGACAGCCGCCGCCCTCGGATAGCTGAGAGCCCCGGCACTATCCACGTTGCCACACTTTGGATAGCGGCACTATCTTAAGTCCATGGACACGCTGCTCATCGCCATCCATGCCATTGCCGCCACGGGTGTCGTCCTGCTCGCACCGGTGCAGGTGCTGCGCCGCCCGAAGGACCAGCGCCACAAGGCCATCGGCCGCTCGTGGGTCGTCCTCATGTACTTCGTGTGCGTGAGCGGGATGTTCATCTACTCGATCACCGGCGGGTTCACGTTCTTCCACGCCCTCGCGATCTTCACGTTCCTCACCACGACCCTCGGCGTCATCATGATCCGCCGCGGCCATGTCCGCACCCACGCGTTCAACATGATCGGCTCGTGGCTGGGCGCGGTGACGGCAGGGCTGTTCGCCGTCATCATCCCCACCCGGGAGATCCCCCGGCTCGTCGTCGCCGAGCCCGTGGTGTTCTGGACGATCCTCATCGGGGTCATCGTCGCCGCCACCCTCTGGGTCGCCTATGTGCTGCGCTTCGTCCCGGTGTGTCGCCCCGCCGAGGCGGTCGCGTCACCGGTTGCCTGAGCGCGCGACGGCGCGCCCCCAGGATGTGCGGGCCGCTGAGATCCGCGGCGCCCCGCACCTCGGGACACCGCGGAGTCAGGTCGCCTCGACGAGAGCTGAACGAGCTTACGCGAGCGAAGCGTCGAACTCGTGGTTCTTCTCGAGGAAGCGCATGACGTACGAGCACGTCGTGCGGAACCGCAGGTCCGCCTCGGTGGTGGATTCGAGGGCGAACCGCACGAGCTTCGCGGCGATGCCCCGCCCGCCGTACGCGGGGTCGACGATCGTGTGGGTGAAGGTCCGCACGGTGGGCACCCCCGCCTCGGTGGCATCGGTGTCGACGTAGTCTGCGGTGCCGATGACCGTGCCGTCATGGGTGACGGTGAAGCGGGACTGGTCGGGGTCGTGGGCGATGGTGTAGGTCTCGCCGTCGATGTCGACGTCCATGGCTGCTCCTGCTCTCTGCGGTGGCTCTCTCAGCGCGTGGGCCGCGGTGAGGGGAGGGCGCTGTGTCCTCAACCCGAGCCTACCGACTAACCTGGGAAGCGCAGTCGACACCCCGGCGATGCTCCCCGCTCGCCGCCGCAGCAAGGAGCAGTCCCCACATGACCTCGCAGACCCCGGCCACCCTCATCGATGGCTACGAGCTCATCCTCAGCGAATCGGGATTCACCGTCGGATTCCTCGGCGAGGCCGACATCGACGACTACGTCGCGCTCGTCGCCTCCGCCTACCGTGGGGAGGCCTCGAAACAGGGGTGGACGACCGAAGCCGATCTCCTCAGCGGCCAGCGCCTCGACGCCGCGATGGCCAGGGAGATGCTCGCCGAGGCGGATTCGACGATGCTCCTCGTGCGCGCCCGCGACGGTCAGGCCGTCGGCAGCGTCTACCTGCGGCAGCCCGTCGACGGCGTCGCCTACCTCGGCGTGCTCGCGGTGTCCCCGCTCGGCCAGGGGCAGGGCGTCGGATCCGCGCTCATCAACCTCGCCGAGGCGTGGGTGGCCGAGCGCTGGGGTGCGACCGCGCTGCAGATGAGCGTCATCAACAAGCGCTGCGAACTCATCGCCTACTACGAGCGCCGCGGCTACGTCCGCACCGGTGAGACCGAGCCCTTCCCCTACGGCGACGAGCGCTTCGGGGTGCCCAAGGTCGACGATCTCGAATTCGTCGTCCTCGTCAAACAGCTGGGCTAGGTGCTCCGCCGAGCTCCCTGCCTGCAGCGCACACTGACACGGCTGACCGTCAGCCGGTCAGAACTCAACGTCAGCCGGTCAGAACATCATCGCGGGCACGACGAGACCGCCGACGAGGACGATGGGCCCGATGATGACCATCGACATGCCGAACTTGACGAGGATCGCCGTCAGCCGCTGCTTCTGATCACCCGGCGCCGTCGCGACGACCGTGGCCCCGAGGGTCGAGAACGGTGAGACGTCGACGACCGCCGAGCAGATGCCGAGCGCGGCGATGAGCGCCCAGCCCGGCACCCCGCCGGCCTCGATGAGCGGCAGGGCGAGGGGGACGAGGGCGGCGAGGATGCCCGTCGTCGACGCGAACGCCGAGACGAGACCGCCGACGACGCAGAGGACGAACGCGGCGATGAGCGGGGAGCCGATCGCCTCGGCGCCCTCACCGAGGAGGTCGACGGCGCCCATCGTCTGGAGCACCCCGACGAAGGTGATGATGCCGCCGACGAGGAGCACCGTCGACCAGTCGATCTTCGGGATCGCCGCCTTGCCGGTGGCCGGATCGACGAGTGCGAGGATCGCCCCGAAGAGGAAGCACAGCAGCCCGATGTCCGGCTCCTGACCGAGGGCTGCGAGGACGACGACGGTGCCGATGAGGGCGACCATGAGCACGACCGTGAGGATCTGCACGCCCGTGAACGGCTCCGAGGTCGTGGAGCCCGCCGAGGCGGTCGAGGAGTCGAAGAGCGCTTCGTCCTCGTCGTCCTCCCCGAAGGCGACCTTCGTCGCCGAGGCCCCACCGCGGGAGATCCGCGCGGCAGTGCCGGTCGCCTGTGCCGAGGCGGTGCCCGAGTCGGTCTCGACAGTGCCGGCTCCAGCGGCCGCGGACTTCCGGGAGAAGAGGGAACGGCCGAACATGAAGTAGGCGACGGTGAGCATGAGCAGGTAGACGACGACGGCGATGAGGAAGAGGAGGAACGGGTTGAGCCCGATGCCCGCGCCTTCGGCGGTGCTGTAGGTGACGATGCCGTAGAGGCTCGTCGGGGCGAATCCGCCGGCGCCGATCGCGAAGCAGATCGCCAGGCCCATGAGCGCGTAGTCGACGTGGTACTTGCGGGCCACCTGCATGCCCACCGGCATCATGACGAGTCCGGCCAGGGGCGCGCCCATCGACGCGATGCCGGCGGTGATGACGAAGAAGACGACGGGCAGGAGCACCGCCGAGGACCCCACCTTCTCCAGCGCCCAGTCGATGATCTTGTCGACGGTGCCGTTCTCCTGGGCGATCGCGAAGAAGTACGTCACCCCGGCGAGGAGGACCATGATCGAGAGCGGGAACTCGGCGATGATGTCCTCGACGGTCATGTCCGTGAGCAGCAGTCCGGTGCCGGCGGCGCCGACGAGCATGAGCACGCCGATGTGGACGCCGCGGATCGCTCCGACGGCGAAGAGTGCGATGAAGATGCCTAGTGCGATGAGCTGAGCAAGCATGTCGTCCTCGAGGTAGCTGAGCAGTCTCTGTGGGCAATCGGGTGATCTGCTGTGAGACTACCAGCCGGTACGGACGCAGGGATGGAGCGCCGAGGCGGATCGCGCGAACTTCCCGACTATCGGCACAGCGGGTCGGGAAGTCAGGCGGCCTCGACTCAGGTCAGGAGGAGCGCACCGCCGAGGGCGACGAGGGCGACGACGACCGTCGTGATCGTGGCCAGGGCGATCGGGCCGCCGCCGAGGCTCTTGAGCGCGCGCCACTGCACACCGCGGCCGAGGGCGAACATCGCCATCGACAGACACACCGTCTGCAGCCACCCCAGGCCGGTGACGGCGACCTCGGGGAGGAGTCCGAAGGTGCGCAGCGCGGCCATCGCGAGGAACCCGAGGACGAAGAGGGGAACGATCGGCGGGCGCTTGCCGGCCGGTGCGGGAACGACAGTGTCCTCCGCGTCCCCGGGGCCCGCCTCGGCGGTCGAGGCCCTCACCTTCGCCTCCGACCGGCGCATCGCGAGCTCGAGGACCGCGACGGTCGGGGCGAGCATGATGACGCGGGCGAGCTTGACGAGCACGGCCACCTCGAGGGCGGCCGGGCCGATGATCCCGCCGATCGCGACGACCTGGGCGACCTCATGGGTCGAGGCGCCCGCCCACATGCCCGCGGTCACCGCGGGCAGGCCGAGGGCGCCGCTGGCTAGGGGGATCGCGGCGATCATCACGGTGCCGAAGAGGACGACGAGGCCGATCGCGGCGGCGACGTCCTCCTTCTTCGCCTTCATCGTCGATTCGATGCCGGCGACGGCCGCGGCCCCGCAGATGCCGAAGCCGCAGCCGATGAGGAGCGCGAGATCGCCGTCGACGCGGGTGGCGCGGGCCAGCCCGACGCTCGTGACGATGCCGACGGCGACGACGACGGCGGCGAGGACGAGGACGGGCCAGCCCAGATCGAGGATGTCGCCGAAGACGACCTGTGCGCCGAGGGCGACGATGCCCAGGCGCAACAGGGGCTTGGCGGCGAAGTCGAGTCCCGGCTTGAGGGAGTCGGGGAGATTCGGGGCGACGTTGCCGAGGATGACACCGAGGATGATCGCGACGAGCAGCGGGGAGATGACGGGGGCGAGGGTCGAGATCGGCCACGCGATCGCGGCGGCTGCCGCGGCGAGGCCGAGACCGGGGAGGAGTCGGCGGACTGTGTTCATGGACTCCAGTCTTCCCCGCGGCCGGGAGGTCCGGTAGACGGTGATTTCGCGTCGACCCATATCGAATTGATATGCCATGATGGCGGTATGCGCGATGTGTCGGATATGCAGCGGTGGCCGGAGCTGCGGGCCCTCGGGCTGCTCGTCGCCTTAAGCGGGGGCGCGCAGTCGATCGGTCAGGCCGCCGAGGCGGTCGGCATCGCCCAGCCCAACGCCTCCCGCAGCCTCACCGGCCTCGAGCGCGAACTCGGAGTCCCCCTCCTCACGCGCTCGCCGCGCGGCACCGAACTCACCGCCGAAGGCCAGGCCGTGGCCGAGTGGGCCGCGCAGGTCATCGACGCCTACAGTGCCCTCAACGCCGGCACCCGCGCCATCCAGGAGGCGCGGGCGGGGAACGTGCGCATCTGCGCGTCCCTGACCGTCGCCGAATACCTCCTGCCGGGCTATCTCGCGACCTTCACCTCGGCGCACCCGGGCATCGACGTCGGCCTCGGGGTCGAGAACTCCGCGGCCGTCGTCGCCGAGGTCCGCGCGCAGCGCTGCGACATCGGCCTCGTCGAATCCGTGTCCCTGCCGCCGGGGTTCCCCGCCGCCGTCATCGGCCACGACCGCCTGATGATCGCCGCCGCCCCGTCCTATGGGCAGACGTGGACGGAGCCGATCACCGCCGAGGCGCTCGCCGGGATCCCTCTCCTCGTCCGTGAGGTCGGGTCGGGAACGCGGGAGGTCATCGACACCGCGCTCGCCGAGTTCGGCGGGGCGACGATCGCCGGGGAGTACCGGTCGAACTCGGCGCTGCGGGTCGCCGCGGCCACGGGCGTGGCGCCCGTCGTCCTCTCCGACCTCGCCCTGCGCGACGACTTCCGGGCGATGCGACTGGCTCCGCTGCCGGTCGCCGACGATGTCGACCTCGACCGGGCCCTCCATGCGCTGTGGTCGCCGAAGCGCAGGCTGTCGCAGGGGGCGCGGGCGCTTCTCGACCATATGATCGCCGCACAGTAGTCGGTCGCGGCACAGTAGGCAGTCGCGCAGGGCAGACCGTGCCGCAGACGACTGAGCCGTGCCGGACCGGCCGCGGTGGACTGAGCCGCGGCGGACCGGCTCGCACAGGCTTGGGCTGACCGCGCGGGCGAGACGTCACAGCGGCGCGGCCTCCGCTCTGCCTATATTGAGGCCATGACGACTCGTGACCCCGCACGCCCGACCCCTGCCTTCGCGCCTGAGACCGTCCTCGTCGAGGCGGCCCGACCGCCGCGCGCGACCGGCGCCTCGGTCAACCCGCCGATCGAACTGTCCTCGACATTCATCGGCACCACCGAGGTGAATGACTCCGCGTACGCCTACGGACGGTTCGCGACGCCCGCCTGGACGCCGTTCGAGGCCGCGCTCGGCGAACTCGAACACGCGGCGCTGCCGGCACTCGTCTTCGGATCGGGGCTCGCCGCGATCGCCGCGGTGCTCGCCCTCGTGCCCCGCGGCGGCACCCTCGTTATGCCCACGCACGCCTACCAGGGATCGCTCCAATCGGCACAGGAGCTCTCCGCGCGCGCCGGATTCTCCGTCGTCAGCGTCGATATCGCCGACACCGACGCCGTCATCGCCGCTCTCGACGACATTGTCACGGACGATGCCGCCGCCAGGGACAGCTCCGGTGACGTGACCGCGGGCCCCGGCATCGCCTCGGCGCTGCTGTGGATCGAATCCCCGACGAACCCGATGCTCGAGGTCGCCGACATGCTCGCCCTCATCGCCGCCGCACGTGAGCGCGACATCCGCGTCGCCGTCGACAACACCTTCGCCACGCCACTGCTCCAGACGCCGCTCGACCTCGGCGCCGACCTCGTCGTCCACTCGGTGACGAAGTACCTCGCCGGGCACTCCGACGTCGTCCTCGGAGCCGTGATCACCGGCGATCCGGCGCTGAGGGAGCTGCTGCTGACCGAGCGGTCGATGCGCGGGGCGATCGCCGGGCCCTTCGAGGTGTGGCTGGCATTGCGCGGGATGCGCACGCTGTCGGTCCGGCTCGAGCGCGCGCAGGACAATGCCCAGATCCTCTCCGAGCGCCTGAGCCGCCGTGCCGGTGTCGCCGAGGTCCGCTACCCGGGACTGCCCGCCGACCCCGGTCACGCACGGGCGAGCGCACAGATGGCCGGGTTCGGCGCGATCGTCGCCTTCACCGTCGACACAGCGGAGCAGGCCACCGCGATCGCCGAGGCGGTCCGGCTGTGGACGCCGGCGACCTCGCTCGGCGGGGTCGAGTCCCTCATCGAACGCCGGCGCCGCCATGCCTCGGAGCCGACCTCGGTGCCCGAAGGCCTGCTGCGCCTGAGCGTCGGCATCGAACACGTCGACGACCTCTGGGCCGACCTCGACGCCGCGATCACCGCGGCCACGGGGGAGACCGGAGACGGCGTGTGAGCGGCGACCCTCGTGTGAGGTGACCCGCCCGTGACTCGAGAATTCCTCCTCGCGTTGCAGAAGTGTGACCCACGACAACTTAACGTGCGTTAAGCTTGGCGCAGGGAAACCCATCTCCGTCAGCGAAGGAGCCGTCTTGAGCTCAAGTGTCCTCGTCGATCACCGTGACGGTGTCGCGACCATCGCGATCAACCGCCCCGACACCCTCAACGCGCTCAATGCCGAAGCGTTCCGCCGCCTCGGGGAGGCCATCGCCGAGGCGGCGGCCGATGCCCGCGTCATCATCCTCACCGGCAGTGACCGATCCTTCAGCTCGGGTGCTGACCTCCAGAGCGGCAACGACGACGTCACCCTCGATCTCGACGAGGCCAACGCGATCATCCGCGCGCTCATCGATGTGCCCGTTCCCACCATCGCCGCGGTGTCTGGGCCGGCCGCCGGGATCGGCTGCTCGCTGGCGCTGGCCTGCGACTACGTCGTGATGAGCGAGGACTCCTACCTCATGCTCGCCTTCGCGAAGATCGGCCTCATGCCCGACGGCGGGGCCACCGCCCTCGTCGCCGCCTCGGCGGGTCGCCACCGCGCGATGAAGATGGCGCTGACGGCCGAGAAGGTGTGGGCACCGGAGGCCCTCAACTGGGGACTGGCGAGCGAGGTCGTGCCCGCCGGGGAGCAGCTCACCCGCGCCCGTGCACTCGGCACCGCCTGGGCCCAGGGCGCACCGCTGGCCTTCTCCCGCTCGAAGTCGGCGATCAACGAAGCGAGCCTGACCTCCCTCGACGACGCCTTCAGCCGGGAATCGGCCGATCAGACCTACCTGCGCGGCACCCGCGACTTCGCCGAGGGGGTGTCGGCCTTCATCGAGAAACGCGTCCCCCGCTTCGTCGGCCGGTGACGCCGACTCGCCGCGGCACCCGCCCCCGCCTCGGCGAGCTCACCCGCACCACAAGCCCCACCACGAGTGAACGAACAAAGGAGTCTCATGCTCACTGGCATCCCGTCGACCCTCGGCGACAGCTACCAGCTCAACACCACGTCGATGATCAGGCACGCGGCCACGGTCTTCGGCGAACAGGAGGTCGTCTACCGCAACTCGGACGGATCGTGGGGACGATCGAACTACGCCGACGAGTTCAAGCGGATGGCGCAGCTCGCCCACGGCCTCACCGAACTCGGCGTCGGTGCCGGTTCGATGGTCGGCGTCCTCGACTGGAACTCCCGCCGCCACTTCGAGCTCTACTTCGCCGTCCCCGGACTCGCGGCCACGATGCTCCAGCTCAACCTCCGGCTCGCCCCCGAGGACCTCGCCTACGTCGTCAGCCACTCGAAGTCCGACTGGATCTTCGTCGACGAATCCCTCCTGCCCGTCGCCGAGGCGCTCGCCCCGAAGCTCGACGTCAAGGGCTGGGTGGTCATGACGACAAGCCTGCCGATGAGATCGAGACGACGCTGGAGAACGTCGTCTTCTACGAGGACCTCATCAAGGACAAGCCCGACACCTACGACTGGCCAGTCGTCGATGAGAAGACCGCCGCCTACGCCGGCTACACGACCGGCACCACGGGCAGGCCCAAGGGCGTCTACTACTCGCACCGGTCGATCTACCTCCACACGATGGGCGGCCTCGCGGCGCTGGGCGCTTCGTTCGACGACACGATCATGCCGATCACCCCGATGTTCCACGTTCTGTCCTGGGGATTCCCGCAGAACGCCGTCGCCGCCGGGGCCAAACTCGTCCTGCCCGGCAAGTTCGCCGCCGAGGAGTTCGGGGCGATCGCCAAGGCGTTCATCGCCGAGAAGGTCACGCTCGCCAACGGCGCACCGGCGATCTTCGCGCCGATGCTCGCGATGATGAAGGACATGCCGCAGCCGCCTGATCTCAGCGGTGTGCGCCTCGTCTCCGGCTCCTCCGAGCCGCCGCTGTCGATGATGCGCGGGTTCAAGGAGATCACCGGGGCCGATGTCATCCACGGCTACGGGGCGACGGAGACGACGCCGCTGGCGACGACGAACTGGCACATCAAACCCGGACTCGACATGGACGAGGAGGAGCGCTGGGACTTCAAGCGCTACCAGGGTCTGCCGGTCATCGGCGTCGAGGTCAAGGTCGTCGACCCCACCGGTGAGGAGCTGCCCCGCGACGGCAAGTCGATGGGCGAGGTCCTCATGCGCGGCCCGTGGATCACCGAGTCCTACTTCCAGCTGCCGGACAACTCCGAGCGCTTCCTCGACGGCTGGTGGCGCTCGGGCGACGTCGGGGTCATCTTCCCCAACGGCTACCTCAAGCTCACCGACCGTCTCAAGGACGTCATCAAGTCCGGCGGCGAGTGGATCTCCTCGATCGACATGGAGAACGCGATCCTCGACAGCCCGAGCGTCAAGGAGGCCGCCGTCATCGGCGTCCCGGACGAGAAATGGCAGGAGCGGCCCGTCGCCTACGTCGTCGCCGAGGACGGCGCCGAGGTGACCCGGGAGACGATCGTCGAGGTCCTCGGCGACAGGTTCGCGAAGTGGCAGCTGCCCGACGAGATCATCGTCACCGACGAACTGCCGCGCACCTCGGTGGGCAAGCTCGACAAGAAGCTCCTGCGCAAGACCTGGGAGGACGCCGAGGCCTGATCCGCTCCCAGGGACTGTCCAGTCCCTCTCCAGGTGAAGGGCCTGGTCGAGCTGTAGTTGAAGTTTGTACGGTGACAGTATGACGAACTCAACTGCAGCTCGCCGGCCCTTCTACTCCCGTCCGCTCGTGTGGATCATCGCTCTCATCGCCATCGCTGTGCTCGTCGCGGGCGCGCTGGTCGGCACGAAGCTCTACACCTCATCACAGAACACCGCGGCTCCCACGGAGTTCGCCAACGAGGACATCGCCTCAGGCTCAGGAGGCGCCGACGGTGCGGCAGGGAGCATCGCCGGGCAGTGGACGATCGGGGAGGGATCGGAGGCCGGATACCGGGTCGACGAGGTCCTCAACGGCGAGGACGTCACCGTCGTCGGTCGCACTCCCGACGTCACGGGCGACATCACGATCGACGGCAGCGAGCTCACGGCCGGGACGGTGAGCGTCGATCTGCGGACCGTGACGACCGACAGCTCCCGGCGCGACAACTACTTCTCCGGGCAGGCCATCGATACGAATGCGAACCCGGAGGCGACGTTCACCGCGACCGGACCGGTCGATCTCACAGCGCTGAGCGACTCCGGCAGCGCCGAGATCGACATCCCGGGCACCCTCGAGATCAACGGGCAGACCCAGGAGGCGACGGCGCAGACGACGGCGACCCGCGCCGACACCGGCCTCTCCGTCGTCGGTGCGATCGACGTGACCTGGCAGGACTACGGAGTGGAACCGCCGAACCTCGGCTTCGTCTCCGTCGAGGATGCCGGCGTCGTCGAATTCTCCCTCGCGCTCACCCAGGGCTGAGGCCCGAATCCCGCCCCCGATCCCAGCCGATCGGGGGCGAGTGCGCTCAGAGCGCGATCGCGCCGATCGCCGCGGCGATGAGGACGACGGCCCAGGCCGGCAGGTTCCAGCGGGTCAGGGCGATGAACGCGGCGAGTGCGATCGCCAGCGTCGCCGGGCTGGTGATGCCCTCGACGAACACCGGGTCGAAGAGTGCGGCGCCGAGGAGGCCGACGACGGCGGCGTTGACCCCGAGCAGGGCGCGGCGGGCGTGGACCGAGCCGTGGAGGCTCTGCCAGAACGGCAGGGCCCCGACGGTGAGCAGCCCGGCGGGGAGGAAGATCGCGAGCAGCGCGATCGTCGCACCGAGGAGGCCCGTCGGCTCCGTCGTCATCGACGCTCCGAGGAAGGCCGCGAAGGTGAAGAGCGGTCCGGGCACCGCCTGCGCCGCACCGTAGCCGGCGAGGAAGGTCTCACTGTCGACGAGGCCGGCCCGCACCGTCTCCGCATCGAGCAGCGGCAGGACGACATGGCCTCCGCCGAAGACGAGCGAACCGGCGCGGTAGAAGATGTCGGTCAGCCGCAGCGTCGGATCACCGGTGAGCGCCGTCGCGATCGGCAGGAGGACGAGGAGGGCCGCGAAGACGAGGAGAGCGGCGGCTCCGACCCTCTTCGACACGGAGACCCGGAACCCCGTCGGCGCGCTCGCCTCCGACTCCGCTGACCGGCCCGACTCGGTCCCGTCCGAGGACTCTGTCTCCTCCGCGGAGGCCGACGTCTCCTCCGCGGCCGCGGCGGCCGCCTCGGCGCGGATTGTCGCCTCCTCCGGTCGCAGCCAGGTGAGGCCGAGACCGGCTCCGACGATGATCGCGAGCACCTGCACGATGGGGAAGGGGATGAGGAGGACGATGACCGCGGCGAGGCCGGCGATCGTCGCGCGTTTGGCATCCGGGGCCAGCGACTTCCCCATCCCGAGGACGGCGCCGGCGACGATGGCGACGGCAGCGGCCTTGACGCCGTCGAGCCATCCAGTGCCGAGCGCGTCCCCGAACGCGTCGAATCCGTAGGCGAAGGCGACGAGCACGATCGCCGAGGGCATGGTGAACGCGAACCACGCCGCGAGCAGGCCGCCGAACCCGGCGCGCTGCAGACCGATGGCCATGCCGACCTGCGATGATGCCGGCCCGGGAAGAAACTGGCAGAGCGCGACGACATCGGCGTAGGCGGAGTCGGTCAGCCACCGGCGGCGGACGACGAAGGTCTCGCGGAAGTAGCCGAGGTGCGCGACGGGGCCGCCGAAGGAGGTGAGACCGAGGCGCAGGAAGACGCGGAAGACCTCGCCCACCGTGCCCGGGTGCCGCGTGACCGTTGTGCTCATCCGCTCTCCTCGTTCATCGACTCGCGCACCGACCGCCGTGTGCGGGCCGCGCCCGCGGCCCAGTCAACGGCGTGAACATGACGGACAGGTGAACTCGGCCCCGAGAGCGTCGAGACCCGGGAGCGTCGTGCCGCGGACGAGACCGCCCCCGGCTCACGGATGGTGGAGGAGGTATGTGCCGCCCTTGAGGCACGTGTCGAGGACCCAGCCGTCGGCGACGAGGGCGGTGAGCGACTCGCGCAGGGCCAAGCGCCACCTTGTCGCGAGTTCGGGGTCGTGGCGGCGGAGGTTCTCGATGTCGGAGGGGAAGTCGAGGGAGACGACGGCGGCCTCCCGCGGCACCTCGGCGACGAGCGGGGCACCCGACTCGTCGGCGCGCAGGCACGCGAACGCGGCGTCGGCGGAGACCGCGGGCACCCGGGCCGGCCGGTCGAGCGGCCACGACACCATCATCCGGTCGCTGGCCTGACCGGCGTTGACGCCGTCGCGCATCTGCCCGTAGAAGTCCTCGAGGTATTCGACCATGCTCACGCCGAGGCGCTGGAAGTTGAAGTACGCGTTGCGGGCGATGAGCGGATCGAACGTCCACGTCATCTCCGTGATCCCCAGCCGCAGACACCACAGCCGCTGGTGGAGCTTCATCGCCGATCCCGCGCCGTGCCCGATGTGCTCGTGCCGAACCCCGGCGATGTGGGAGTGCATGACGGTGCCGAGCGGCTGGCCGAAGAATCCGATCGTCACCCCGATCATCTCCGCAGGGTCGTCACGGCTGTACGCCGCCGAGACGTAGTTGCCGGCATGGGCGAAGGCGACGATGAGCCCGGGTTCGAGGACGTTCGTGCCGGTCTGGTCGACGTTCCACACCTCGTCGAGGAGCAGTGAGGCCTCGGCCGCCTCGGCGGCGGTGTGGAGTTCCCGGACCTCGACGTTCGCCATCTCGGCGGCGGCCGCGAACTCGTCCTCGGCCACAGCCAGGGTCTCGGAGTCGACGGGTCTGAGTCCGGGGTGCGCTGCCATGGTGTCATTGTGCCACTGAACGCCCCGGTGAGAGCCGTCACGGGCGAAGATTTTCGTCGCTCTCAAGGGCCCCTGCCGTGCCGGTATAGCCTGGGTGCATGTCGTTCACAGTCGCCGTCATCGGGGCCGGCACCATCGGCCGCTCCTTCGCCCGTCTCTTCGCCGGTTCGGGATACGACGTCGCCGTCGTCGATCCCCGGGACGACCTCGCCGAGGTAGTCGCAGGCATCCGTGCCGACGTTCGCACCGATGCCGCCGCCCGTGCCGCAGCCGTGGAGGAGCGCGACCCCGACCTCGTCGGCTCGGACCTCGACGAGACGGCCGCGCGGGCACGGACCGGCACCGTCGACCTCGCGGACTCGCTCGAGGAGGCGGTCGCCTCGGCGGGATTCGTCCAGGAGTCCGGCCCCGAGGACCCGGACGAGAAGCCCCGGCTCTTCGCCCGGATCGCCGCGGCGGCACCGGCTGGGGCGGTGCTCGCGACCTCGTCGTCGACGATCCCCGCCTCCCACCTCGTCGGTGCCCTGCCCGCCGAGGCGGCCGCCCGGGTCATCGTCGGCCACCCGTTCAACCCGCCGCACCTCATGCCGCTCGTCGAAGTCGTCCCCTCCCCGGTCACGAGCTCCGAGACGCTCACCCGCGCCGTCGAGTTCTACCGCAGCTGCGGACGCGAACCCGTCGTCCTCGCCCGCGAGGTCCGCGGATTCGTCGGCAATCGCCTGCAGAACGCGCTGCTCAAGGAGGCGATCGCGCTCGTCGAGAACGGGGTCGTCACCGCCGCCGACCTCGATGCGGTGATGCGGAACTCACTGGGCCTGCGGTGGGCGGCCGTCGGCCAGTTCGAGGGCATGCACCACGGCGGGGGAGAGGCCGGGATCCGCGGGTTCATGCACCACATCGGCCCGGCGTTCGCCGCGATCGACGACCTGCCGCTCGACCTCGGCGATGAGGCGATGGAGACGGTGTTCGCGCAGGTCGAGGACGCCTATGGGGCGACGCCGAGTCCGGCCGCGGCTGCCGAGCGCGACCGGATCCAGCGCGCCGTGCTCAGAGCGCGCGGGCAGGCGCAGTAGCGCGCGGGCACGCGCAGCAGTGCGGGGTCACGCCCAGCCCTGAGACCAGCTCAGACGGCGCCGACGTAGAAGTACGAGGTGCGGGTGCTGATGAGGCCCTCGGCGTCGAAGCGGAAGAAGTCGGCGAAGCCCACCGTCGTCTCCGAGCCGTCCTTGAGACGACCGGCGAAGGTGCCGCGGCTGGCGGCGGCCTCACCGTCGACGAGGATCTCGGCGAGTTCGTGGGCACCGGATTCGATGACGCGCTCGCCGAGGTAGAAGTCCGTGATCTGCTGCCCGACCATCGTCGGGTAGCCGGGACGGTCGTAGGTGGCGTCGGCGGCGAAGAGCGCGGCGGTGGCCACGGGATCCCCGGCGTCGACGGTCGTGTAGTAGCGCTTGACGAGATCTGTGACTGAGGTCATAGCGCCAACTTAGCAGTCGCCGCCGGTGCCCGGGGGTCGAGGCATCGATCCCCGGGCATCCGCGGGCGAGCGAGGCGAGCATGCCGGCACGAGCAAGCATCCAGGGAATTCGGTGGGAAGGGGAATTGCCGCGGACCCGGATCGGCCATAGCGTGGGACGTACACGCGGTGACCACCTCGGCGAGGGCCTGCGGTCACCGACGATTCCCGGCATCGAAGCAGAGAAGAGGTCCATCATGTCCACCCTGTATCGCGTCACCAACCCCGCCACCGGCGACGTCGTCGAGGAGTTCCCGACGGCCACGGACGCGGAGATCATGGCCGCCATCGACCGGTCGGCGACGACGTTCACCGAGTGGAGCCAGACCCCGGTCGCCGAACGCGCGGCCCTGCTCACGCGGGTCGCGGAGATCTACGCCGCACGCGCCGAAGAGCTCGCCGAGGTCATCAGGCTCGAGATGGGCAAGTCCGTGCCCGAGGGCAAGGGCGAGGTCGCGCTGAGCTCGGCGATCTACCGCTACTTCGCCGACAACGCCGAGGCGTTCCTCGCCGATGAGCCGCTGCGCGGTCCCGAGGACGGCACCGCATGGATCCGCCGCAAGCCCGTCGGCTCGCTGCTCGGCATCATGCCGTGGAACTTCCCGTACTACCAGGTCGCCCGCTTCGCCGCCCCGAACCTCGCGCTCGGCAACACGATCCTGCTCAAGCATGCCCCGCAGTGCCCGCGGTCGGCGGCGATCATGGAGGAGATCTTCACCGAGGCGGGTCTGCCCGAGGGCGCGTACATCAACATCTACGCGAGCAACGAGCAGGTCGCCGACCTCATCCTCCCCGACCCCCGCAACCAGGGCGTGTCCCTGACCGGATCCGAACGTGCCGGAGCCGCCGTCGCCGCGGAGGCGGGCAAGAACCTCAAGAAGGTCGTCCTCGAACTGGGCGGCTCCGACCCGTACATCCTCCTCGACACCGAGGATGTCGCGAAGAGCGCGAAGACGTTCTTCAACACCCGGATGGGCAACACCGGCCAGGCCTGCAACTCGCCCAAGCGGATGATCGTCATGGACGACGTCTACGACGAGTTCCTCGAATCGATCACCGCCGCCGCGAAGAAGGCCACCCCCGAGGTTCCCGGGGAGGAGGGCTCGCGCCTGTCTCCGCTGTCCTCGGTCGCCGCCGCCGACCGCTTCGTCGAACAGGTGCAGGACACCGTGAGCCAGGGCGCGACCCTGCTCGCCGGCGGGAAGAAGTACGAGGGCGGAGGCGCCTACGTCGAACCCGTCGTCCTCGCCGACGTCGAGAAGGGCATGCGCGGCTACTACGAGGAGCTCTTCGGCCCCGCCGTCATCGTCTACAAGGTGAGCAGTGAGGACGAGGCCGTCGAACTCGCCAACGACACCCCCTTCGGCCTCGGGGCCGCCGTGTTCTCCGGCGACGTCGAGCGCGCCGAGCGCGTCGGCGCGCAGATCGACTCGGGCATGGTCTTCATCAATGCGCCCGAGGGCTCACGCGAGTACCTGCCCTTCGGCGGCGTCAAGCGCTCCGGCGTCGGGCGTGAGCTCGGCCCGCTGGCGATGGACGAGTTCGTCAACAAGCAGCTCGTGTTCAAGAGCGACAAGTGAGGGCCGAGGACTCAGCACGGCGGGAGGGCGTGAGCGCTCGCCGCCGCTGAGTCCGACCCGGCGCAGAAGGCGTCGTCCGCATCCGCGGACGGCGCCTTCGCCGTGTGCGGGTCCCCGCAGGCGGTGACGGCGCTCACTGTATCCTGAAGTGATACACAGCACTTTCCCAGCAGGAGGTCCTCATGTCGGCACCGACGCCGTCTGCCCACAAGAACGTCGCGGCCTCGAAAGGGGTGATGCGACCGATCAACCGGGTCCTCGAGCAGTGGATCCCCTCGGCCCTGACCTTCGCGATCGTGCTCACCCTCATCGTCGCCGTCCTCGCCTTCATCCTCACCGGGGCGAGCCCGGTCGAGGTCGTCACGAGTTGGGGCGTCGGCCTCTCCGGGCTGCTCGAGTTCATGACGCAGATGTGCCTCATCCTGCTCCTCGGCCACATCCTCGCCAACACCGGCCCCGTCCAGGCGCTGCTCTCCCGGCTCGCACAGGTGCCGGGATCCCCGGCATTCGCCTACGTCTTCGTCTTCCTCGTCGCCGCCGTCGCGAGCCTCATCACGTGGGGACTCGGCCTCGTCGTCGGTGCACTCCTGGCCAGGGAGGTCGCCGTCCAGGCGCGCCGGCGCGGCATCAAGGTCCATTTCCCGCTCCTCGTCGCCGCCGGCTACTCCGGAATGGTCGTCTGGCACATGGGCTATTCGGGGTCGGGTCCGCTGACCGCCGCAACCCCGGACTCGTTCCTCGCCGACTCCCTCGGCGGTGAGATCGTGCCCGTGAGCGAGACGATCTTCTCGACGTGGAATCTGCTCGCCATCCTCGGCGTCATCGTCGTGTGCAGCGTCCTCTTCTACCTCATCGCCCCGAAGCAGGGCGCCACGGTCTACGAGATGCCCGAATCGATGTCCTCGGGGGAGCGCGGCCCCCTCGTCGAGGAGATCGTCACACCCGCTGACCGCATCGACGCCTCCCGCATCCTCACCCTCGTCATCGGCTTCGCCCTCGTCGCCTACCTCATCATCCACTTCGCCCAGGGCGGGGGACTGACCCTCGACATCGTCAACTGGTCCTTCCTCGCCCTCATCTTCCTCCTCGTGCGGAACCCGTTCGAACTCATCGCCCTGACCAAGGACGCGGCATCGAACGTCGGGGAGATCCTCCTCCAATTCCCGCTCTACGCCGGCATCCTCGGCATCATGTCCGGCACCGGACTCATCGCAGTGTTCTCCGATGCGTTCGTCTCGATCGCCAACCCCGTCTCCTTCGGCGTCCTCGCGCTGCTCTCGGCGGGCCTCGTCAACTTCTTCGTCCCCTCCGGCGGCGGCCAGTTCGCCGTGCAGGGTCCGATCATGCTCGACGCGGCCAACCAGCTCGGCGTCGACCCGTCGATCGCGATCATGGCGGTGTCCTACGGCGACCAGTGGACGAACATGCTCCAGCCGTTCTGGGCGCTGCCGGTGCTCGCGATCGCGGGCCTGAAGATGCGCGACATCCTCGGCTACACGTTCATCACGTTCCTCGGCTCGGGAGTCGTCATGGCGACGGTCCTCCTCCTCGTCTCACTCTGAGGAGATCCGTCCAGGCGGTGGCCCGAGCGTCCGCTCGGGCTGCGCCTGGGCTGGTCAGCGGACCACAGGCCCTCGGCGGGACCCGCGGAGTGTGGCCCGCGTCTCATTTTGCCAAGAATTCAGGGGTGCGCTACCGAAAATTCGGATATGGTAGCCTCCATCGTCGGTTGCCGGAAGTGCGGCGGCCTGTGATCATCGAGTCCGGGACACGGCTCTCCAAGACCCCCAATCCCCAATCTCGTGTTGCCCATGTACCCCTAGTTGCCCCATGAACCCCCAGTTGCCCATGACATCGCGGCGGTCGGTCGCCGGACGAGGGAGCGAAGAGATGACACTCCAGGCAAAGCAATCCAACGAGGACGCGGCGGGCAGGTCGAAGAAGAACCTGCCACCGGTCAACAAGCGCGTCTTCATCGCGGCGGCCGTCGGCACGCTCGCGATCACACTGTGGGCGTTCCTCGCCCCCGTCAACGCCCAGGCCGTCCTCGGTGCTGTGGTCGGGTGGACCTCGGACTGGTTCGGGTGGTTCTACGTCCTCCTCGTCGCGATCGTCCTCGTCTTCGTCATCTACCTCGCCGCCTCCCGGTACGGGTCGACGAAGCTCGGCCCCGAGCATTCGAAGCCCGAATTCGGTCTCCTGTCGTGGGCGTCGATGCTCTTCGCCGCCGGCATCAGCACCGACCTCATGTTCTTCGCCGTGGCCGAACCCGTTACGCAGTACCTGCAGCCGCCGAGCACGGAACCCGGGACCGTCGACGCCGCCCGTGAGGCGACCGTGTGGACGCTCTTCCACTACGGGCTCAGCGGCTGGGGCCTCTACGCCCTCATGGGCATCGCGCTCGCCTACTTCGCCTACCGGATGAACATGCCGCTGGCGATCCGCTCGGCACTCGCCCCGCTCTTCGGCAAGCGGGTCCAGGGGACGCTCGGCGACACCGTCGACTTCGCGGCCCTCCTCGGCACGATCTTCGGTGTGGCCACCTCGCTCGGCATCGGCGTCGTCATGGTCAACGTCGGCCTCAACGTCGTCTTCGGCCTGCCTGTGTCCGTGGCGTCCCAGGTCGCCATCGTCGTCATCGGCGTGGGCGTGGCCACGCTCTCAGCGGTCTCCGGCGTCGACAAGGGCATCAAGTTCCTCTCCCTGCTCAACGTCTTCGCCGCGATCGCCCTGAGCATCTGGGTGCTCGTGGCCGGCAACACGCAGTTCCTCCTCAACGCATTCGTCCTCAACGTCACCGACTTCGTCCGCCTCTTCCCGAACATGGTGGGCCAGACCTTCGCCTTCGAGGACACGGGCACGTGGATGACGGACTGGACGCTGTTCTTCTGGGCCTGGTGGATCGCCTGGGCATCCTTCGTCGGACTCTTCCTCGCCCGCATCTCGCGGGGCCGCACGATCCGCCAGTTCGTCATCGGCACCCTGACGATCCCCTTCATCTACATCTTCATGTGGATCTCGATCTACGGGAACTCCGCACTCGACATCATCCGCAGCGGCAACCTGGAGTTCGGGGAGCAGACGATGCTCAATCCCGAGGGCGGCTTCTACGAGCTGCTCGCCCAGTACCCGGCCTTCACCGTCGTCGCGGCTCTGGCAACCCTCACTGCCCTCCTCTTCTACGTCACCTCGGCGGACTCCGCGGCCCTCGTCATGGCGAACCTCTCCTCGTTCCTGCCCACCCCGCAGGACGACGGACGGGCGGGGCTGCGGATCTTCTGGGCCGTGCTCACCGGTGCGCTGACCGTGGCGATGCTCATCGTCGGCGGGATCGGCGCGCTGCAGAGCGCGACGGTCATCATGGGTCTGCCCTTCGCCTTCGTCATCATCCTCGTGATGATCGGCCTCTACAGAGCCCTGCGCGTCGAAGGCAACCGCGTCGACAGCGTCGAGCAGAGCCTCTCGGGCTCGCTCGCCCGCCGGTCGGGCCGGGGATCGGAGACGTGGAAGAAGCAGCTCTCCCGGGTGCTCGCGTTCCCCAGCGGGAGCAAGGTCCGCGACTACGAGCAGAACGTGCTCCTGCCGACGATGCAGGAGATCGCCGAGGAGATGCGCTCACGCGGCATCTCCGCCCGCTGCGGGCGGGTCGACTCCGAGGGGCGCTTCGACGAGAACGGAGACCTCGTCGAACTCGAGGTCGACGGCGAGGGCCAGTACCCGTTCCGCTACCAGGTGTGGCCGCACAAGGTCAGTGTGCCGTCGTTCGGCGGCCGCGTCCCGCGCGGCACCGAGGACTACTACCGGATGGAGGTCTACCTCGACGGCGGAGCCGGTCAGGGCTACGACATCATGGGCTACACGAAGGACCAGCTCATCGATGACGTCCTCGACAAGTACGAGCGCCACGTCGAGTTCCTCCACATGCAGGAGAACATCGCCGGCGGCACCGAGTGATGGTGAGGGAGTCGGGCCGCGGATCCGGCGCGCGTCGCCGGGCGGTGCGTCGGTGACGCCCGAGGAGTTCCGGCGGCACGGCCACGACCTCATCGACTGGATCGCCGACTACCGCGCCTCCCTGCCGCAGCGGCCCGTGCGCGCGAGTGTCGCCCCCGGTGACATCGCCGCTCAGCTGGCCGCCTCGGCGCCGGAGGACGGGGAGGACCCGACCGCGGTGCTCGGGGATCTCGATGACATCGTCATGCCCGGGCTCACGCACTGGCAGCATCCGCGGTTCTTCAACTTCTTCCCCGCCAACAGCGAGCTCTCCTCGGTGCTCGGGGACATCGCGAGTTCGGGGCTCGGAGTGCTCGGGCTGTCCTGGGAGGCCTCCCCGGCGCTGTCGGAGGTCGAGCAGGTCGTCCTCGGGTGGGCCCGCGACCTCTTCGGGCTGCCCGCGGACTTCCGCGGGGTCATCCAGGACACGGCCTCGACGGCGACGCTGCTCGCGATGCTCGAGGCCAGGGAGCGCGCCTCGGACTTCGCGATGATGGGACCCGGGCTCACCCAGGCGAGCGCTCCGCTGACGGTCTACCTCAGCCCGTACGCGCACTCCTCGGTGCGCAAGGCCGTGCTCCTCGCCGGGTTCGGGGAGGACCAGATCCGCTGGGTCGACGTCGACGAGGACTTCGCGATGGATCCGGAATCCCTCGCCGAAGCGGTCGCGGCGGACCGTGCGGCCGGTGCCGTCCCCGCCGCGGTCGTCGCGACGTGCGGAACGACGACGACCACGGGACTCGACCCGCTCGCGGCGATCGGGGAGGTCGCCGCCGCGCACGGACTGTGGTTCCACGTCGATGCCGCGATGGCCGGCTCCGCCCTCATCCTCCCGGAGATGCGGGGCATGGCAGACGGCATCGATCGCGCCGATTCGCTCGTCATCAACGTCCACAAGTGGTTCGGGGTCGCCTTCGACTGCTCCCTGTTCTTCGTCCGCGATCCCGCCCATCTCGAGGCGGTGATGTCGACGAACCCCTCGTACCTGCAGTCCGATCGGGACGCCGAGGTGACCAACCTCCGCGACTGGGGCGTGCCCTTGGGACGCCGGTTCCGGGCGCTCAAACTGTGGTTCATGCTCCGCATCGAAGGCGCCGAGGCGATCCGCGCCCGCCTGCGCCGCGACCTTGAGAACGCCCGCTGGTTCGCCGCGCAGGTCGAGGCCGAACCGGACTGGACCGTCGTCGCCCCCGTGCCCCTGCAGACCGTGTGCATCCGCCATGAGCCGCCGGGCCTGACCGGGGAGGACCTCGACGCGCACACCCGGGAGTGGGCGCGGGCGGTCAACGACTCCGGGCGCGCGTACGTGTCCCCGTCGACGCTCGACGGGCGGTGGATGGTGCGGATCTCGATCGGCTCCCTGACGACGGAGCGCAGCGACGTCGCAGCGCTGTGGGAGACTCTCAAGGAGGCAGCGGCACCATGAGGGAGGAGACGAGCGCCGTGGAGTCCAGCGCAGCGGAGACGATGGCAGGCGGCCCGGTCGTCGGTGAGGACGGTCTCGCGCGCACCCCGTGGGCCTACGGGGATCCGCTCCTGCTCGAGTACTACGACACCGAGTGGGGTCTGCCCGTGCGCGATGAGTCCGGGCTCTTCGAGCGCCTCAGCCTCGAGGGCTTCCAGGCGGGACTGTCGTGGCTGACGATCCTCAAGAAGCGCGAACGGTTCCGCGAGGTCTTCGCCCACTTCGATGTCGACACCGTCGCCGGCTACGGTGACGCCGAGGTGGCAGCCCTCCTCGCCGATCCCGGCATCATCCGCCATCGCGGGAAGATCGAGGCATGCATCGGCAACGCCCGGGCGATCATCGCGCTGCGGGACTCCGGCGGCATCGCCGAGTTCATCTGGAGCTTCCGGCCCGCGCAGACCCCGACACCGCAGACGATCGCCGAGGTGCCCACGACCTCCTCGGAATCGGCGGCACTGTCGAAGGCGCTCAAGCGCGAGGGGTTCCGCTTCGTCGGTCCGACCACGATGTATGCGCTCATGGAGGCCGTCGGTATGGTGGACACGCACCTCGTCGGCTCCCATCGCCGAGGCGCCTCCGGCCTCTGGTCGGACTGAACCGGACACCACCGCCTCGGCGAAAGGACACCATGAGGGACATCCGCGTGAGCGCGCTCGTCGTCATCCACCCCGACCGCCCGGAGCTCCTCATGGTCCGCAAGACCGGGACGACGTCGTTCATGCTGCCCGGAGGCAAACCGGAGGCGGGTGAGACCCCGGAGGACACGATCATCCGGGAGATCGCCGAGGAGCTCGGACTCGACCTCGATCCCGCCCGGCTCTCGTCGCTCGGGGAGTTCACCGCGGCGGCCGCCAATGAGGCCGACCATCGGGTCATCGGCGACGTCTTCGTCTACGACGGTGTGCCGGCCGGGCTCGACCTCACCGATATCAGGCATCAGGCCGAGATCGCCGCGGCCGGATGGTTCCCGTGCGCTCCGATGCCCGCCGACACCGTCGAGCGCCAGTTCGCCCCGCTCACCCGGGATCGGGTGGTGCCGGCGCTGGCGGCGGCCGGCGCGCTCTGAGGCCGCCGGAGGTCGGCGACGCTCAGCCCTGCGGCTGGCGGGAGTACGCGACGAGGGCGCGGTAGAGGTCGAGGGGTGCGCAGTTCGCGCCCTTGGCCAGGGACTTCACGAGCTTCCGGTAGGCGGTGTAGTCGACATGCGACGGGTTGGCGGATTCGAGCAGCCCATGGTCGTGGAGGACGCCGACGGCGCGGGCGTCGAGGATCGCGTACTTCTTCGGATCGAAGACCGTGAGCAGGGCACTGGCCAGAGGGTTGCCGACTCCCGGCAGGACCTTGAGGAAGGGCAGGCGCAGATGGTTCGGGGTGTCATCGTCGAGGGCGACGGCGGTGACGTAGTCGATGTCGTCGCCGGAGAGCTTCTCGGCCATCGGCAACACCGCGACGGCCTTCCACTCGACGACCTTGAGGAAGTTCTTGCGCTTGTAGCCCTCGCGGCGCACGACCTTCGGGGCGATCGAATCGAAGATCTCAGCCTCGAGCTCGGTGAGTTCGTACAGGGGCTCGTAGCGGAGGACGAAAGCCGTGTCGATGAGGCCGGAGGACGGGCTGTCGGGAAGCTGCGACGAGGTCATGCCGCGATTCTACAGAACGTCGAGGAACACCAGATGACAGCTCTCTCCATGGGAGACGGCACGTCCGACCAGCGGAGACCTGCGGTTGGGGAGCGCACGGACATGGTCGATTGCGAGATCCGCAGCCGCCTCGGCGATGCGATGACGTAACGTGCGAGTATGGATGATCGTCGCACTCTGACCCCGGCCCTGCTCGGGCTCGTGTGGTCGGCGATGTTCGGCTTCTCCGGGTTCTTCCTCAGCTATTCGACGATGGTCTCGATCGGGGCGATCGGCGGGCTCGCGACCGTGACCGGCGGCGCGGTGCTGACGACGATGATGATCGGCGTCATCGCCGTCCAGCCCTTCGCCCCGTGGCTGGGCGCGCGGCTCGGCCTGCGCTCGGCCCTGCTCGTCGCCCTCGGACTCCAGGTGCTCGGGCAGGTGTGCGGCCTCATCGTGACGCAGCCGCTGCTCAGCCTCGTCCTCGCCGGGGTGTTCGGCGGCATGGGGTTCGGCCTCTTCGTCGTCCTCGCCAACGCCGCGGTCCCGGGGACGGTGGCACCGCGCCGGTTGGGGAAGGCGCTCGGCATCTTCGGCGGCATCACCTCGCTCGCGGCGGCCCTCGGTGCGCCGTTCGGCCTGTGGCTCATCGGCGTCGTCCCCGTGTGGTCGTTCCGCCTCATCGCGTGCGGAACCCTGCTGCTCGCCGCACCGACGATCATCCGCTTCCTGCCCGGGCGTGTGCCGGTCCCGCCGCCCGGCGCCGAGCGCGACGGGCTGCCGGGCACACACCGCGCCGTTGACGCTGATGCTCAGGCTTCAGGCCATGACGCTGGTGCCCCGGGGGTCGCGCGACGTCGGTGCCCGGGGTTCGGGCCCTGATGCCGGCCGCGAGGTGTCCTCGCAGGGCCGGCACCGCCTCGGCGAGATCCTTCCTCTGCTCACCATGCTCGCGCCGTTCCTCATCGGCATGGTCACCTTCGGACTCATCGTCGGCTTCGGTCCAGGGGAGGGGATCGCCACTCCGGCGATCTACATCGGGATCATGCAGGTGTTCTCCGTCATCGGGCGCTTCGCCGCCGGAGCCGTCGCCGATGCGCGCTCGCCGCTCGGGCTCAACCTCGCCGGTGTCGGCCTGGCCGCCTGCGGCTTCATCGTCACGGCGATCACCGGCGGGGGAGTCGTCCTCGGGCTGGCGATGGCGGTGGTCGGGCTGGGGCTGGGCACCCTCCAGTCGGCGAGCCTCGTCATGGCGTTCACCGCCGTGAGCACTCCGGCGCGGGCGAGCGTCGCGTGGAACATGAGCTTCGACATCGGCCTCGGCATCGCCGGGGTCATCGGCGGGGTGGGGTTCACCTACCTCGGCGACACCGTGACCTTCCTGCTGTGCGCCGGGATCCTCCTGCTCGCGGGACTCGTGTCATGGATCGTCGCCGCGCGGCGAGCCGGCACATCGGGTGGCCGGGACTAGAGGGAGCAGACCGCGGATTTCACCCTGGACCCGGCGCAGACTCCGAGACTGGCCAAGATGAGTGCGCGCAGTGGCCGGGTCACTCAGCCTCGGTGTCGAGGGAGGCGAGGAGTTCGACGGCGGCATGAGCATAGTCGCCGATCCACCGGTCGTGGATCCGCTTGATCGGCAACGGAGCCAGGGCGAGCACCCGGGTCCGGCCGACCCTGCGACCGGTGAGCAACTCGGCGTGTTCGAGCACACGGATGTGCTGGAGGACCGTCGTGCGATCGAGGTCGGGAAACTCGGCGGCGACGGCGCCGGTCGTCCGCGGTTCGGCGCGGAGGAGGTCGAGGATGCGACGCCGGGTCGGATTCGCCAGCGCCTTGAACACCGCGTCGTCGCGAGAGTCGGCGGATCCGCTTTCCGCGCGGTCGCCTCGGCGCGAACCTGTTCCCTTCTCCTCAGACATGTGGTAAAAATATCACATGAATGATGAGCAGAACGACAAGCAGGCCCCGCTGGAGGAGCTCTCCTTCACGGTCACCGGCTACATCTCGAAGACGCCCCATGAGACCTATGAGGCGGTGGCCGACCCCGAGCAGCTCTCGAAGTACTTCACGACCGGCGGCGCCCGCGGTCGACTCGACCCCGGCGCCGAGGTGACCTGGGACTTCGCTGACTTCCCTGGGCGCTTCCCGGTCGATGTCATCGAGACCATCCCCGATGAGAAGATCGTCATCGCGTGGGAGGGCTCGGAGCACACGACGACCCCGAAGACGACGACGACCTTCGAGTTCGCGCCGGTCGACAATGGAACCCGCACGCTCGTGACGATCACGGAGAAGGCGTGGAAGACGACCGTCGGCGGAGCCGAGGGTGCCTTCGGCAACTCGATGGGCTGGACCGGTATGCTCGCCGCGCTCAAGGCGTGGGTCGAATACGGCATCAACCTCCGCGAGGGCTTCTACAAGTAGGCCGTGGCCAGTGGCGGGCGTTGATCGGCCACAACATCGCGGCGACCACGCGCCCTCGACCAACCTCAAGCGCGCCTTCATGGCCGCACGCCACGACCACCGGCGTCCCTGACGGTGATCAGTTAGGTTGGATGCATGGTGCTCGGCAAATGGGGAACAGTCTGGCGATTCGTCGTTCTCGCTGGGGGAATCGGCGGACTCGGTGGGGTGGTCACCATGGTGCTCCTCCTGCTGGTTCCGCAGATAGTCACGGGGGACGGTATGTCGATCGGGCCTGTGGACGGCTTCCTCGTCGCCACACGGTGGGCCCTTGGCATCGGCATCGGATTGGGCGTGGTCATGGGCATTCCGTGCAGTTTCGTCGTTCGGAGGACGGCGCCACGGCTGCATGGTCGTCTGAGCGCGGTGGTCTTCTGCTTCGTTCTCGGATTCGCCGCGGCTCTGACCCCAGTGATGCTCGTCAGCCTGGCCTCGGGCAGCTTCGTCCGGCCCCCGCCGATCGCGGTCTGGGAGTATGTGCTTTCACTGGCCAGTCTCAGCCTGCCCGCCGGCATCCTCACTGCATTGGCGTCGCCCCTCATCTTCGCACCGGCCGAGACACCGGCGCGCACGAGAACCGTGCCCTAGATTCGGTGCGGCGCGGCGGCAACGGGCCCGTCTGACGATCCACACCGACGACAGCCCAATCCGCTGCTCCACCGCATGAACGCTCCGCGCTGATCCTGCCGACTCGGCTCTCCGAGGTGGATCGAGCTCGACAATCCGCTGATCTTCAGCTCGGATCCACCTCGGGGGATTAGCAGATCCACCTCGGGGGATACGCGCCGGAGCGTCCACCCCGCGCCGGATCGCTCGAGCCACCCAGCGCCAGGCGCTCGAGCCACTGCCTGTCGGGAGTGATCGCTCCGCTTCCTGCCCGGGACCCGCCGGCGCGACCCGAGATGCGCGTCAGACGATGCGGGTCTCCGGGGACTTCGTCTTCGCGGGATCCGTCTCCGGGAGATCACCGAGCGCCTCATCGATGCGATCGAGCACCTCGGCGTCGAGCTTGACCCCGGCTGCGGCGACATTCGAGGCGATCTGCTCGGGACGCGACGCCCCGACGAGAGCGGTGGCGACGTTGTCATTGGCGAGCACCCACGCGATCGCCAGCTGGGCCATCGTCAGGTCGAGGTCGGCGGCGATCGGCTCGAGCTTCGCGACCGCCGTGAGCGTCTCATCATTGAGGTAGCGGGAGATCATGTCCGCCCCGCCCTTGTCATCAGTGGCGCGCGACCCGGCAGGGGCCGGCTGACCGACCTTGTACTTGCCGGTGAGGACACCCTGGGCGATCGGCGACCAGACGATCTGCGAGATGCCGAGCTCCTTCGACGTCGGCACCACCTGCGGTTCGATGACCCGCCACAGCATGTTGTACTGCGGCTGGTTCGAGATCAGCTGGATGCCGAGGTCCCGGGCGAGGTAGTGACCGGCGCGCAGCTGGTCGGCGTTCCATTCGCTCACACCGATGTAGAGCGCCTTGCCGGCCCGGACGATGTCGGCGAAGGCCTGCATCGTCTCCTCGAGCGGCGTCTCGTAGTCGTAGCGGTGCGCCTGGTAGAGGTCGACGTAGTCGGTGCCCAGGCGGGTGAGCGACCCGTTGATCGACTCCATGATGTGCTTGCGCGACAGTCCGGTGTCGTTGTGCCCCTTCGGGCCGGTCGGGAAGTAGACCTTCGTGAAGATCTCGACCGACTCCCGTCGCTGCCCGGCCAGCGCGTCGCCGAGGACCTGTTCGGCGGCGGTGTTGGCGTAGACGTCGGCGGTGTCGAACGTCGAGATGCCGGCGTCGAGGGCGGCATGGACGCTCTTCGTCGCGATGTCGTTCTCGACCTGCGAACCGTGGGTGAGCCAATTGCCGTACGTGATCTCCGAGATCTTCAATCCGCTGTTTCCGAGATACCTGAACTCCATATCCTCAGCCTACGACCGTGAGTCAAGGGGCTTCAGATCGTCATCGCCGAGGCGGTCCGTCGTCACGTGGGCTGTCCCCGCCGAGGTGGGGCGAGCTGTCCGCAGGCCAGCGCGGCCAGCGCGAGACCGAAGCCGGCGATCTGGAGCAGGGTGAGGCGTTCACCGGCGAAGAGCGCGCCGAGGCCCGCTGCCACGAGCGGTGAGAGCAGCCCGAGGAGGGCCGTCGCGGTCACTGGCAGGCGGCCCAACCCGCGGAACCACAGGGTGTAGGCGAGGATGCCGCCGACGATGCCGAGCCAGAGATAGCCGGCGACTCCCGCCGCATCGATGCGCTCCGGCACGCCCTCGACGGCCAGTGTGGGAACGAGGAGGACGAGCCCGCCCGCGGTCAGCTGCCAACCGGCGAAGCCGACCGCACTCAACCCCGGCGGGCGGCCCCAGCGCTTGACGAGGACGACACCGACGCCCATCGACGCCGCCCCGCCGATGCCGGCGAGGAGACCGATGGGGTCGAAGCCGGCCCCGGGCCCGAGGACGACCATGCCGACACCGATGACGCCGACGATGCCCCACGCCAGTCGCCACCGTGAGAGCCGTTCGCCGAGGATGACGACGGCGAGGACTGTGACGAGGATCGGCTGCGTGGCCCCCAAGGTTGCCGCGACTCCGCCCGGCAGGCGACCGGCGGCGACGAAGAGGAGCGGGAAGAAGACGCCGATGTTGAGGGTCCCGAGGACCAGCGCCTTCCACCACCACGAACCCTGCGGCAGCCGACGGGCGATGAGCAGGCCGATGAGGCCCGCCGGCAGGGAGCGCATGAGCGCGGCGAACAGCGGATGGTCGGCGGGCAGGAAAGCCGTCGTGACGAGGTAGGTCGTGCCCCAGACGGCAGGAGCGAGAGCGGTGGCGAGAGTCGCGCCGAGGCGGGACCGGGTGGGCGAGGGATGCGGAGGTGAGATCGTCGAAGTCATGTCTCCAGAGTCCGCCCGAATCAGCAATGAGTCCAACACATGCTTTTCATCTCAGCGATCGTGTACGACGATAAATGCATGGAGCTTCAGCAGATGCGCTATGCGATCGCCGTCGCCGAGGAGCGGAACTTCACGCGAGCCGCCGCGCGGTGTCACGTCGTCCAGTCGGCGCTCAGCCATCAGATCAAAGTCCTCGAACGTGAACTCGGCGTCACGCTCTTCGCGCGCACGAGCCGGCGCGTCGACCTCACCGATGCCGGTGCCGCGTTCATTCCCGCCGCCCGCGCCGCCCTCGAGGCCGCCGATCGGGCCGGGGCCGTCGCTGCGGCAGCGGCCGGTGAGATCCGCGGGACGCTGTCGATCGGCGTCATTCCCACGGTCACCGCCCTCGACCTCTCGGCCGTGCTCGCCGCACTGCACGCCAGACATCCCCATGTGCGGATCACGATGCGAGCCGGAGACAGCCGACGCTTCATCGCGGAGATTCGCGCCGGCGAGCTCGACGCCGCCGTGCTCGGACTGCCGGCCACGGTGAGCCCTGCGGGAACGGACCATCTCGTCCTCGCCGAGGAACGTCACGTCGCCGTCCTCGGTCCCGGGCACTGCCTCGGCGGACGACGTCGCCTCAGTCTCGCCGACATCGCGAACGAGACCTACGTCGATTTCCCCGTCGGCAGTCCCGGTCGGGAGCAGACCGACCGGGCGTTCGCCGCCGCCGGGCTGGCGCGCACCGTCGCGTTCGAGGTGATGACCGCAGAGATGATCCTCGATCTCGTCAGCGCGGACCTCGCGATCGCGCTCCTGCCCCCGGCGGTGGTGCCTGCGGGACGGGGCCTGACGACGGTGGCGGTCACCAGCGGTCCGACTCGCACCGAATACCTCGCGTGGAGTGATTTCAATCCGAGCCCGGCCGCGCTCGCCTTCGTCGAGGAGGTCAGGTCGGTCGTGGGCACGCACGGTCCGCGGTGACGAGAGGATCGACCCTGCGGTGACCGTCGCGGCTGCCCGGTGAACCGCGAGCTCAGCCGGCTGTTCGCCGTCGGCGCAGCACCGGCGGCAGCCCGAAGAGGATCGGCGGCCGCACCGCTGCGGTGGTCGCGGCGTCGCTGAGCGTCCACGCGCTCTCCCAGCTGATGAGCTCCCCAGCGTGGCAGACGGGATCGCCCCCGGACGACGGCGGTTCGGCCCAGAACCACAGGTTGATCCCGTACTCGATGACGGTGATGCTCGGGGTGCGCGGGGATTCGTCGGAAGTGTCGTCACCTGCGCTGCCGGCGCGGGTCCGCGCAGTGTTCTCCGCGACGAACTCTCTGTGGAGCTGCGCCGAGGCGGTCTCGGCTTCAACCCATCCGTCCGCACGATGGGGGAGGAGGACCCACGCCCCCGCGGGGACGTCGGCGGCAACGACCTCCTCGGCGGTGCGGACCGTGACGAATCCGGAGGGCACCTGTTCGAGTGCGTCGAGGAGGCTGCCGAGGCAGGCGGCGACCACCTCCGCCGACGGTGCGACGAGGAGGAGGCCGGTTGCCTCGACGAGGATGTCGTCCCTGTTCAGGCGCGTGAACGGACTGGCGTTCAGCTGCCTGACGACGACCTGCCAATGTGCGGGCACGGGAGCCTCGAGGAAGGCGTGCGTGACCGAGCGCTCGGCGTCGTGGCGCATCTTCACTCCTCCTCTCTCCCTCGATCGGCGGTGGGGTCGCACCGCACGAGGTGTCTTCAGCCTGCCACGGATCGGCCGGTCACGGCGACGGGTCGGCGATTTTGCGGATGGGCTGGGACAGACTGCGTCGTCGGGCCGCGAGGGACCCGCCGCCTCGGCGAGGTCGCTTACGAGAACACGCTGATCCCGTAGGCGGCGAAGACGATGAGCAGCGCCGCCCCGTGGACGGCGGTGACCCTCCTGGCGGCGAATGTCGCCACCGACAGGAGGATGATGACGCCGAGCAGGAGGAGGTTCGCCGGACCCTCGGCGAGGACGATCTGCTGGCCGGTGAGGAGGCCGATGACGAGGACGACGGGGATGGTCAGTCCGACGGTCGACACGAGCGCACCGTGGCAGAGGTTGCTCACCCGCTGCACCTCACCCTGCCAGGCGGCGCGGATGGCGGTGATCGTCTCGGGCAGGAAGACGATCATCGCGATGACGATGCCCGACAGGGCGGTCGGGGCGCCGAGGCGGCTGAGCCCGTCATCGAGCAGCGCGGCCATGTCATGGGAGAGGAGGACGATGGGCAGGACGGTGATGACGAGGAGGGTGAGGCGAGCGACGATCTCGACGCGGTGGGTCGCGATGATCTCGAGGACGCCGGGCCGTGCGGTGGCCTCCGCCGGGCCGGTGTGAACGGTGCCAGCTTGCGCTGTGCCGGCGCGCCCTGAGCCCGCTGAGGCGTCGGCCTCCGCCGTCTCGACCTGCGCCGCGCCTGAGCGCACGAGGCGCGGGTCGACCTCGCGGAAGTCATCGGCCTGCGCACCCATCTGGCGGACGAGGAAGAAGACGTAGATCGCGATCGTCAGCACGATGATCGGGATCTCCTGCCACGGCAGATAGCTGCCGTCCTCGCCGATGACGGCGGGCAGGCCGAATGCGAGCGCGGAGAGGACGACGAGGAGGCTGAGGTACGCCGAGGTGCCCGTGCGGTTGTGCTCCATGTCCCCGTGCCGCAGGCCGCCGACGAGCAGGCAGATGCCGACGACGGCGCCGAGGATGATCATCGCCACGGCCATGACGGAGTCGCGGGCGATCGTCGCATGGTCGCCTGGACCGAGGAGGACCGCTGCGATGAGGATGACCTCGATGAGGACGATCGAGAGGGTGAGGACGAGCGAACCGTAGGGATCGCCGAGGCGGTGCGCCAGATGCTCGGCTTCGTGGACGACTCCGAAGGCGCAGAGCAGGATGACGCCGATGATGACGACGAGCGCGGTGATGAGCAGCGGCGCCGGGGCAGGAGCCTCGAGGGAGGAGCCGAAGACGGCGAGGGCGACGACAGCGCCCCAGCCGAGGATGAGCCGGATGACGGCTGCGGGGGTGATGATGCTGCGGAGTGCGGCATTCATGACGGTCTGATCCAGTTCTACGAGGCCGTCCTCATCGCGTAGGACAGCGACCGGGTCGTCCCGATCGCCGCGTCACCTCCAGTCTAGCGAAGATCGCGCCGTTTGGCAGAGGAGGGGCATCGGCGCCGAGGTGGTCCGACCGGAGGAGGGTGAGCTGGGGATGCGACAAAGGCTGCCCCTTCCGGGGAATGCGACGAGAGCCGCTCGCCCCAGTGGGGACGAGCGGCCCTCGGAGCTGCTCTCAGTCAGGCCGTCACGACACGTCAGGCCGTCGCGACCGAGTGCGCACCGCTGGTGCGGGCAGCACGCGATGCCGACTTCGACTTCTTCGAACCGGTGAAGAGGAAGCGGTCGACGCTGAAGCGGCCGGGTCCCATCGCGGCGATGAGGAGCGCTCCGGCGGACAGTGCGGCGACGAGCTCCCAACCGCCCTCGCTGACGAACGGGGCGGGGATGAAGTGGACGATGACGAGGGCTCCGAGGAGGTTCGCGGCGATGAGCACGGCGACGATCGGAGTGAAGGCGCCGAGGATGAGCAGGGCGCCGCCGATGAGTTCGACGAAGGTCGCGAACGGGGCGGCCACCTCGGGGAGGGGCACTCCCATCTGCGAGAACGAATCGGTTGTTCCGGCGATGGTCCATTCGCTGAACTTCTGCCAGCCGTGGGCCATGAGGATGACTCCGAGCCCGATGCGGGCAATGAGGGCAATGACGTCGCGGGCAAGTGTCGGCAGTCCGGTGGTGGCGTACATGTTGTCCTCCAGGTGAGTTGAAATGACAACCAGAACCCTATTCACGGAGCTTGGCAGGACCCTGGGCGGACTTCGGCAAACCTCCGTGAATCTCGGCTCTCACCAGCATTGATGCGGGCAGATGCGGCGAATCCCGGAGAGCGGATTCTGCTCTCCGGGATTCGCTTGACGAACCAGCCTCATTGTCGCAATGCACCTGGCGGCGTGGCCGGCTCAGAAGCCGTAGGCGGCTTCCCTCTCCTCGCGGATCGCGGTGTACGTGCGGGTGAGCACGATGGTGTCCTCGACGAGGCGGTCGAGGCGCTGGGTGATGTCGCTGCTGACGATCTGATTGCGGTGGAGATCCTTCTCCTCGACGAACACGTAGGGCTGGACGACCTGCGCCTTCATGTACGTGAGGATCGGGGTGAGCTGCTGGGCGGGAATGAGGAAGTGCTTCGCCGAACCGGCGGTCGCAACCATGCCCACGACCTTGTCGCGGAAGGCGTTCGTCGGCAGCAGATCGAAGACGTTCTTCAGCGTCGCCGGGATCGAGGCCTGGAAGATCGGGGTGCCGATGATGATCGCATCGGCGTCCATGAGCGTCCGGGTGATCCGCCCGGTGTCCCCGGAGTACTCCGTGAAGTTCCGGCCGTCGCTGAAGACCATGTCCGCCTCGGCGAGGTCGATGAGCGTGACCTCGACGTCCGGGTCGAAGCTCATCACCGCCTGCGCGACGTACTCCATGACCGTGCGGGTCTTCGTCCCGACGTTCGAGCCGGAGAGGACGACGATTCTCATCAGACGAGCTCCTCACTCTTCGTGCCCGCGGTCTCGCCGTCACCCGAGGCCGCCTCGGCAGGGGCGTCGGAGCCGTCGGAATCGGCGGCGGTCGGCTGCGCGGTGTACTTCTTCACGGCGGGGATGATCTCCGAGCCGATCGTCTCGATCTGCTTCATCACCCGGTCGAACGGGATCCCGCCGAAGTCGATCTGGCCGAGGAAGCGCTGGTGGCCGAAGACCTCGTGCTGGTGGAGGATCTTCTCGATGATCTCCTGGGGGCTGCCGATGTTGACGATGCTGCGCGGGTCGACGCTCTGGGCGAAGAGCTGCTTGGGCATGCCCTGCCCGTTGACCCGGCGCATCCCCTCGTTGACGTGCGGGTAGAGCTCCTTGAGGGCATCCTGCGACGACGGTGCCGTGTAGAGGAACCCGGCCGTGGCGATCGGCATGGTCGCCGGGTCGTATCCGGCATGGCGGGCGCCTTCGCGGTAGGCGTCGACGGTCGTCTTGAACACCGAGGTGGTCCCGCCGAGGTGGGCCATGACCATGGGGACGCCCGCGAGTCCGGCCTTGATCGCGCTCGTCGGCGCACCGCCGACGGCTCGCCAGATCGGGAACGTCTCCTGCGCGGGGCGGGGGATGACCGCGGCATCGGTGAGCGGGGCGCGATACTGCCCGTTCCACGTCAGCGACTCCTCGCGGGCGATCTCGAGGAGAAGGTCGAACTTCTCCTCGAAGAGCTCCTCGTAGTCGCGCAGATCGTAGCCGAGGAGCTCGAAGAGGCCGACCCGTGAGGCACGGCCGGCGACGAGTTCGGCACGGCCGCCGGAGAGATGGTCGATCGTCGCGAAGTTCTCGAACACGCGGACCGGGTCCGAGGTCGAGAGGATCGTCGAGGTGCTGCCGACGCGGATCGACGACGTCGCCTGGGCGATCGCGCCGAGGATGACGGCGTGGGCCTGCGAGGCGAAGTACTCCTGGTGGCTCTCGCCGACGCTGAAGAAGTCGAAGCCGGCCTCCTCCGCGGCCTTGGCGTAGGCGACGAACTCGCGGATGCGCTCGCCGGCGCTCACGCGTGAGCCGTCGGCGGGGTTCGGCAGGTGGTCGCCGAGGGTGTACATGCCGAACTGCAGGCCCTGGCTGGGGTCGAAGTTCAGCTCCTTCATGAGGTTCTGGGACTCGGGCACGGTGTCTCCTTGGGTGACGATGACGTTCTCGTTTGTCATGTCAACTGAGGAGTCCGGAGGATTATTCCCCGTTGGTCCCAGGCAGTGCGCTGCGGCGTGCGGCGCTGCGCTCGTAGAGCTTCTTCATCAGCGCGTGGAGCTCGATGCGCTCGGATTCGCTCAGGGCGTCGTCGAACATCGAGGACTGGAGGGCGAGCTGGCTGGGGAAGGCCTCTTCGAGCAGGGCTCGTCCCTTGTCGGTGAGCGAGATGTACTTCGTCTTCCAGTCCTGACGGCGGGCGATCAGGCCGTCGCGTTCGAGGCGGGTGAGCATCCGGGAGATCCCGCCGCCGCTGACCGTGAGCCGCTCGGCGAGGTCGGACTGGGTGATCGGCTGATAGGCGCGGATGTTCGCGAGCGCCTCGAACTGTCCGACCGTGAGATCGAACTGCTTGAGGTGGTCGTTGGAGAGCTGATTGCTGTTCTGGACGAAGCGCACCATGCGCAGCCAGGTGAGCGTGCTCAGCGTCAGGTCGTCCATCGCGGCTCCTCGTTCGACACACCGGGCCTCGGCTGCCGCGGCGACTCACTCTCACTCTACTGACCATCATGCCGGCCTGTCGCCGGAGGGACGGGCGCGCGGCAGGTCGAGGGCGACCGGGGCACGCGCGCACGGCAGGGCGGCGTGGAAGAATGGTGGCGACCCCAGCGATGGACCAGTGAGGAGACGCGCAATGACGACGAGCGAGACCACGACCGACCGCCTCGGCGCGGGACGCTCTGCCGCTGTCATCATCGCCTCCACCTCGGCGGCCAGGGGAGAGGCACCGGATACGACCGGCCCGCTCCTCGTCGAGTGGCTGCGCGGACGCGGCTACGACTGTCCCGACGCGATCGTCGTCCGCGACGGCGAACCCGTCGGGCAGACCCTGCGAGGCCTCCTCATCGACACGCCTGAGGACAAGCGGCCGCGCATCATCGTCACCAGCGGCGGCACCGGTCTCGCGCCCGATGACCGAACTCCCGAGTTCACCGCCGAACTCCTCGAGCGGCAGTCGCCGGGGCTCATCTACGCGATGTGGCGCAAGGGCCTCGAATCGACGTCGTCGGCAGTGATGAGCCGCGGCGTGGCCGGGGTGCGCGGACGCAGCTTTGTCATCAACCTCCCCGGCTCGAAGGGCGGGGTCAGGGACGGCATCACCGTCATCGACGACCTCCTCGAACACATCCAGACCTCGGTCGAGGACACGACCGACCACGGTCCGCGGGTCTGAGCCGTGCAGCAGCGCAAGGCCGTCCGCGCCCGCGTCCACCGCTTCGACGCGACCGGTGAGATCAAAGCCGGACCGGACTCGCTCGCCGGGGAGGAGCCGCTCGAGGTCAACCTCAACGGCGAGCAGTTCTCCGTGACGATGCGCACCCCGGGCAACGACGTCGAACTCGTCTCCGGCTACCTGCTCTCCGAGGGCATCGTCGAGTCGATGGACGACATCGCCGAGATCGACTTCTCAACAGGGCTCGCCCCCGACGGCTCCCGGAACTACAACGTCGCCGGGGTGCGCCTGCGACCCGGGGTCTGGGATGCCGCCACGGCGCCTGCACGGTCGGTCTACACCTCGTCCTCCTGCGGGATCTGCGGCACGGCCGCGATCGACGCGGTGACGAAGGAGTCGGCATATCCGCTCGTGCCCGCCGACGGCCTCGGCGGGATCGACGCCCCGCGTCTCGACGAGGACGGGGAGATCGTCTTCCCTCCGCTGCTCACCCCTGCCCGCGTCGGTGAGCTGCCTGACCGGCTGCGCGCCGGACAGGCGGTCTTCGACAAGACCGGGGGAGTCCACGCCGCCGCGCTCTTCGCCGTCGGTGACGATCCCGGGGCCGAACCCGAACTCCTCGTCATCCGGGAGGACGTCGGCCGGCACAACGCCGTCGACAAGGTCATCGGCTGGGCGATGGCTGAGCGCGGACTGCCGCTCTCGCGCACCGTTCTCCAGGTCTCGGCCCGGGCGTCGTTCGAACTCGTCCAGAAGTCCGCGATGGCGGGCATTCCGATGATGTCGGCCGTCAGTGCCCCCTCGGCGCTCGCCGTCGACTTCGGGAAGACGAGCGGTGTCACCGTCATCGGCTTCAACCGCAAGGGCCGCTTCAACGTCTACTCCCACCCCGAGCGCATCGCCTGAGAAAGGCGCTGAATAGGCGGATTCGCCGCCTCGGCAATCCGTTCTCCCGCACTACGATGAGGGGACGCATCGGCGACGGGCCGAGGCGGTGAGAGCGAGGGTGATGAGATGGACCAGTCCGACGGCCGAGCCCTGCGCAAGGACACCCCGCGCTCACGCCATGCCGAGCTGCTGCTGCCCGCCGACCGCGACCCGGTCGGGGTGATCTGCCGGCAGAACGAGTCGCGGCTGCCCGAACTCCTCGGCATCCGCACCCAGCGGCTCGCCGAATCGCCGTTCAGCTACTATCGCGGGGCGGCAGCGCAGATGGCCATCGATCTCGCCGCCGGGACGACGACCGGTCCCGTCGTGCTCTCGAGCGCCGACGCGCATGTCGGGAACTTCGGCTTCTTCGCGTCCCGGGAGCGCTCCCTCGTCTTCGATCTCAACGATTTCGACGAGGCGGAGTTCGCCCCGTTCGAATGGGACGTCAAGCGCCTCGCCGCCTCGGCGTTCCTCAGTGCTCAGGTCCACGGGCTCGGTGATGACGTCGGGCGATCGGCGGCCTTCGCGGCGGTGCGGGGATACCAGGACCGGCTGGCTGCGCTCATGGCGGTGACCGCGCTCGACCGCTTCTACGCGATCGTCGATTCGGACACGATGCTCAAGGCGATCAGCGGCAAGGGGCATCGCAAGGCGACGACGAAGGCGATGAAGAAGGCCCGCAGCCGCACCGGTGAGAAGGCGCTGCAGAAGTTCGCGACGGAGACGTCGTCCTCGGGTCTGCGGATCGTCGACCAACCCCCGCTGACGAGGCACTTCGACGAACAGGGCATCGACGTCGCCGGGATCTTCGCGGAGTACCGGCAGACGGCGCGCACCGATGTGGCCGTGCTGCTCAGGCAGTACGGGGTGGCCGATTCGGTGCTCAGGGTCGTGGGCGTGGGCAGCGTCGGCACCCGCTGCTTCCTCGTCCTCCTCACCGGCCCCGACGGCGAGTCGCTGCTGCTCCAGGTCAAGGAGGCCCAGGAATCCGTGGTCTCGGCGTTCGGCGGTCTGCCGAAGTTCTCCTCCCACCCGGAGGGGCGGCGGCTGTCATCGGAGGGGGAACGCGTCGTCCGCTCGCAGCTCGTGCTCCAGTCCGTCTCCGATCCGTTCCTCGGCTGGACGACGTACGGGGGACGCGACTACTACTGGCGGCAGTTCCGCGACATGAAGGGCAGCTACGACCTCGCCGAACTCGATGCGACCCAGTTCGACGGCTACTCCCGGCTGTGCGGTGAGGTGCTCGCCCGCGCGCATTCCCAGTCCCCGCAGGCCCGCCTCGTCGACGGGTACCTCGGGACCTCGGATTCGTTCGCGACCGCCGTGGCCGCATGGGCGGAGAAGTACGCCGAGGTGGTCACCGCCGATCATGCGCTGCTCGTCGAGGCGGCGAAGAGCGGGAAGGAGCCGCTGCTCGGCGAGGTCACGGACCTCGCCTGAGTGACAACGCGTGAGTCAGGATTAGGCGTCACCCACCCGGAGAGTGATCTTCGTGCCCGCGCCCGAGCGCAGGGTGTCGATCGCGGTGACGACGTCGTCGAGGGCCATCTCCTCGACCCAGCCGGTCGTGTCGTAGTCGCCTGCCTCCATGCGCGCGATGACCTCGTCGAACTCCTCGGCGGTGTAGCCGACGGCGCCGATGAGTTCGGTCTCGCCCATCATCAATGCGCTCGGCTGGATCTCGAACCCGTGCTCGTGCGGCGACTGGAGGACGACGCGGCCGCCCGGGGCGAGTTCGGCCAGTCCGGTCGCCAGTGCTGCGGGAACACCGGCGGCGTCGTAGAAGACATCGACTCCGTCGCCGTCGGTGCGGTCGGCGACGATGGCGTGGAGGTCCTCCGTCGTCGGGTCGATGACGGTGGCCCCGAGGGCGGCGATCTTCTGCCGACGCTCGGGGCTCGGCTCGGAGACGAGCACGTCCCTCACCCCACGCGCGCGGAAGGCGTACCACGCCCCGATCCCGATCGGTCCGGCCCCGGCGATGAGGACGACGTCGTCGGCACCGGCCCGACTCCGGGCGGCACCGTGCCACGCCACGGCCATCGGTTCGACGAGCGCCGCCGTCTGCAGGTCGACGGACTCGGGCACGCGGTGGAACTGCGAGGCGGAGACGGTGACGTACTCGGCCATGCCGCCGCCGTCGGCGTTGGCCCCGAGCGAGGCCATGAGGCGGCAGCTCGTCGGTGCGCCGCGCCGGCACGCGACGCATTCCCCGCAACTGTAGGCGATGGGGAACACCGCCCCGCGATCGCCGACGGCGATGCCCTCGACGTCGGGACCCACCTCGACGACGGTCCCGGAGAACTCATGGCCCATCGGCTGGGGTAGGTGGGCGCCGGTGACCGGGTGCGGGGAGAAGAGGTCGATCGGAGAGGCCTCGGGGTTGAGGTAGAGGTGGACGTCGCTGCCGCACACCCCGACGTAGGCGTTGCGGAGCTTGACCTGTCCGGGGCCGACGGTCGGTTCGGGGATGTCCTCGATGCGCAGATCTTCGCGTCCGTGGAGTCGCGCAGTCTTCATCAGTGCCTCTCTTCGTGTTCGGTGACGGTCTCACTCTCCACGATCCACGGACGAGCCCGGGGGCGACAACCGCCGAATGCGGCGGATTTCCCGGCCGTCGTCCGCCATCTGTCGCCCGCCGGCACCCGGTCGCCGGGCGCGGTCGGAAGCGCTCTGGCCGATGTCAGTCCCTGAGCGCATAATAGAACGCATGAACGAATATCGGGTGCCGGAGTGGCTCACTGACTACCAGGACTTCAAGGCGCTGTGCTCAGCGGTGTCGGGGGAGTACATCCGCTTCTCCCTCACGACCGGGTGCGACGCCGTCGCCTACACGCATTCGCAGAACACGTCCGGACTGCCGCGCTATTCGTGTCTGCTCACCGCCGACGACGGGGCGACGCTGCTCCTCGTCCTCGACGACTGGGCAGAGCGGATGGACGAGGCGGCTCCGACCGTGCGTGCGTGGCTCGGCGCGAACGCGAGTCTGCGCGGCTGTCGGCCGGGGAAGTCGCACTACGTCGGCGACAGCTATTGGCGGAAGCAGTGGCAGCTGGCCAACCCGTGGTGAGGGGCGCTCACACCTCGACCTCATCGAGGGATTCCCCGAGGGCGTCGAGGAGCAGGGGCAGCTCGGCTGCGCTGAAGGCGAGCGGCGGCCGGACCTTGAGGACGTTGTCGTCCCGACCGATCCGGGAGATGACGACGTGCTTGGCCTTCATCGCCTCGACGACCTGCTTCGTCAGGTCGGGGGCGGGGGTGCCATCGACGGCGAAGTCGAGGCCGAGGAACATGCCCGCGCCCCGCGCGGTGCGGATGAAGTCGAAGCGGTCGGCGTACTCCTCGAGCCGGACCTTCGCCTCGGTGCCGAGGTCGCGGGCGCGCTCCATGAGCTCCTTCTCCGCCATCTCCTCGAGCACGGCCTGCCCGACGGCCGCGGACACGGGATTGCCGGCGAAGGTGTTGAAGAACTCATTGCGGGGACCGAACGCATCCATCACCTCGGCGGTGGTGATGACGGCCGACATCGGATGGCCGTTGCCGATCGGCTTGCCCAGGGTGACGAGGTCGGGGACGAGACCGACCCGCTGATACCCCCACATGTGGGTGCCGGTGCGCCCGAACCCGGACTGCACCTCGTCGGCGATGACCATTCCGCCCGCGGCCCGCACCCGGTCGGCGATCCCGGTCACGAGCCCCTCGGGCAGACGCGGCATTCCCTCGGTCGAGAACAGCCAGTCGAAGAGACACGCGGACACCCCGAATCCGGCCTCCTGAAGCGAGGCGATCGCAGCGTCGAGGTCGTCGAGCGTGGCGGCGAGCACCTCGTCGGCGCTGCGCTCATCGGTGTCGAGGTCGGGGATGCGCAGCGTGCGCACGTGCGGGCCGAGGCCCTCCTGCGTCTTCAATCCCGTCGTCATCTCCGCCAGCGCGATCGTCGTCCCGTGGTAGCTGAAATCGGAGACGATGAGGCCCGTCGCCCCGGTCAGCTGGCGACTGATCCGCAGGGCCAGCTCGTTGGCCTCGGACCCCGAATTGCCGAAGAACACCCGCTCGAGCCGATCCTCGAAGGTCCCCAGCAGCGCCTCCGCGTAGTCGACGACGCGGGCGTTGAGATAGCGCGTGTGGACGTTGAGCGTGCGCGCCTGCTCACACAGCGCATCGACGACGCGATCGTTGGCGTGCCCGACATGGGGGACGTTGTTGTACCCGTCGAGGTACCGCTGACCGTGGACATCGGTGAACCACACCCCCTTGGCCGAGACGAACTCGAGCGGTTCGTCGTAGAACAGCGGTGAATAGGGCCCCAGGGTGGCGTGACGGCGGATGAGAAGGTCGGTCATCGGTGGGCTCCGGAGCGTCGGTCGGCGACGAACGCGGCGGCGAGGTCGACGAGGTGGGGGAGGACGGTGTGGACGTGGAACTCCGCTGCCGGCTCGCCGCGACGATCGGCGGCCCACCCGAGGTAGGTGAGCCCGCGAGCGACGAGGAGGGCCGGGAACGCCGCGAGATCCGCGTCGTCGAGCGGGCGTCGGCGCTGGTAGCCGGCGAAGAGCGCGGCCTGGTACTCCGCGGACCGCGGATGGCGGGTGAAGAAGTAGAGGGCGGTCGCGAGGTCGAAGAGGTGCCAGCCGGCGGCGAAGTCGTCGAAGTCGATGAGGACGAGACCCGCGCTCGTGCGCAGCACGTTCTCCGGGGTGAGGTCGGCGTGGATCGGTCCGAACCGCTGCGGCCCGACGCCGTAGTCGGCGAGGACCGTGCGGATGTCGGCGATCGCCTCGGTGAGCGTGGTCAGCGCCGCGGAGTTCTCCGGCGCGTGGAGTTCGCGCACCCGCAGCGGGGCGCCCCACAGAGCGGACTCCCCGACGAGTCCCTCGGCATCCCAGCACGGGCGATCGTCGTCGACGGCGAACCCGGAGGCCACGGTGGCGTCGTGGACGTCTCCGATGAGCTCGCCGAGGCGGTCGAAGTCCTTCGGTTCGTGCGCAGCGGTCCCGTCGAAGGCCGTCTGCTCGTCACCGAAGCTCCCCTCGTTGGCGATGTGGAGCTGGAGGTCGACCTGATGGACGCCGAGGCGGTGGCCGTGACCGACGTGGACGAAGCTCCGTGCATCGGAGACCGGCACGAACCGCGGCACCGGGACGCCGCGACCGGCGAGGCTGCCGACGAACTCGAGTTCCCGCGCGAGCTCGGCATCGCTGTGATAGCCCCGCCGGTGGACCCTCAGGACGTAGGAGGTGCCCGCGTGCTCGAGTCCGAAGACGCTGTTCTCCCGGTGCTTGAGCAGGCGCAGTGCCGTCGACTCCGGCAGGCCGAACGCGGCCAGGGACTCCGCGGCGAGCTCCGCCGCCCCCGCGACGGCCGCGGAATCGGCGTCGGTCGCCGCGGAATCGCCGGCGTCCGCGGCTGCGGGGCCGGTGGTGCGCTGCGGTTCGGGCTGGGCCGTCCTCGACATCGCTGTCTCCTTCGGTCGCTCTGTCAGGTGTCGCGCTGCGGCGACCCCCGGGCCGATTGCAAAGTTATACTCGGAGTATATAACATGAACTGGCAATCCATCCAGGGGTCGGTCACGATCCGTCCGCTGTGAGAGGATCGAGGCGTGAACAGTGCGACCGACACCGGTGACGCCGCCCCCAGTCTGCGGGAGCGGCGCCGGGCGCAGACCCGCGAGGACCTCGTGGCCGGGGTGCTCGCGGTCATCGACGCGCAGGGCTTCGACCGTCTGACGATCGAGAGGATCGCGACGGCGGCCGGAGTGTCGAGGGGAACCGTCTACGCGCATTTCCCCGGCGGGCTCACCGAGCTAGTCTCCGCTGCGTATGCGGAGATCGGGCGGACGATCGTCGCCCGCACGACCGCGGAGATCGCAGCGGTGAGCGTGTGGACCGAGGAGCTCACTGCTCACGCCCGGGCGATGTTCGACTTCGCCGCGAGCTCCGGCTGCGGCCACTTCTACAACGTCTCCGGACCGGCCTTCATCTCTGCCGGGGAGTCCCGCGGCATCGGCTCCGGGGCCAGTCGGGCGATGATCGCCGACACCCTGGCCCAGGCCCAGGCCGCGGGTCGGCTGCGGGAGGCCATCGTGCCCGAGGCTGTGGCCACCCTCCTCGTCGGCGCCATTCGGGAGGCCGCGATCGCCATCGCCACCGGGGAGGCCGATCCCGCCGAGGAACTCGCGGCCTTCTCCACCCTCGTCGCCGGCCTCGCCGCCCCGCACTGAGGGCTCGCGTCGGCACCAGGCGCAGCCACCGGGCCCAGCCACCGAGCACCGACACCGGCCACCGTCTCACCGGCCACCAGGCACTGTCCGCCGTCCCACCGTGCACGCTCAGCCAAGGATCGTGCACGCGCGCACAAGGACCGGTGCCCTCGCCTCGGCGAGGATGGACTCAGGCAGCGACAGCTGCCGACGATCCGCCGAGCGCGGACGTGCCGGTCACCAGATGACGGCAGGCGTCTCGGTCGGCTGCAGACAAGGAGTGCCCCGGGTATGTCAAAGAAGATTCTCATCGTCGGTGCCGGTTTCTCCGGCCTCATCGCAGCGCGCGAACTGCAGACCGCAGGTGTGGAGGTGGAGATCTTCGAAGCCCGCGACCGGATCGGCGGCCGCGCGTGGACCGACGAGCGGCTCGGGCGGCCGCTCGAACTCGGGGCCACATGGGTGCACTGGATGCAGCCGTTCGTGTGGTCGGAGATCGCCCGCTACGGTCAGGAGATCCACCCCAGCCCCGACTACGACCGCGCGTTCTGGATCACCGAGGGCAACCTCGTCGAGGGCCCGAAGGAGCGGATGAACGAGGTCCTCGACCGGCCGCAGAAGAAGATCTTCGAGGGCTCCCGTGAGCTCTTCCCCTTCCCGCACGACCCGCTCTACGTCCTCAGCGACCGCTACGACGGCCCCGCCGAGGTGGTCGAGCAGTTCCGGGCCGCCGATGGGGGAGGCGTCCTCGACGTCCTGCGCGACGGGGACTTCTCGCAGGAGGAGATCGACCTCTGCGACGCCTACTGGTCTGCGGCGTATCAGGGTCCGCTCGAGACCGGCTCGCCGCTCATGGCCAAGCACTGGGCCGCGCTGTCGGACCACCGGCTCGACCTCCTCGACGAGCAGACGCTCGAGTTCAAGCTGAAGAACGGCATGCGCGGACTCTATGAGGCGCTCGCCGCCGACCTCACGTGCCCCATCCACCTCTCGACGCCGGTGACGAAGGTCGAGCATGAGAACGGCGCCCGGCTCACGCTTGCCGACGGTTCGACCGTCGAGGGCGACGCCGTCATCGTCACCACCCCGATCGGGCGATCAACACGATCGAGTTCTCACCCGCCCTGCCGGCCCCGCTGCAGGAGATCGCCGACGAGAAGACGAACAGCGTCGGATCGAAGATCTGGATCAAGATCGACGGCCACCACTCGTTCATCGCCACGGCCCCGAAGGGCGGTCCGCTGGCGATGATCAAGAGCGAGTACTTCCTCGACGACGGCACGACGATCATGGTCGGCTTCGGCAACGACCACACCGCCATCGACCTCACGGACACGGACCAGGTGCAGGAGATCATGCGACAGTGGCGCGACGACATCGTCGTGCTCGCCGCCGACGGCCACGACTGGGTGGCCGACCGGTGGAGCGGGCAGACGTGGGCGACGCTGAAGTCCGGCCAGTTCATCGACGGCTGGTCGCGCTTCGCCGACACCGACACGGCGATGTACTTCGCCGGTGCCGACTATGCGAAGGGCTGGAACGGCGTCGTCGTCGACGGGGCCATCGAAACCGGAATCACCACGGCCAGGCGCGTCCTCGCCGAGGTGGTCCGCGACCGATGACGGACCCCGAGTCCCAGCCCGGTTGAGCTGGGAGGACGGACCGCCTCGGCGCCGGTTGCCCTCACGGAGACCCCTGCATGAGTCTCAGACTCGGCGGGGGCCTTCGTACGTGCGGCGGGCGATGACGACGACCGCGGTGAGGACGAGGGCGATGCCCGCGGTGAGGGTGAAGAGCAGTGTCCATTCCCCGTGCTCGCCGAGGTAGCCGCCGGCCCAGGCGCCGAAGGCGCTGCCGGCGAAGAGGAAGCCGGCGAAGAGGGAGACGACGGTGCCGCGGGCCTGGGGGAGGACCGTCGTCGACCATGTCTGCAGGGACGAGTGGAGGAACGACCAGGTCGTGCCGAGGAGGAGGGCGGCGATGACGACCGTGACGATGGAGAGGTGGAGGGCGAGGACGGCGAAGCCGAGGGTCGCCGCGGTGCCGCCGATGGCCATGAGCAGCGGCATCGCCAGGCGCGGGGCGAGGAGTCTGATGAGGCGGCTGGTGAGGATGACGCCGACCCCGTAGGCGGCGGTCGCGAGCCCGGCGATCGCCGCGCCGACCCCGAGGGACTGGAGGGCGGGGGCGAGGAGCGTGAGGACGCCGAGGACGACGGCGCCCTCGACGACGACGAGGGCGATGACGACGAGCACCCACCGGTTGCCCAGCGCCATCCCGATCGTCGTCAGCATGCCCGCCCGCGGGGCCCGCGGCGCCCGCGCGCCTCAGGGGCGCGGGCGAGGCCGAGGACGGAGAGGAGCGCGAGCACCGAGGTGATCACGAAGACGACCCGCCAGTCGAGGAGGTCGGCGATGATCCCGGCCAGGGCCGTGGCGACCGCCGTGCCGACGGCGATCGCGGCCATGAGATCGGCCAGTGCCGGCTGCCGGTGCCGTTCATCGACGGTGTCGCCGACGTATGTCAGCGAGGTCGGGACGATCGCGCCGTAGAACGCACCGCCCAAGGTGCGGGCGATGATGAGGACGGTGAGGTTGGGCGCGAGTGCTGCGACGATGCCGACGAGCGCCGCGGCGATGAGGCTGGCGCGCATGAGGCGGATCCGCCCGATGCGGTCTGAGAGCATCCCCCACAGCGGCTGACTCACCCCGTAGGCGAGGTAGTACGCGCTGGCCACCGCGAGCGCCTGGGCGAGGGTGACGCCGAGGTCGGCGGCGACGAGGACGAGCAGCGGACTGATCGCGAACCGGTCGAAGCTGCTGACGAACGCTGCGAGGGAGACCGCCAGCGGCGGCCGGGTGGGGGAGGGGCGGTTCTCCGGGGGATTCTCGGCAGGGTCGGTCTCGGGGCTCACGAATCCACACTGTACTCCCGCTCAGGTCGCCCGGAGCGTGGAGCTCACCTCGCGGAACGGGCGGCCCGCGCTCACTCGTCCCACGGGTCGTCGGTGAACCAGCCGGCGACGCCGTCGGGCAGTGCGGCGACATCCTCGGCGCTTGTCAGGCCGTACGGGGCCACCTGCAGTCCCGCAGTGGTCAGGGCGGCGACGTCGTCGGCCGGGAGGGACCTGTTCGGTCCCACCCAGGTGATCCCCGCCGCGGCGATCTGCTCCGGAGTCTGTTCCGGCAGGGTGCCGTCGAAGAGGTAGAGGGAGGTGAACCCGCGGTCGGCGATCGTCGCGGCCGTGTCGAAGTCGAAGGACTGGACGATGAGGGAGGCGGTGAGTCCGCGCTCGGTGAATTCGTCGAGGACGGAGTCGACCTCCGCCGAGGTGGCCCCGGGCTTGATCTCGGGCACGAGGACGACCTCGCCGCCGAGTTCGTCGAGCAGCTCGGTCAGCGTGACCGTCTCCGCGGGCGCCCGCCCGTCGGGTTCGCGATCGTCGCAGCGTCCCACTGCTCGAGGGTGAGATCCCGGATCGGGCCGGTGGCGCCGTTGAGCGTGCGGTCCGCGGTGTCGTCGTGGATGAGCACGGGAGTGCCGTCGGACAGGAACTGGATGTCCATCTCGGGGAGGAATCCGTCCTGCGCCGAGGCGGTGAAGCCCTCCATCGACTCCTCCGGGTAGACGAGGGCCCCACCGCGGTGGGAGATCGTCACCGGGGAGGACAGGTCGGCGACGGAGGCGGTGTCACTGGTCGCGGTGTCTCCTGTTGAACCAGGGTCAACCGCTGTCTCCGGTGCGGAGGTCGCGCACCCCGCGGCAGCGACGAGGGTGAACATCGTCGCTGCCGCGGTGAGGGTGAAGCGTCGCAGTGGTGATTTGTTGGTGCTGATCATCTTCTCTCTGTCTCAGCAGACGACTGTGGGTTTCCGGGGTCCTCAGCCCTGCATCACGCGCTTGGCCTGGGAGCGGGCCATGAACGCCATGACGATGAGGAAGATGCCGAAGAGGATCGCGTAGACGCCGATCACCCAGAGCAGTGCGGTCACGGCGGCGGCCGGTGAGGTGAAGACGACGATCATGAGGATGATCGCGAAGATGATGTCGATGACGCCGAGGAGCTTCGACCAGCCGCGGTAAGCCTTCGAGGCGAGGCTGAAGATGCCGCGCAGCAGCATGCCGAAGGCCATGAACCACAGCACCAGGACGCCGGAGAGCATGGCGAACGCGAGCGGGGCGATGAAGATGAGCAGGCCGACGATGATGTAGATGATGCCGGCGGTCAGCTCCCACCCCCACGACAGCCCGGCCTTGCGGGCGGTGTTCGCGTTGACGATGGTGAGGATGCCGTCGACGAAGAGCCACGCGCCGATCCAGATGCCGATGACCAGGGCCACGGCGTCGGGGGCGGCGAAGACGAGGATGCCGAAGACGATCGCGAGGATGCCGCGGAGCAGGACGACCCAGAACACGCCCTTGCCGAGCTCGGTGAGCAGGGAGCGCGTCGAGTCGACCGGGTTGCGGTAGCCGTCGTTCGGCGGAGTGTCGGCGGCGGGGTTCGGGTCGGGGTTCGGGTCGGGGAAGTTCTGGGATTCGGGTGATGTGGTCATCTCAACTCCTCATGAAGGGGACTTGCCAAGGGATGGTGCCACTTCAGTCTAAGTCCGCCCGGAGGCGACGGCTGAGATCCGTTGGCACCGATTCGGTCACATCCACTTCTTCACACGGAAGACCGTGTAGAGGGTGACGCTGAGACCGACCATGAGGAGCAGCGCCATCGGGTACCCGAACCTCCAGTTGAGTTCGGGCATGTTCGCGAAGTTCATCCCGTAGATCGCGCCGATGAGGGAGGGGGCGAAGAGGATCGCGGCCCAGCCGGAGATCTTCTTCATGTCCTCGTTCTGGCGTTGGGCCACGAGGGTGGCGTTGACGTTGAGGATCTGGGAGAGGGATTCGCGCAGTTCCCCCGCCTCGGCGAGGACCCGGGTGAGGTGGTCGGTGACGTCGTTGAGGTAGGTGCGCAGCTCCTCGGGGATGTCGTACTTCGTCGCGCCGTTGCTCAGCGCCTGAGTGAGCCGACTGAGGTGGGTCGTGGCGTGGAGGACGTCGATGACCTCCTGGCTGAGGCGATAGATGCGCTCGGCTGCGGCCGGGTCGCCGCTGAAGACCTGGCGTTCGATCCCGTCCTTGTCATCCTGCAGACCGTCGATGACGGGAAAGTAGCCGTCGACGACACCGTCGAGCAGGCGGTAGATGAGGGCCTCGGGACCGAGCGAGAGCAGCGCCTTGTCGGACTTCCGGATGAGGTCGGCGTCGGAGAAGTGCTCCTCGAGGTCGTGGACGTCCGAGGGAATCGGCATGCCGTCGATGAAGCGGCCGTCCTGGCAGATGATGACGAGGTCGTCGCCCTTCATGAGGAGATGGAACTCGCTGAAGTCGACCTCCTCCTCGGCGTCGACGTAGAGCGCGGAGATGAGGACGACGAAGAGGACGTCGTCGTAGCGTTCGACCTTCGGCCGCTGATCGGCGTGGAAGAGGTCGTCGACGAGCACCGGGTGGAGATCCCATGTCGTCGCGATCTCCGCGAGCAGCTCCGGCGTCGAATGCGGGACGATGACCTGCGTGATCGTCCCCGGCTGGGTCGGACCCTGCGGTGCGCAGGCCGCGAGCGCCTCGGCGAAGGAGGTCGTCACGGAGACCGGCTGCGGCTGACTGTCGACGATCTGTCGGCTCAGCAGCACCGGCGCCGAGGTGCTCGCCTCCGGTCCGCGGTTCCCGCCCTTGCCGGTGGCGGACGGTTTCGCGTTCCCCGGCCGGCCCGCGCCCGTGGTCCCGCGGAGTCGACGGTTGATCGGGGGAGTGGGAAGTCGGCGTGAGGGGGCCATCGGATCTCCTTGGGTTGGGCTCACACCCCAAGGTACTCGACGGGGGTGGAGGACGGGCATCATTCCTCGGATGCGGGGTGAGGGCGTCCTGCCAGGCACAATGGAGGAATGACGAATCTGCCGAGGAGACTGAGCAGCGGCATCGCCGGCGGAACCAGGCTGGCCCGATCCGCTTTCCGGGTCGGTTCCCGGATCGTGCAGGGCCGCTGGGCCGAATCGCGCCTGCCGCGCGATTTCGCCCCGCAGGACACCGATCGGTTCGTCGTGTGCGCGTACTTCGCTTCGGACATGACATCGGCCTATCAGCTCGAGCAGTGGCTGTGGTCCTTCGAGCAGTGCGCTGCGCGCCTGCGGGAGGCAGGCCACGGCACGGAGCCCTTGGCGATCTTTGTCCGCGACGCGCAGGTGGCTGTGCACATCGCCGGCCTGACGAGCCTGCCCGTCCGCTTCTCCCGGCTGACCAAAGGGCTCGACCGGTTCATGACCGACCCGGAGCTTCGCGTGGTCTTCTACGTCAACCAGGCGACGGGCAACTTCCAAGCCCTCCGCTTCCCCCGTCCGGCCCATGTTCATCTCAGCCACGGGGAGAGCGAGAAGGTCTCGATGATCTCCAATCAGCTCAAGGCCTATGACTACGTCTTCACCGCCGGCCCCGCTGCGCGCGAACGGATCCGCCGCGCCCTCATCGGGATGCCCGAGGACCGGATGATCGACGTCGGGCGCCCCCCGCTCGATCGGCCCCGGACGACCCCGGCCGCCTGGACGGACTTCGCCGACACGGCTCCCGCCGGCCCCACCGTGTTCTGGGCGCCGACCTGGGAGGGCGACTCCGCGGCCATGGCCTACGGCACGCTCCCGGACACCGGTGTCATCGTGGCCGAGTCCCTGCTCGCCGCCGGATACCGGGTGATCTTCCGGCCGCATCCGCGCACCGGAGTGCTCGAGTCCGAGTTCGCCCGTGCCCTCGCCGAGGTGGAGAGCCGCCTCACCGCGCATCCGCGGGGCTTCGTCGACCGCACGCGAACGGTGGGCTGGCAGTTCGACGTCGCCGATGCCGCGCTCGCTGAGATGTCGTCCGTCGCCTTCGACTGGCTGTCGACGCGCAAGCCGCTCGTCATGGTCGAACCCGGGGGCCGAGGCGCCGAGGTCCTCGACGGCGGCCTGTTCGATCGGACGCCGACGCTCTCACGCGACGATCCCGCGGCCGTCGCTGAGACTCTCGCTCACGCGCAGGCCGATCCGGCCCTGAGCGCCCACTACCTCGGAGCCACCGAGGCGGGCCAGCAGCTCGCCCGCCTCCTCGCGGCCACAGAACAGGTCATCGCCGCACGCACGGAGGAGCTGAGCACACGCGCGTGACCGCCGTCTCTCGATTCCCCGCCCAGGTAACGGGCTGGTAAACTTGACGTGAAATTCTACGATATTGCGGGACGTGTCTGCCTTCGACGGCGCGTCCTTTGACAGTTGGGAAACACCGCGCATGCGTCGAGTCATCACCTATGGCACGTTCGACCTGCTGCACTACGGCCACATCCGGCTCCTGCAGCGGGCCAAGGAACAGGGCGACTACCTCGTCGTCGCGCTCTCGAGCGACGAATTCAACGCAGGCAAGGGCAAGAAGTCGTACTTCACCTACGAGGACCGCAAGCGCATGCTCGAAGCCATCCGCTACGTCGACCTCGTCATCCCCGAGGACAACTGGGAGCAGAAGGCCACCGACGTCGACAAGTACCACATCGACACCTTCGTCATGGGTGACGACTGGGAAGGCGAATTCGACTTCCTCAAGGACAAGGTCGACGTCGTCTACCTCTCGCGGACCCCGGAGATCTCCACGACCAGGATCAAATCCGAGCTCAGCAACTCCTGATCCTCAGTCCTCATCTCATCCCCAGCCATGAGGAGAACCCCCTAAGTGAATGAGAAGACGGCCGGAGCAGACCCGGTGCGCCTTTCGATCGTCATCCCCGTCTTCAACAACCCCTCCCACGTCCGCACCGCCGTCGACATCGCTGCAGCTCAGACCTGCGACGACGGACTGACGGAGGTCATCGTCGTCGACGACGGGTCGACCGACGACACACCGCAGGTCCTCGCCGAGGCGGCCGCCCGGCATCCGAATGTGCGGGTCATCCGCCAGGAGAACTCCGGCTGGGCGGGTGGTCCCCGCAACACCGGCCTGGACGCGGCCCGCGGAGACTACGTGTTCTTCCACGACGCCGACGACCGCCTCGACGGCGACTGCCTGGGAGCGGCCGTCGCCTACGCCGATGCGCAGGGCAGCGACGTCGTGCTCGTGACGATCGAGGGACGGGGAGGACGCCACACCCACGCCGACGTCTTCGCCGAGACGCAGGACGAGGGCGACATCCGACGCCTCGTGCGGTCGAACTACTCCTTCAAGCTCTTCCGCCGGTCCTTCCTCGCCGACCACGATCTGCGCTTCCCCGCGCACAAGATCAGGCTCGAAGACGCCCAATTCTGCTTCCGCGCCTACGCCGCGGCGTCGAAGGTCTCGATCCTCGCCGACCGCACCTACTACTTCGTCTACGACCACGGCGGGGGACACATCAGCCAGACCGGCACCGCTCCGGAGCTGCACGCGCAGGGCATTCGCGAAAGCCTCCTCCCGCTGACCTCGGGACCCTGGGAGCCCGAACTGCGCCGCGAGGCCATGGCCGACTGGTTCCGACGGGTCACCCTCAACCGCTTCAACGACAGCTTCGACGGTCGGCGCGTGGAGTTCCGCCTGTCGTGGATCGCCGAGTCGAAGAAGCTCGTCGACGAGTTCTGCCTGCCCTCCAGGCTCTTCGATTTCTACAGCCCCCTCAACCGGGCGCGGGTGTGGAGCCTCTCCACGGGGATCCCCGCCCTCGTCGAAGCCGTGAGCCGGCGCGGGAATCGCAGCCGCCTCGTCGTCGCCGAGGTCGACCGGGCTGAGCTCACCGGAGCCCGCCTCGCACTCGCAGGCCGCGCTGCCGCTCTCCTCGCCGCCCCCGACATCACGGCGCTGACGTTCGTCCTCCGCCGCGGCGATGACGACATCGCCGAGTTCGCGGCGGACCTTCTGCCCGTCGCCGCCGACTCACCCGACGCCGCTGCCAACGCCGCGAGGCGGTTCCGCGTCGAGATCCCGCTCAAGGCGCTGCTCGCCCACGGCACGGTCAAGGTCTACGCCCGCGCCGCCACCGGCACCGCAGAGACGAAGGCGGTCCGCGTCGGACTCGCCGACACCGGTGTGCTCTCCGCCCGCCGCTGGGGGCTGCGCGTCGAGGTCACGCCCACCAGCCTCGGCGGGGCGAACCTCCACGTTTCGAGCGGGGCACGCGCCTTCGCGAAGCGGCTGACCAGGCTCGGCCGAAGATCGATGGGATAGCATTCCGCAGACACGTCCCAGCCGGCGCTTCGCACCCCAGCCCCACCACCAAGGAACGCCATCTATGCCACTCAACCGCCTGCTCCGGCGAATCCGCCGCGCCACCGCCTCCAACTCGGCCCCACCGACCCGCATCTTCGACCTCACCTGGTCGATCCCCCAGGAGTTCGGCGGTCTCACCAAGGTCATGCTGCGCCGGTCACGGAACTTCGTCACCCTCCTCGGGATCGACGTCGATGTCCTCACCCTCGACTACCGCCTCGACGTCGCCGAGGCCAGGCAGCGACTGCGGGAGACGGGCGAACTCATCGACGGCATGCGTCTGCGCAACGCCTGGGACGAGGTCGCCGGGTACGATCGGCGTGCCCTGCGCCGGTTCGGCGGCCGCCCCGCCGAGGCCGGGGTTCCCCCACAGCACGCACCGGGGCCGACGAACGCCACCGACCGCTACATCGAGTACTTCGCCGCCGACGGCACGATCGAACGGGTCGATCATCTGCGCCCAGACGGCACGACGTTCCTCATCGACGACCGCACCGGGAGTGCGCGGCGGCTCGTGCTCCTCGACCACGACGGTGCCTGCGTGTCCGAGTTCGCCCGCGCCAGAGACTTCTACTTCGCATGGCTCGACGCCGCGACCGGCGGCGAGCCGTCGATCCTCATCAACGAATCGAAGTTCATCGCGACGTTCCTCCACCGCTACAAGCGCGACCACCTGCGCATCGGCCAGGTCCTCCACAATTCTCACCTCCACCCGGGAACCGCGTCGGTCAACGGTCCCTTCACCCGCTCCCGGATCGAGATCCTCAGGCACTGGTTCGACTACGACTTCCTCGTCTTCCTCACCGAGAAGCAGCGGGCGGACTTCGCCGCCGCCTTCGGCAGCGCGCCGACGCTCGTCGTCATCCCCAACTCGACCGCCGTCGACGAGGTCGGACACCCGTCACCGGAGAGCGATCCCCGGCCGCCGGGACGCGGTGTCGTGCTCGCCCGACTGACGGGTCAGAAGCGCATCGGCGAGGCGCTGGCCGCCGTCGCGCGGGTCGGACCCGAGATGTCCCTCGAGATCATCGGCGACGGGGAGAAGCGAGCCGAGCTCGAAGCGATCGTCGCCGACAGCGATGTCCTCAGCTCCCGCGTCGCCTTCTCCGGCCACGTCGACGGGGCCGCCGAGAGGCTGCGCGACCACTCCTTCATCCTCCTCACGAGTTCCTTCGAGGGCATGGGCGTCGTGCTCATCGAAGCCATGGCCAGAGGCTGCATCCCGCTCGCCTACGACATCAGATACGGTCCCTCCGACATCATCGACTCCGGGGAGAACGGGTACCTCGTCGCCGACAGCAACGCCATGGCCGACGCGATCACCGGCCTCCTCGACGCCGACGCCGCCACGATCGCCGCCCTGCGGCGCGCCGCCGTGGCGAAGGCCGCAACATTCAGCGACGACAGCGCCACCGCACGCTGGGCGGAGCTCTTCTCGCGGCTGCGGACAACCGCGAAGAACCGGCCGAAGACGACCGCCCCCGCACTCACCGCGGCACCCGAGACGACCGCCGACGGCGGGGTGCGGATCACCGTCGGAGGCACCGCCCCCGGTGAGGACTTCGCGGTCGTCTTGGGCACGCGCGACGGGAGCTATGCGTTCGCCTCGGCGGTCGATGCGCACGGCAGGGCCGTCTTCAGCGGAGAGGAACTGTCGATCGTGCCGGCAGGGGCGACGCTCGACGCGTGGTGGCAGTGGACGGGCACGGACGGAATCCACCACCCGAGGATCGCCTTCGGCTCGGATGCCGCCGCGGTCGCGACCGAGGACGCACAGGGCGCGGACGGGCGGATCTCCGCGTATCGCACGGTCAAGGACAACCTCAGCTTCACGGTGGGCTGAACGGCAACCGCCCACCGCTGCGGCGGGGTCGGTCAGGATGCCCTGCGGGAAACACGCGGTCGTGTCGGCGGTCACGGAAGTGGCCAGGGGTTTGGACAGTCGGTAAACTTGGCGTGAATTGTCGGGGTCAGATGCAGTCAAAAGGCAGGTCGGGAGTGAGCGCGGAGAAGCAGTCACGATACCCGACCCTGGCCGAACTGCGCGCCAAGGCCCAGCCGATCGAAGTCCGCACGCGGAAGAACGCCGAGCACTGGACGGCTCAGCTCTACCTGCGGCACTTCTCCATCTACTTCACGATGCTGCTCGTGCGCACCCGGATCAGCGCCAACGGCGTGACCGGGATGATGATCGTCGCCGGGTGGTGCATCGCCGCGTCGCTGCTCATTCCCGGAATCTGGGGCGCCGTCCTCGCCGTCTTCTTCTCGCAGGTGCAGATGTACATCGACTGCTGCGACGGAGAGGTCGCGCGGTGGCGCGGCACGAGCGGCGCCAAGGGCGTCTTCCTCGACAAGGTCGGCCACTACACGACCGAGGGCCTTGTCGCCTTCGCACTCGGAGCGCGCGCGGTCGGCGAATGGTCGAACCTCACCACCGATCCCGGCGGCACGTACCCGTACCTGCTCGCCGGCTCCATGCTCGCCTCCCTCGTCCTGCTCAACAAGGCGCTCAACGACATGGTGCACGTGTCCCGCGCCTTCAACGGCCTCGACAAGCTCGCCGACTCGCAGGCCGCCACCGCGCTCAACCCCGGCTTCACCGCGAAGCTCAAGCGCGCGGCCCGCTTCGTCCCGTTCCACCGCATCTACCATTCGGTCGAACTCTCGCTGCTCGCCCTGCTCTCGAGCATCGTCACCGCCGTCGTCGTGCCGCTCGGCGCCGCCCCGCTCGTCGGTGAGCGCTGGCTCGTGCTCATCCTCGTGCCGCTCTGCCTGCTCTCGGTCATCGGCCACTTCATGTCGATCATGGCGTCGAAGAGGCTGTCATGACGAACACCTCACGGGTCCTCGCCCAGCGCTTCGAGGCGAACCGGAAGTACACCTTCGGCGTCGTCGTGCTCACCCAGGGCAAGCGACTGGAGGAGCTCAACCGCGGCTTCGACTCGCTCCTCGCGCAGAAGGGCGTTGACCTCGACATCGTGTGCGTCGGCAACGGCTGGGAACCGCAGGGCATCCCGCCGGCCGTCAAGCGTCTCGCCCTGCCGGAGAACCTCGGCATCCCCGCCGGGCGCAATGCCGGGGTGCCGCACGTCAAGGGGGAGTTCCTCTTCTTCCTCGACGACGATGCCTGGCTGCCCGATGACACCACGCTCATGCGCATGGCCCAGCTGATGCGCACGAAGCCGAAGATCGGGCTCGTCCAGCCCCGCGTCGAGGAGCCGGGCGGACCGGCGTCGCCGAAGCGCTGGATTCCGCGCCTGAAGAAGGGCGAGGCCGACCATTCCTCGAACGTCTTCTCCGTGTGGGAGGGTGCCGTGTGCATGCAGCGCAAGGCCTTCGACGAATGCGGCGGCTGGCCGGCCCCGTTCTGGTACGCCCATGAGGGCATCGAACTCGCCTGGCGGGTCTGGGACGCCGGGTACTCCGTGTGGTACATGGGCGACCTCGCCGTCGCCCACCCCGTCATCGACCCGAGCCGCCATGACGAGTACTTCTACATGAACGCCCGCAACCGCGTGTGGCTGGCCCGGCGGAACCTGCCGTGGCCCTTCAATTGGATGTACGTTGGATCGTGGACGCTCATGCAGTGCCTGAAATGGGCGAACAAGCCCGACCAGCTGCGCCCGTGGTTCGAGGGGTGGCGCGACGGGTGGAAGCTCGACCCGTGGAGCGACGACGAGCAGCACCGGAAGCTGTCCGGGCGCGGTGTCCTGCGCATGGCGCGCCACGGCCGGCCCCCGGTCGTCTGAGCCGCCCCAGGGCAGCGCCCGACCGATAGAGAAGACAACGACGGAGAACACTTTGACTCACCCAGCGGTGCGCGCCGCCGACACGACCGCAAACACCCCGCCGGAGACCGTCTGGGGCATCGACGGACGGCCGTTGGTCACCGTGGTCATCATCATGTTCAACGACATCGCGAACGTCGGCACCGCGATCCGCTCCGCCCTCGACCAGACGCTCAAGGGCACCGAGGTCATCGTCGTCGACGACTGCTCCACCGACGGGTCCTTCGAGTACGTCTCCGAGCTGGCGCGGGACGAACCGCGGCTGCGGGTGTTCCAGACGCCGAAGAACAGCGGCGGGCCGGGGGCGCCGCGCAACATCGGAATGGAGAACGCGAGCGCCCCGTACCTGACGTTCCTCGACAGCGACGACATCCTCGAGCGCCATGCGACCTACAACCTGCTCACGGCCGCGGAGCGCAGCGATGCCGACATCGTCATGGCCAAGACGCGGCGCCGGGACATCGCGAAGAAGAAGTTCCGCGGCTGGCACCACCGCCTCTACCGGGAAGAGCAGCACTTCGACACGATCGAGGAGAACCCGGAGCTCTGCATCGACACGATCGCCGTGGCGAAGCTCTACCGCATGGAGATGCTGCGGGCCAACGGCATCCGCTTCCGGGAGGAACTCCACTACGAGGACCTCATCTTCACCGCCGAGGTGTTCGCGAAGGCAGACGGCATCCGCGTCATCCCCGAATTCGTCTATCAGTGGAACCTCTATCCCATCAAGGTCCGCAAGTCGATCACGAACCAGCGCGACGACATCAGGAACCTCCAGCACCGCAAGGTCGCTCTCGCCGAAGTCCTCCGGGTCGCCGATCCGGCCACCGTGCCGGCGCTCCATGCCCGCCTGCAGCTGAAGATCCTCCGCCACGACGCCCGGCTCTACCTCAACGACATCGCCCACGGCCAGGTGCCCAACCTCGCGCCTGAGCTCCTCGCCGAACTCAAGCCGCTCATCGAATCGATCCCCACCGAGATCTACGCCGACGTGCCCCGCGACGATCGACTGCTCGTCGCGTCGGCCCTCGCCGAGGATGTCGACCTCGTCTCCCGGATGGCCCACATCGCCTCGGGCACGTGGGATCTCTACGGCGACTGGGAGCCGGGTGGGCAGCGCAGCCTGTGGGAGCTGGAGACCTTCGCCGCCTACCCGGACGACTCCCGTGAGCACATGCTCGCGACCTTCGACGCCGCCGAGGTCGTCGCGATCCCGTGGTACGCGTTCAAGTTCTACAACGCCGTCGACGCCGTCGCCATCGACGGGAAGAACCGGGTGACGATCTCCGGGCGCATCCCCGACTCGTTCGCCAAGCTCGATCGGCCCGATCTCACCGCGCGGATGCTCATCAGGGAGCGCTGGGGCTTCCAGCGGGAATGGGTGGCACCCGTGCGCTGGGAGCGCACCGCCGACGGCGAGGTGGAATGGACCACCGAGTTCGAGTTCCCCGCCGCCATCGACCGTGCCGTGCGGCCGAAGATCTCCATCCGCATGGAGCTGACGAACGGCACCGCCTCGACGCTCCTCCCGCTGCGGGTGAAGAAGGGATTCGTCGGAAGCAAGCAGAAGACCCAGCCTCACGGGGTCGCCGAGTCGCTGGCCAACATCCGCTATCAGCCCTACGCCACGGAGATCGGTACCCTGGCCTTCCGCCTCGCCCGGATCGGGAAGCAGCGCCGGCGACTGCGCCGGGCGATCAAGCCGCTGCTCTCGACCGGTCAGACCGCGCTGCGGGACAGATACGTTCCCCTGCCCTCCCATGCGCTCGTCGCCGAAGGGGAGCGGATCGCCGCGGAGGCTCGTGAGCAGCTCGACGACCGCCTCGTCGTCGTCGAATCCCACATGGGCACCACCGAGTCCGACTCGCCCCACGTCCTCGCCGCGGAGCTGCGACGCACCCGACCCGACCTCAGGATCGTCGTCGTGGCGGCGGCCAACCAGCGCTGGGCGGCGGGCCGCGAGGACGTCGTCATCCGCAACACCGTCGACTACTACCGCACGCTCGCCCGGCGAAGTACATCATCGACAACCAGACCCTGCCCGTCGGCTACGTCAAACGACCGGGTCAGGTCTACATCCAGACGTGGCACGGCATCCCCATCAAGAAGATGGGCTTCGACGAGCCGAGCCTCGAGTTCGGCGCGCGCGAGGACATCGCCGATCTCGAACGGAGAGTCGGCTACTGGGACTTCCTCAGCATCCCCAGCGCCTACTTCCGCGACACCTTCGTGCCGGCGTTCCGGTATGAGCGTGCGCAGCTGCCGGTGGGATCGCCGCGCAACGACGTTCTCGTCAGCGACACCGCAGGGATCTCCGCGGCCAAGGAGCGCCTCGACCTCGACCCGGCGAAGACGAGCGTGCTCTACGCCCCGACGTTCCGCACCCGCGGGCAGGCCTCGCTCGAACTCGACCTCACCGAACTCGTCGACGACCTCGGTGAGGACTATCAGATCCTGCTGCGGCCCCACTACCTCAACCGCATCGCCGTGCCGCCGCACCTGCGCGGCCGGGTCATCGACGTCAGCGGCATCGCCGACACCGCACAGGTGCTCCAGGCCGCGGACATCCTCGTCTCCGACTACTCGAGCATCATCTTCGACTACCTCAGTCTCGACCGACCGATCATCCTCTATGCGTACGACCTCGACGACTACGCGAACTCCGCACGCGGCACCTACTTCGACCTGCGCGACCATCGTCCGGGACCGCTGGTCACCGACCAGGAGGAACTCGTCGCGGCGATCAGGGCCGCAGGAGACGACGAGGCGGAGCCGCTGCGGCGCCGCTTCCGGGAGGACTTCGTCGGCACCGAACCCGGTGATGTCGCCGCGACGACGATCGCAATGATTTGGGGAGCTCAGTGATGGCGCAGACGCAGTTCGATCGGATCGTCCTCATGGCCAACGACGTCGACCGCCTCGGCGGTGTCGGACGCTTCATCAGCACGATGGCGGACGGGTTCCACGCCCGGGGATACGCCACCGAGCTCGTCGGGGTCTCGCCCCCGCCGGAAGGTCACGGTCAGGTCGTCGAGCGCTCCGCCGACATCACGGTGCGCACGCTCATGCCCGAGCCTCCGCCGCCGGACTGGACGATCCGCTCTGACGCGGACAAGAAGGACCGGGAGCGCATGCGGCGGTACCGGAAGCGTTTCGACCTGCGCAAGATCGCCGTCGACAAGCTGCGGACACTCCTGCCCGAGTGGGGTCCGCGCACGCTCATCATCTGCACGCAGGTCTACGGCATGGAGCACATGCTCGAAGCCCGTTACGACGCCGCCGATCCCCGCCAGCCGCGGGTCATCGGCCAGTACCACGGGTCCTACGACGGGGCCACGCGCACCGGGCGGGACGCCAGCCGCGTGCTGCAGGCCTACGCCGACGTCGACCGCACCGTGTTCCTCACGGCCGAGGACGCCGAGCGCTTCCGCCTCGCCGGGCTGAACAACACCGGGTGGATCCCCAACCCCGTCACCCTCGCCGGGGCGGAGACCGGTGCCGTTGCGGAGACCGGGCCCGCGCGCCGCAACACCATCGTCGCGCTCGGGCGCTACGACGAGGTCAAGTCGCTGCACTACCTGCTGGCGGCCTGGGCCGAGATCGCCCCCGCCCTTCCCGACTGGAGCGTCGAGCTCTACGGCGAGGGCGAACTGCGCGAGAGTCTGCAGGCCCTCATCGATGACCGCGCGATTCCCCGTGCCGCGCTCATGGGCAAGACCGACGCGGTCGCCGAGGTGCTCGCGAGCGCGAAGATCCACGTCATCTCCTCCCAGCACGAGGGTCTGCCGATCTCGATCGTCGAGGCCGGACTCTCCGGCGTGCCCACGGTGTCCTTCGACTGCTCACCGGGTGTCGAGATGCTCATCGACTCCGGGCGCACCGGGTACATCGTCGCCCAGAACAACGTCACCGCCCTCGCCGAGCGGCTGCAGACGCTGGCCGCCGATCCCGCGGCGCTGGCGCAGATGTCGGACGAGGTCCGCGCCGACATGGCGCAGTACGCCCCCGAGCGCATCCTCGACCGGTGGGAGGACCTCTTCCGCGAGATGGCCCGCTGAGGCCGAGGGTCAGGTCGCTGCGACCGACGGTTCGGTCGCTGAGACCGAGCTCTCAGTCGAGGTCGGTCTTCGCGAGCATCTCCCGCTGCCGTGAGGCGATGAGCCCGGAGATCGTGGCGACGAACTCCCGGGTCGAATCGCCGACGGCACGGCGCCCGAAATAGTACTCGCGCAGCTTCGCGCGCTGGGCCGCCGTGGTGTCGGCGTCGAGCTCGGTGGCGATCGTATCGGCGATCTCGGCGATCGTCGACTGCGACACGACGGGAGTGGCTCGGGTGATCGGCGAATCCTCGTTGATCGCCGCGAGATCGTCCCGGCGATCGGTGATGATGATCGGCTTCTCCGGCCGCAGGTAGAGGAAGTCGAGACCGACACTCGAGACGTCGGTGACCATGAGGTCGACGTCGGCGAACATCGGCAGGATGTCGCCCTGCATCGAGATGAGATGCCCACCGCCTGCCCCGGTGCCGCCTGGTCCCGCGCCGGCGGTCTCGGCGCGGTCCGCCTCGGCGATGAGCTCCCGAATCCGCGCATCGGCTGCGACGACACCGGGGTCGTCGGACTGTTCGACCCGGGGGTGCGGCTTGTAGACGAGGCGGGTGTTCGGGGTGCTGAGGATCGCTGCGACGATGGCCTCGCCGAAGAGATCGAGCGAGGTGTAGTTGTTCGCGTCGTTCTCGCCCTCCCACGTCGGGGCGTACATCACGGTGCGCTTCGTCGTCGGCGGCAGCGTCGATGTCTGATCGATGTCGAGCTGCGGCCTGCCGACCTCGACGAGCTTGCCGAGGTCGAACTCGATGAGCGCCTTCCGGTGCCGGTCGATCGCGGCGGGACCGGCGACGAAGACGCGATCGTAGGCTTTGACCTGGTTCGACACCATCGAGATCTTGTCGCTCTCACCGTGGTTGAGGTGCACGTGGACCATCGGTGCATAGCCGAGAGACTGGAAGTTGCGCACGCCGTTGTTGACGTAGAGGGCGACCTTCGGGTCGAGGTCGTAGTAGAAGTCCTGGAGCGGATCGAACTGGCGCTTGAGCACGAGAGGCAGCTTCGTCACCGCGCGCAGCTCCTGCAGCGCGCCGGGGGATCGGAGGACGATCGCCACCGGATGCGTCCGGTCGAGCTCTTCGAAGATGGGGATCCACTGGAGGATCTGGTAGATCTTCGCCGGTCCGTCGCCGAAGTACGCGATGACCGGGGTCTTCAGGCCCGAACCGTCGTACTTCGCTTCGAGGCGTTCGATCGCCTTCGCCCCCCGCAGCCAGCGACTGGTCGCCTGCCACGGCCGCGAGTTGAGAGCCGACAGCCCCGCCTTGCGCACCCACCGGCTGATGGGAGGCTTCTTCGCGGTCAGTGACTTCAGGGATGAACGCATGTCGTGCCTGCTCCATGTTCGTCCGACGATTCCGATTGCCCCGGAGAGTCTAGTGGACGACGGCCGAAGACCCTGCTCGAGCGCGAGTCCGGCCCGGTTCTCTCGGGAAAGTCACATTGCGGTCCGGTCACGAAAACTGCGCGAAACCAGAGTAACTCTTGCCATAATCGCAACAGGTGTGCACACTGGGATGGTGTTCGAGGGCAGAGAAGCAGATCACGGCGGTCGCGCCGGCCTCGGCACCCGTGTGCGCAATGCCATTCGGGACGCGGGAATCAACCACAGCGAGGTCGCCCGCAGCATCGGTCTCGAACCGAGCAAGCTCTCGAAGTCCCTCGCCGGCACCCGCAAGTTCCGCGTCGAGGAGATCACGCGCATCGCCCAGCTCACCGACGTCACCACGGACTGGCTCACGCTCGGGCGTGAGGAGGGCGCACCTCGGCGACAGACCGCACCGCTGGCTCCCACCCATTCGCTCACCGAGGCGGCCGGTGAGGGCGCGTCCGCACCGCCCGCCACCGGCGATGACCTCCCCCGTCCGGACGCGTCGACGACGTGGATGTCGAAGGGCACCCGCAATCGCCGCCGCATCGTCGCCGCCGCCTGGGAGCTCTACGCCGACCGCGGCATCGACGCCGTGCGCGTCCACGACATCGCCGCCGCCGCGGGCCTGTCGGCCTCGGCGATCAACTACCACTTCCGGACGAAGACCGCGCTGCTCGAGGCGGCCCTGCACTATTCGCTCGAGATCATCGCGACCGCCCGTGACCTCGTCGAACCCGAGGACCCCGCCGAGGTGCTCCTGCGGTTCTCCCGCGTCCATGCGGGAGTCGACCCCACCGTGCGCCGCGTGTGGTCGATCTGGATCCAGAGCTGGGCCCGCGCCGTCGTCGATGAGCGCTCCCGCCTCAACCTCGCCGCCGTCTACGCGAAATGGATGGACCTCATCCGCGGCGTCGTCGTCGCCGGTCAGCGCGTCGGCCAGGTCCGCGACGGCGACACCGACCTCATGGTCAAGAGCCTCAGCGTCTTCATCGACGGACTCGGCGTCGCTCGCAGCACCGCCCAGATGAGCCTGACCGACGACGACGCGCTGGCGATGATCGACACCTTCCTCCGCGCCCACATCCTCGTCCCCGGCGCAGAGCCCGCGCCGATGCGGGCAGCGACACGACCTCCGGACCCGGCCGCGCGGCCGCGGTCCGCGGAACATCTCCAGGACGAACCACTCCAGGAAGAAGGCCCATGAACACTCCGAACCGAAGACAAGCGCTGGGAGCGGGACTCTCTCTCACCGCGCTCGCCGGACTCAGCGCCTGCGGAGGCGGCGCGGCGGCCGGCGACATCTCCGCTGGCGATCCCGTCCGCGGCGGCACCCTGCGCGTCGGGGTCACCGGCGGCAACTCCGCCGACACCGTCGACGCGCACATCCCCGTCAACTCCGGCGACGTCGCCCGCACCGTCAACCTCTACAACTCCCTGCTCACCCGCACCGACGACTACAAGATCCAGCCGGAGCTCGCCGAATCCTTCGAGCCCAACGGCGACGCGACCGTGTGGACGGCAACGCTGCGGCAGGGGATCAAGTTCTCCGACGGGCGCGACATCACCCCCGACGACGTCGTCTTCACCTTCGAGCGGATAAACGACCCCGATGATCCGAAGACTGCGGCGGCGAGCTTCACGATGCTCGACGAGGTCGTCGCCACCGGCGATCGCACCGTCGAGTTCCGGCTCAGCGAACCCAACGGCCTCCTCGACGACTCCGTCTCCGAGTACACGACCGGCATCGTCCCCCGCGACTACGACCCGGCCGCACCCGTCGGCTCTGGGCCGTACAAGCTCGGATCGCACACCGCGGCCGTGTCGACCGTGCTCGAACGCAACGAGTACTACTGGCGCACGGACGGCAACTGGCTCGACGCCGTCCACCTGCTCAACTTCAACGACTCCGACGCTCTCATCAACGCCCTCCTCTCGAGCCAGGTCGACGCGATCGCGCAGATCCCGCTCGCCCTCGTCGAGGTCATCGGCGCCGACGAGCGGATGGCGATCCTCAACTCCGAGACCGGCATGTGGCTGCCGTTCACGATGCGCGTGGATCGTCCGCCCTTCGACGACGTCAGGGTGCGGCAGGCCTTCCGCCTCGTCGTCGACCGGGAGCAGATGATCGAGCAGGTCCTCTCCGGCTACGGCACGATCGGCAACGACATGTTCGGTCCCCTCAGCGAGAACTACCCCGATTTCCCACAGCGCACGCGCGATGTCGAGCAGGCCAGACAGCTCCTCGCCGAGGCGGGGCACCCCGACGGTCTCGACGTCGAGCTCGTCACCGCCCCGATCCAGTCCGGTGTCGTCGAAGCCGCGCAGGTCTTCGCCCAGCAGGCCGCCGACGCCGGCATCCGAGTGAGCATCCGCCGGGTCGATGCGACGACGTTCTTCGGGGAGAACTACCTGCAGTGGGACTTCGCGCAGGACTTCTGGTACACGCGTGACTTCCTCCCGCAGTGCGTGTCGTGTGTGATGCCGGAATCGCCGTTCAACGAAACCCACTGGGACGATCCGAACTTCACCTCGATCGTCGAGGAGGCGCGCTCCCTGCCGGATCCGGCCTCGCGGCGCAACCTCGAGCACGAGGCGCAGAAGATCCTCTACGACAACGGCGGCTACATCATCTGGGGCTTCGCCAACCAGGTCGACGCCTACCAGAAGTACGTCGGCGGCCTCGAACCGAATGCGACCGGCAGGCCCCTGGGCGGCTGGCGCTTCGACCGCGTGTGGATCGGGAAGGTGTGACATGTTCGCCAAGGTCATCATTCGCAGGCTGATCTTCTCCGCCTTCATCCTCCTCGCCGTCTCCCTCATCGTCTTCGGCGCCACCCTCCTCCTGCCCGGCGATGCGGCCCGCGCGATCCTCGGCCAGCAGGCCACCCCGGAGCGCATCGCGGCGCTCAACGAACAGCTCGGTCTCAACCTGCCGGCCTGGCAGCGCTACCTCGAATGGCTCGGCGGTCTCTTCGTCGGCGACTTCGGAACCTCGACGGCGACCGGCGGACCGGTCTCGGAGCTGCTGGGACCGCGGATCGGCAACTCCTTCGTCCTCATGGCGCTCGCCGCGATCATCTCCGTGCCCTTGGGCATCGGCCTCGGCGTCTACTCGGCGCTGCACCGCGGCACCCGCCGCGACCAGGCGCTGACCGGCATCAGCCTCGTGCTCGCCGCGATGCCCGAGTTCGTCATCGGCATCGGCCTCATCGCGATCTTCGCCACCTCGGTGTTCCAGATCCTGCCCGCCGTCACACTCGCCCCGCCGGGCCAGCCGGTGTGGCTGATTCCCGCGCAGCTCGTCCTGCCCACGGCCACCCTCGTCCTCGTCGTCACCCCCTACATCGTGCGGATGATGCGGGCGACGATGATCGAAGTCCTCGACTCCGGATTCGTCGAGATGGCCCGCCTCAAGGGCGTTCCCGAACGCCGGGTGATCTTCCGCCACGCGGTGCCCCATGCGCTCGGTCCGGTCGCCCAGGTCGTCGCGATCCAGCTCGCATGGCTGGCCGGCGGCGTGGTCGTCGTCGAGTTCCTCTTCCGGTACCCCGGCATCGGGCAGGCGCTCATCGACGCCGTCACCTACCGCGACGTCCAGGTCGTCCAGGCGATCTCGATGCTCGTCGCCGCCGTCTACGTCGTGGTCAATCTCGCCGCAGACATCGTCGGCATCCTCACCAACCCGAAACTGAGGAGCGCAGCATGAGCAGCAACCTCGACGACATGAAGTCCGACGCCATCGAAGCCGCGGAGGTGCCGAAGGAGTCGCAGACGACCTATGTGCCGTTCTTCCGCCGCGTCATCGCGCAGAAGCAGGGGCGCATCGGCCTCGTGCTCACGGCGTTCATCGTTCTCCTCGCCTTCTGCGGTCCCCTTCTCCTGCCGTGGGCGACGGGGTCGACGGCGACCGAGTTCGTCGCGAAGCCGTTCTCCCCGTACGGGCTCTTCGGCACCGACAACCTCGGCCGCAGCGTGCTCTCCCGGTTCCTCGCCGGTGGGCTCACGCTCATCATCTACTCGGTGCTCGCCACGGCGCTCGGCATGGTCCTCGGCGCGATCGTCGGCATGCTCGCCGCGTATGTGGGCGGGCGCTTCGACGCGATCCTCATGCGACTCAACGACGTCCTGCTGGCGATCCCGCAGCTCGTGTTCGCGCTGCTGGCGATCACCGTGCTCGGACCGCAGGGCTGGGTGCTCATCACCGTCATCGGCATCACGCACGCCCCGCGCATCGCCCGGGTGGCCCGGTCGGCCACTCTCAATGTCATCAACGAGGACTACATCCTCGCCGCGGAGATGTACGCGATGCCGCGGTCGAAGCTCCTCGTCCGTGAGCTCCTGCCCAACATCACCGGGCCGCTGAGCGTTGAGGCGGGGCTGCGCCTGACGTATTCGATCGGTGCGATCGCCTCACTGTCCTTCCTCGGACTCGGCCTGCAGCCGCCGGCCGCCGACTGGGGCCTGATGATCAACGAGAACCGCATCGCGCTGAGCATCCAGCCGTGGGGCGTGCTGCTGCCGGTCATCGCGATCGCGCTGCTGACCATCGGCACCAACCTGCTCGCGGACTCGTTCGCCCGGGCCACCGCATCGACGACAGTGGAGGAATGATGACCACGACCAATGACACCGCTGCCGGCGTCGACTCCGCGCCGAACGAGAGCATCGTCCTGCGCGTGAGCGACCTGCGCATCGACACCATGGCCGGTGACGAGATCCTCCACGGCGTCGACTTCGCCCTCAGCCGCGGAGAGATCCTCGGCCTGGTGGGGGAGTCCGGGTCGGGCAAGACGACCGCGGGGCTCGCCTGCATGGGCCACTTCCGCTCGGGTCTGAAGTACGGTTCGGGCTCGGTGAGTCTGTGGCCGCGCGGGGAGGACACCGCCGTCGAGGTCCTCGACCTCGGCGAGGAGGCCGTCCGCGCCCTGCGGGGGTCGCGGATCGCCTACATCCCCCAGGATCCCGCTCTCTCCCTCAACCCGGCGATGCGGGTGGGCGACCAGATCCGCGAGGTCCTCGAGATCCACGGCTTCGGGTCCTCCTCGGCGGAGCGGGAGGCGCGGATCACCGAGGTGCTCACCGACGTCGGTCTGCCCGGCGACCGGGCGTATCAGAGTCGGTGGCCGCACCAGCTCTCGGGCGGTCAGCAGCAGCGCATCGGCATCGCCATGGCGTTCGCGATGTACCCCGACGTCCTCATCCTCGACGAGCCGACGACCGGCCTCGACGTCTCCACGCAGGCCGTCGTCCTCGACACGATCCGGCAGATGACGGTGGCCAACAATGTCGCCGGTCTCTACATCACCCACGACCTCGCCGTCATCAAGGACATCTCCGATCGGGTGGCCGTCATGCTCCGCGGCGACCTCGTCGAAGAGGGACCGGTCGAGGAAGTGCTCTCACACCCGGCGCATGACTACACGAAGATGCTGCTCGCCGCGGTCCCCGACCTCGCCGGGGACAAGCAGATCGGCGACGAGCCGAGTGCGGCAGCCCCGGTCACGGCCGTCGACCGGGATGGGCGGGCCGCCTCGGCGAGCACCCCGCTCCTCGACGTCGCCGACGTCGCACTCGCCTACGGGAAGGCGCAGATCCTCGACGGCATCAATCTCACCCTCGAACCCGGGGAGTGCACGATGCTGCTGGGGGAGTCGGGGTCGGGCAAGACGACCCTGTCGCGGTGCGTGGCCGGGCTCAACGACGACTACTCGGGTGCGGTGCGTCTGCGCGGGGTCGAACTCGCGAAATCGACGCGGAAGCGGACGAACGAGCAGCGGATCGGGATCCAGTACGTCTTCCAGTCCCCGTTCTCCTCTCTCAATCCGAGGCGCTCGATCGGGCAGTCGCTCACGGTGCCCTTGGAGATGAGCGGGGACGGGACGGCGGCGAGCCGGAAGGCCGCTGTCGAGGAGGCACTCGATGCGGTGCGGCTGGGTCGCAGCTTCTACCACCGGCGCCCCGGAGACCTCTCCGGTGGTGAGCGGCAGCGGGCGGCGATCGCCCGAGCGCTTGTCAATGCGCCCGATGTGCTCGTCTGCGACGAGATCACCTCAGCCCTCGACGTCAGCGTGCAGGCCTCGATCATCGGCCTGCTGCGCTCCCTGCGCGCCGAACGGCAGCTGGCGATGCTCTTCGTCACGCACAACATCGCGCTCTCGCGGCACATCGCCGACAACCTCGCGGTGCTCAACAAGGGCAAGATCGTCGACTACGGGCCCGCGGGCTCCGTGCTCGAGAACCCGCAGCACGCGTACACCCGCTCCCTCATCGACGACGTGCCGACGTTCTGAGTGGCGGCCGGTGCGGGTCAGCTGCTCGTCGAGTAGACCTGCTGGGAACCTCCGGTCGCGGCGCGTGAGCGATTGCGACGGCGGGTCTCAGCGCTGGTCCCGCGAGTGCCCTGAGACTCCCCGCGCCGGGATGCGGCACTCCGCCGCTGGCCGGAGCCCGCCGAGGCACCGCGGCGGGACTGCTCCCCGCGGCGGGACTCCGTGCGACCCGAGGTCTCAGCACGGCCCGACGTCTCGCCGCGGCCCCGACCGCGGTTCCGGGAGCCCGAACCCCCGCGGTTCTTCGCGCCGCCGCCGGCGCCTGTGCACGTGACTGGTTTCTGCCTGCCGACTCGGAGGACGCAGCGGCGCCCGACTGTCCGCTGCCACCGCTTCCCCCACGGCGTCCGCGGCGACGCCGGGACGAACGCTTCTTCGCCGGTGACGCCACCGTCTCGACCGGTTCCGTGCCGCGGACCCGTTCCGGGTTCGCTTCCTGCGGCTCGACGAAGGCAGCGACCTCACCGACGAGCTCGCCGACCTGGGGCGACTCGGCGGAGACCTTCTGCGGCTTGACGGAGATCTTCGCCTTGCGCAGCAGTGCGAGGGTGTCCTTGCGCTCCTCCGGGGTCATGATGGTGACCACGTCGCCGGTGCTGCCGGCCCGCGCGGTGCGACCGGAGCGGTGGAGGTAGGCCTTGTGCTCGGTGGGAGGGTCGACGTGGACGACGAGTTCGACGGCGTCGACGTGGACGCCGCGAGCCGCGACGTCGGTGGCCACGAGCACCTTGACCCCGCCGTCGGCGAAGGCCGCGAGGTTGCGCTCGCGGGCGGACTGCGAGAGGTTGCCGTGCATGTCGACGGCGGGAATGCCCTGCTTCGTGAGCAGCCGGGCGAGCCGCTTGGCCCGATGCTTCGTGCGGGTGAAGAGGATGCGCCGTCCGGCCCCGGAGGCCAGTCGGTGCACAAGGTCGCCCTTGTCCTCGGGGGTGACCTCGAACAGGTGGTGGGTCATGGCATCGACGTGCGAGCTCGGGTCGTCGACGGAGTGGAGCACCTGGTTGTGGAGGAACCGGCGCACGAGCTTGTCCACGTCGTTGTCGAGCGTTGCGGAGAAGAACATCCGCTGGCCCGTGGCCGGGGTCTTCGCGAGGAGGCGGGTGACGCCGGGCAGGAAGCCCATGTCGGCCATGTGGTCGGCCTCATCGAGGACGGTGACCTCGATGTCGTCGAGGGAGACGAGGTCCTGTTGGAGCAGGTCTTCGAGGCGCCCGGGGCACGCGACGACGATGTCGACGCCCGCGTTGAGTGCCGCTTCCTGCTTCTTCTGCTTGACCCCGCCGAAGATCGTCGTGGTCGTCAGGCCGGCGGCCTGGGCGAGGGGATCGAGCACGGCGGTGATCTGCGTGGCGAGCTCACGGGTGGGGGCGAGGACGAGCCCACGCGGAGCCCGGCCTCGGCCCGGTCGTGCCGGCTGGGTGTCCGCGAGGTTGGCGACCATCGGAATGGAGAAGGCCAGGGTCTTTCCCGAGCCGGTCTTCCCCCGGCCGAGCACGTCGCGGCCGGCGAGAGTGTCGGCCAGGGTGTCCTGCTGGATGGGGAAGGCCTCGGTCTTGCCGTCGGCGGCCAGACGGTCGACGAGGGCGGAGGGGACTCCGAGAGCGGAGAACGACTGGGCCGGAGCGGTTGTGGAAGTGATGGGGTGGCCTTTCGACGCGCAGGTGCGCGCTGCGAAACCACGCAGTGGTGGCGGCAATCGTGCAACCCGGCAGGGTGTCCGAACGCGGGACCGCGTTCTCGTTCGCCGAGAGGAACGGGTTTCGCCGAGCATGCGCCGCAGCTGGGGTGTGCGGGCGCAGAGTCGCGTGATCCTGACGACGCAGGGATTTCGCCGAGCGAAATCGCAAGATCTTCAAGGATACATCGTTCGCCGTCAGTTCTCCGCATCGAGTCGCGCCGCGGCGAACTCCGCGGCTGTCGTGAGCGCCGCGTTCGCCTCGTCGAGGACCCGCCCGAAGTGGAGGAACGAGTGGAGCACGTGGGGGTATTCGATGAATTCGACATCGGTGCCGGCGCGCTGGAGAAGGGCGGCCAGGGCGCGGCTGTCGTCGCGCAGCGGGTCGAGGCCCGCGGCGGCGATGAACGTCGGCGGCAGACCGCGGAGATCGGCGCCGAGGTGGTCGATGTACGGGCTCTCGGCGTCGGCCGGTGAGGTGTAGTGAACGTTCGCGATTCCGGCGAGCACCTCGGGCCCCATCCCGTCCCAGGCTCCGCCGTAGAGGCGACGACTCGCAGAGTCGCGGAGGCCGTGCGAGCCGTAGACGAGGAGGAGAGCCCGGAGCGCGGCGAAGGACGAGTCGGCGCCGACCCGCTCGGGTTCGTCGCGCAGCAGCAGTGCCGATCCGAGCGCGAGCATCGCCCCGGCCGAATCCCCGGCGACGGCGAGGCGAGTGCCGTCGATTCCCCAGTCCTGGCCATCGCGGGCGAGGTGGGCGATGACGGTGGCGCATTCGAGAAGGGCCTGCGGGAAGACCGCCTCGGGGGAGAGGGAGTAGTCGACGGCGATGACGGCGGCACCCGAGGTCGCGGCGACGACCCGCGCGATCCGGTCGTGGGTGTCGAGATCACCGAGGCAGAAGCCGCCACCATGGAGGAAGACGATTCCCGGCAGGACCGCCTCGGTGGTCGGACGGTGAATGCGGATGGGCACCTCGACGTCGCCGACCCGCAGGTGCGCGTCCTCGGTCCGCGCCATCGTCGGTCCGCCCTCGTTCCAATGCGTGCGCTCGGCGCGGTACTCGGCGCGTGCCGCAGCGAACTCCGTCGGCGCCCCGGCGTCACGGTCGGTGCCGGGAGTGCCGGACTGTCCACCGTCCTGTCCGGCCCGTGCGGCGATCACCCGGTCGGCGGCCGCACGGCATTCGGCGGCGCGGGCCTCCTGGATGTCGAGGACGTCGCGCATCTGCGCAGACAGGGCGTTGCGGATGTCGGTCGGCATCGACTCGGACCACTGCGGGGAACGGGAGGGCGTCATCGGATCCTTCTTCGGAGATCACGGCGCGCAGGACCACGAGCAGCTCTCGATCGGCGCGCACCACTCCAGCCTACCCGCGCAGGGCACCGATCCATTGAGGTGAGAAGAGGTGCACGGGAATAAGCGGCGATGCCCGACGTTGTCATTGTCGAAGCGGCAGATGCGGGAGTGTCCGCGACCACTGCGGCAGCCGAGACGACGGAGGAAGCGAATGACTGAGCAGATGCGGCGACACGAGGCCGACCATGACGTGCCGTGGTCCCTGCCCATCGTCGTCCGCAAGTCGAAGACGGCGCTCGCCCGCCATATCGACGTCCTCGAGGCGACGGCGCGCGCGTCGTCACGTTCCTCGACGACCCGCGCACCCAGCCGGAGGGGGAGTGGTTCGACGCCGTCGAGTACTGGCGCGACGGGGCGATCCGCAAGGTGGTGCGGCGCGGTGACGGCAAGAAGCTCGAGGACGCGCGTGCCCTCGGCAGCGTCGGCGTGAGCTTCGGCGGCACGGAGGAGTTCGCCCCGGCCGAGGCCTACGTCTTCCCTCCCGGTCCGGTCTCACCGCTGCCGCGTGAGCTGTCGAAGCTGCAGGTGGGGGACACGGAGTTCCCCGCTGATGGGGAGACGTCGATTCCCGCCGCCGAGGCGGTCGTCACCATCGAACTCTCACCGCTGGTCACGCTGACGACGGGCAAGGCGGCAGCTCAGGTCGCCCACGGCGCTCAGCTCGCGTTCGAGCAGATGCCCGCCGAGGTGCGCGATCGTTGGCGCGACTCTGACTTCAGCCTGCGTGTGGTGACGCCGACGAAAGCCGAGTGGGCTGATGCAGACCGTCCGATCAGCGTCATCGACGCAGGATTCACCGAGGTCGACGGACCGACGGAGACCGTGCGCGCGCACTGGTGAGGTTCAGCTGCTCTCGGTCAGCTCGTCCTCTTCGCCCTCTTCGAGAGGCCGCGTCTTCGTCCCGTTGCCGAACTCATCGAGGATGATGCGACGCTTGACCATCTCTCCGGTCTCCTCGTCACGCACTTCGATGATGTCGCCGGCATGGGTCTGCGGCTGGTAGTGGTCCTCGTTGACTCCGCTCATGGCACTGCCTCCTCTGGTTACTCTGACCGTACCCCCGTGTGACGTGAGTCTCAAGGATCATCCGCCGAGGTGGTCGACCCGTGTGCCGGTTCGTCACCGATGCATCGGGGCAGAGGGGAAGGGGTGGGTCCGACGCGAGAGCGTCGGACCCACCCCTTGACCGTTCATGCGGTGATCAGTGCCGGCCGCGGAATATCCTGTCTCGGCGCGAGGCGAGGATGACGGCGGCACCGCCGAGGACGAGCAGAGCTGCGACGGTGATCATCGCCGCCAGGCCGTCGGCGCCCGTCCGCGGCAGGTCTCCGCCTCCGGAGGCCGTCGAGCTCGCGCTCGACGAACCACCGGTGCCGGCCGAGGCTTCTGCGCTGCTGGAGGACCCGCCGCCGGCTGAGCTGCTCGCACCGCCTGAGGTCGAGGATCCTCCGGCACTGGATGTTCCGTCGGCTCCTTCCGCTGCAGCGGATCCACCGGCGTTCGCGGATGCCGCTGCATCGGCGGTGCTGGTCGACGTCGCCTGTGCCGCATCGGCCGCAGCTCCGCTATCCGATTCGGATGAGCCCTTCGGGTCCCCGTCGGAGGCCGCTGCTGCCGAGGCTTCGGCGCCGGAGTCCGCGGTGGCTGTCGCCGAGGCGGCGGCTGCGGGATCGGCGTCGGCGGCTGCCGTGGCAGCGGCGTTGGCGTCGTCCGCCGTGTCGGCCTCTGCCGCTGCCTGTGAGGCGGCTTCGGACGACGCATCCGGGTCCGAGGTGGCGTCGGCCGAGGCTTCGGAGGAGGCATCCTCGGTGGCCGCCGACTCTGCGGCTGCTTCGGCGTTCTCGTTCGCCGCCGCCGAGGCGGTGGTGGTGGCGTCCTCGTCGGCTGCGGCTTCGGCTGCTGCCTGAGCGGCGGGGTTGCCGTCGTCGTCGGCACTCGCCGATGCCGACGCCGTGGCCGCGGCATTGACGTTGGCGGACGAGTCCGGATCCGATCCCGCGTCGGGGTCCGTTGACTGGTCAGCAGATCCTTCGGGGTCCGCAGACGCATCCGGATCAGTTGACGCGTCGGGGTCGGTCGATGCGTCGGCAGCGGCCGCGGTGTCAGGATCCGCCGAGGCGTCCGGATCAGTGGAGGCATCCGGGTCCGTGGACGCGTCGGGGTCCGTTGATTGGTCAGCAGATCCTTCCGGATCGGCTGACGCATCGGGGTCGGTCGACTGGTCGGCGGTGCCGTCCGGGTCGGTCGACGCATCGGCTGCTGCGGCGGCTTCGACACTGGCCTCGGAGGACGAGTCGGCCGTCGAGGCCGCTTGGGCCGCCGAAGAGGCGTCGGCGTTGGCCGCTGCTGACTGATCGGCGTTCGTGTCGTCGGTGTTGTCAGCGGTGGCGGCGGCCTGGGCGGCTTCGTTCGCGGCGGCGTTCGGGTCCGCCGAGGCATCGGCTGTGGTGTCCGAGGTGGCCTCTTCGGTGGCGGCGGATTCCGCGGCTGCTTCGGCGTTGGCGTCGGCTGCTGCCGAGGCGGTGGTGGTGGCGTCCTCGTCGGCGGCTGCCTGTGCGGCGACCTGGGCGGCTGGGTTGCCGTCGGCGTCAGCGTTGGCCGAAGCCGAGGCGGAAGCGGCGGCATTGACGTTGGCGGACGAGTCCGCGCCAGCAGCCGCGTCGGGGTCGGCCGCAGCGTCAGGATCGGTGGAGGCGTCGCAGCTGCCGAGGCGTCGGGGTCCGCCGAGCGTCTGGATCGGTGGAGGCATCCGGGTCTGTCGACGAGTCCTGATCAGCCGCCGCGTCAGGGTCTGCAGAGGCGTCAGGGTCAGCCGCGGCATCGGGGTCAGCCGCCGCGTCCGGATCGGTCGCGGCATCTGGGTCGGCAGCCGCGTCCGGATCGGTCGATGCGTCGGCAGTGGCCGCAGTATCGGGATCGGTCGACTGGTCGGCGGTGCTATCGGGATCGGTCGACGCATCGGCTGCAGCGGCGGCTTCGGCGGAGGCCTCGGAGGACGAGTCGGCCGTCGAGGCCGCTTGGGCTGCGGCCGCCGGATCGGCGTCGGCCGCTGTGGATGCACCGGCGTTCGTGTCGTCAGTGCTGTCGGCCTGAGCAGCCGCCTGCGAAGCGGCCGTCGAGGACGCGCTCGCGTCCGTCGTCGAATCCGTCGATGCCTGGGACGAGGCATCCTCGGTCGCCGCGGATTCCGCGGCTGCCACGGCATCCGGATCCGCGGCTGCCGAGGCGGTCGTGGTCGCGTCGTCGTTGGCGGCCGCCTCCGATGCGGCCGCGGCGGCCGGGTTGCCGTCGTCGTCGGCACTCGCAGAGGCCGACGCCGAGGCGGCTGCATTCGTGTTCGCGTCGGGGTCGGCCTCATCCTGCGCACTCGTCCTCACCGAGGACGAGGCGAGATTGACGTCGACGGCATCGACGCCGGGCAGAACCTCGAGGCTCACGGCGCTGACGGTGAACATGTCCGTCGGTGCGGCGGCCGCGGCGAACGCCCGAGTCGCGTCCTGCCGCTGCGGCACGGGAGTCTCGACCTGCTCGTTGATCGTGACGCCGATGACCTGGTTGAGCGCCTCGAAGACGGGATCGAGGGAAGTGAGCAGCGGATCGACGATCCCCTGCACCGAGTTCGACACCTCGTCGGCGGTCGCGGTGATGATGTTCCCGATGATCGGCTCGGTGATCCCGAGGACGGCGTCGATGACCGGCGTCGTGATGACGTTGAGGATCGCTCCGGCGTCGATCGTCGTACCGAGCACGGAGATCCGCAGATCGGTGGTGACAGTCGGACGCGTGGCATCCGTGCCCGCCAGCTGACCGAGTGTCGCATCGACGGTCACCGCACCGGTGATCGTCTGCCCGAGCAGCGAGATGGTGGCCGGCAGCTTGATGATGAGATGGACGTTGTCGAGAGCCTCGGTGAGGGTGTCATTGACGCGTCCGGTGAGTGCGCCGAGCGCATCGGCCACGGCATCGGTGATCGTCGTGATCGTCGCCGAGGTGAGCACCTCGGTGTTCGGTGCCAGACCATTGAGATCCTCGCCGTTGCCACCTTCGACGATCTTCGCGAGATCGACCACGATGTCTCCGCTGCCGATGTCGATCGAGACGATGCCCGACCTGTCCTCGAGCTTCTCCCGGATGACGTTCTCGACGACGCTGTTGAGGGCGTCGCGGGTCTCGACACTGACCTTCGTGTCCGCTCCGCCGACACTGACCCGGCCGAGCAGCACATTCGCATCGATCCCGATCGTCGCGAGTTCGGACGCGAGTCCTTCGTCGCCGATGGCGTCATCGAGCACCTGCCCGGTCCCGTCGACCGCGACCTCGAGGGAGTCGGAGAGCCGACTGACCGCAGGACTCGAGATCGTGAGCTTCCCGTCGGCGACGACGTAATCGGAGGTCACCGAATCCGCATCCGCCTCGGCCCGGGAGGCCAGTGCCCCGAGCTCGAGACTGAGTTCGTCGACGACCTCGTCGGTGACGTCGCTGAGGCCGAGCTGTTCGAGCAGCGGTGTGAGGCTGACCGTGGCGTTGCCGTAGGCGCCGGGATTGTCGGGATCGACGTTGATCGCTCCGTCCTGTCCCACAGCGCCGGCACTCGCGACGGCGCTGTCGAAGGACGGTGCGTGACCGAAGGCGTTGAGCGCCCCGACCTCGCCGAGGTGGAGGAGACCATTTCCGTCCTCACCGCTGATGAGCGGGAGGGAGACGTTGGGCAGCTGAATGCTCAGGGCCTGGAGGGCCGCCACGTCGAGGGGAGTGTGGTCGGCCTCGGGGCTCGACGGATAGGTGCTGCGCGCCGAGGAGACGTCGAGGAGATCCGCAGTGATGAGGTCCGTGTCGATGACCTGCCCGTGTGCCTCGGCGAGTTCATCGGGATCGATCGGCACCGCCGTGCCCGGGGACGTGATGAGAACGGTCAGCCCCACGGCTGTCGCCGCGGCGACGGCGCCGATCGAGGCACGGTATCGGGAACGCACCCGGTTGCGGAATGTCTTCATAGCCCCCACTTCGGCAGTGATCATCTCTGATGCTGATGCTGAACAGACCCTGAGTGCTCGAAGGCAATCGGCTGGCAGTTCATCACCGAGATTACGGAAACACTAAACCGTCATCATCACGTCATAAATAACGTTATGACTCCGTTATAAATACTTTCCAGTAGATATTGCAGGCGCTCTACGGCTGTGATCCGATGATTGATCGAGCGCTCATTGCAGAATGGTTTACTCCGTAAAGAAGCTGCCTTGCGCCGGAGGAGAACCCGATCAGCTCATCGTTGTCCCTGGTCAAAGAGTCATATAGGCGCAGGGATGGATGCCGGCTGCGCAGCGGAGGTATACGAATTGTCGATTTCACATACTCTCGTGAATGACCCGATGGCATCGCACTCACAGCGAACTTCAGGTGTTATTCAATGAGACTGCGGGAATATGACAGTCATGGAGCCTTCGCGTTACCGGAAACGGTCAACTAGAGTCCGCAGCAGGCCACTGGACAAGACGGCCTCTCACACGACGGGACCATCGGCAGCCGGTCCCCATGTCAAAGGAGCGAAAGATGAGCAAGGTCAGGCGCATCGCCGTCATCGGGGCCGGCATCATCGGAGCGGCGGTCGCCCGCGAGCTCCTCCTGCGAGATGAGTCCGCCGACGTCACCCTCTATGAGAAGGAGGACGGGCCCGCAGTGCACCAGACCGGGCACAACTCCGGTGTCGTCCATGCCGGTCTCTACTACGAGCCGGGCAGCCTCAAAGCGCGTCTGTGCCGCCGCGGCGTCGAGCTCATCCGCGATTTCGCCGCCGCGCACGGTGTCGCCGTCGACGAGTGCGGAAAGGTCGTCGTCGCCACCGACGACGTCGAGGTCGGCCGGCTGCACGCCATCCACGAACGGGCCATCGCCAACGGGGTCCCCGACGTCGTGATGCTCGATCGCGACGGTCTGGCCGAAGTCGAACCGCAGGCCGTCGGTGTGGCCGCGCTCCATTCCCCGCACACGGCGATCATCGACTACCCGGGCCTCACCGACGCGCTCGTCGTCGACTTCCGTCGTCGCGGCGGTCGTGTGCGGTTCTCGACCCCGGTGTCCCGCGTCGAACGCCGAGGCGGACCGGCCGGAGAGCGCGCGATCGTCCACTCGGACAAGGACGCGCTCGAATTCGACGCCGTCATCGCGTGTGCCGGGCTCCAGTCCGATCGCCTCGCCGCCCGGTCCGGAGAGAGCGCACAGCCGTCGGTGGTGCCGTTCTTCGGGCAGTACTTCATCCTCGATCCCGCGTTCGACGCGGTCGTCAACGGGCTCATCTACCCCGTGCCCGACCCGAAGTACCCCTTCCTCGGCGTGCACGTCACGCGCCGCATCGACGGCGGCGTGATGATCGGCCCCAACGCGTTCCTCTCGTTCTCCCGGGAGGGATACTCAGGGCTCGGCCTCAACGTGCGCGATGCGCTGTCGATCGCCGCCGATGCCGGATTCTGGAGATTCGCCGCGGGCAATCTGCCCACCGCTGTCCGGGAGATCGGCGGGGTGCTCTCGACCGAGCGGTTCGTCGCCGAGGCGGCCCGCTACGTGCCGCAGCTGGCCGGGGCGACCGGGCAGCGGGCCACCCGCGGCATCCGCGCCCAGGCGATGAACCGGGACGGCTCGCTCGTCGACGACTTCGTCATCGATCGCGCCGGACCGGCGATGTTCGTCCGCAATGCTCCCTCGCCCGGTGCCACCTCGGCGCTGGCCATCGCCGAGCACCTCGTCGACCGAGCCCTTGCTGACTCCTGAGTAGCGAGCATCCTCACTGGTCAGAGGCGCACTTCGTGTCCCGGCGGTGCCCTCGACTAAGCTTAATCCGGCATCGCCGCGAGATCGAGACCGCGGTGAGGGACGAATGAGGGAGTTTCATGGCTGTACTGGTCACCGGAGGAGCAGGCTACATCGGTTCGCACGTGGTGCGCCTGCTCACCGAACGCGGTGACGACGTCCTCGTCGTCGATGACTTCTCGACGGGAATCGCCGATCGCGTCGCCGGACTGCCCGTCCTCGACCTCGACCTCGCCGCCCCCGACGCCGAGGACCGCCTCGTCGCCGCCATCGACGAGCACGGGATCGACTCGATCATCCACTTCGCGGCGAAGAAGCAGGTCGGCGAATCCGTCGAACAGCCCGTCCACTACTACCGCCAGAACATCGGCGGCCTGACGAACATCCTCGCCGCCGTCGAGCGCACCGGCATCGCCTCCCTCGTCTTCTCCTCCTCCGCCGCCACCTACGGCATGCCCGACGTCGACCTCGTCGCTGAGGACCTCGAGTGCCGGCCGATCAACCCCTACGGGGAGACGAAGCTCATCGGCGAATGGATGATCGACAACGCCATCACCGCGGCGCAGATGCGCGGAGTCCCGTTCAACGCCGTCAAGCTGCGCTACTTCAACGTCGCCGGCGCCGGCTGGCCCGAACTCGCCGACACCGCGGTGATGAACCTCATCCCGATCGTCCTCGGCCGGGTCGCCGCCGGCAAGGCCCCGATCGTCTTCGGCGATGACTACGACACCCCCGACGGCACGTGCATCCGCGACTACGTCCACGTCAAGGACCTCGCCGAGGCCCACATCGCCGCGCTCGACTACATGAAGTCCGGGGACACCTCGGAGACCGTGTTCAACGTCGGCACGGGCACCGGAGCCTCGGTCAAGGAGGTCATCGACACCATCGCCGAGGTGACCGGCCGTGACATCGTCCCGGAGATGGGCGAGCGGCGGGCAGGGGATCCTCCCGCCCTGGTCGCCGACGTCTCCCGGATCTCGGCCCAGCTGAGCTGGAAGGCCGAGTACGGACTCGACGAGATCGTCCGCAGCGCCGTCGCCGCCGCAGGGATGCTGCCCGCGGCCAAGTAATCCGCACCGTGCTCCCAGCGCCGGGTCCCCGGCGCCGGTTCTCGGTGCCGTCCTGACCTGATCAAGGAGACCCCGTCGTGGATCCCACACCCTTCAGCCCGTACGCCCTGCTCATCGACTCGGGCCTCCTCGGCGCGCTGCTCGTCGTCGGCACCATCCTGCGCGCCCGGATCCGCGTCCTGCAGACGATGATGGTCCCGGCCGGAGTGATCGCCGGATTCCTCGGACTGCTCATGGGCCCCAACGGCCTCGGCTGGCTGCCGTTCTCCGACCAGCTGGGCACGTACTCCTCGCTGCTCATCGTCGTCGTCTTCGCGTGCCTGTCGCTGACGAGCGACTTCAACATCTTCAAGATCGGCCGTTCCGTCGCCGGATTCGCCAGCTACGGCGTCCTCATCTATGCGACCCAGACGGCGCTCGGCATGGGGCTCGTCCTCGTCCTCCTCGGCCCCCTCCTCGGCGCTCCCGACTCCGTCGGACTCCTCCTCTTCGCCGGGTGGGCCGGCGGGTTCGGCTCGGCCGCCGCGATCGGCACGGTCTTCACCGAGGCGGGTGACCCGGCGGTGCAGTCGCTGGCCTTCACCGCCGCGACCGTCGGCATGCTCACCGGCATCATCGGCGGCATCATCCAGGCGAAGATCGGCGCCGCGAAGGGCCATGCCAAAGAGTTCGTGGGACTGAGCGAGGTCCCCGCCGAACTGCGCACCGGCGTGCTCGACCACGAGCAGGAGAAGCCGCCCATCGGCACCCACATGTTCTCCGGCAGCGCGATCGAATCCCTGACCTTCCAGGCCGGAATCGTCGCCACCGTCTCCGCTGCCGCGTACGGAGTCAACCTCATCCTCGGCGAGCTCATGCCGTCGGTGACGTTCCCGCTCTTCTCGATCGCGTTCATCGTCGGCCTCATCCTCCGCAGCATCCTCGCGGGCACGAAGACGACGAAGTTCATCGACAAGGAGACGCAGAACTCGATCTCCGGTCTCGCCACCGACGTCCTCATCGTCTGCGGCATCGCCTCGGTCGTCCCGTCCTTCGTCGCCGACCAGTGGCTGTCGCTGCTCATCCTCTTCATCGTCGGACTCGCACTCTGCCTCTTCCTCGGCCTCTGGGTCGCCCCGCGGGTGATGAGCGACGGCTGGTTCGAACGCCAGCTCTTCACGTGGGGGTGGGCGACCGGCGCCGTGGCCACGGGCATCGCCTTGCTGCGCATCGTCGATCCGAAGCTCAACTCCCGCACGCTCGAGGACTTCTCGCTCGCGTACCTCCCGGTCATCCCCGTCGAGGTCGCCGCCGTGACCTTCGCGCCGCTGCTCGTCCTCGGCGGGGCCGCGTGGGCGGTCGTCGGGATCTGGGGTGCGATCGCCGTCGGCGCGCTCGCGGTGGCGCTCTACATCATGGCCGCCAACCGCCGCGAGCTCGTGCCCGTCGGCTGACCGCACCCGCGCTCAACGCTGCGAGGCACTGCCGGATGAACCCATCCCGGCAGTGCCTCGCGGCATCTGGCTGCGACGGCATAGGCTCGGACACGGAACGATGCCGTCGCAGGGGGAGGAGCACCAATGACCGAGCACATCGTCATCGGTGCCGGGCTCGCCGGTGCCGCCGCGGCGTGGGCGCTGACCGCCCGCGGAGAGAACGTCACCGTCGTCGACCGGCTCACGCCGGCGAATGCGCGCGGCAGCTCGCACGGGTCCGCGCGGATCTTCCGCTATGCCTACCCCGAACGCCTCTACGCCGAGCTCGTCGTCCGCGCCCGCGACCTGTGGACGGCCGTCGAGGAGTCCGCGGGCATCGAGCTCATCACCCCCACCGGTGCCCTCGACCACGGGGAGGCCAGGCACACCGCCCAGCTGACCGCTGTCTTCGACGAGCTCGGGATCGACCACGAGGTCCTCGACGCCGAGGCCGCCCGGGCCCGGTGGCCGCAGTTCGCCTTCGACACCGAGGTGCTCTGGCATCCCGACGCCGGGGTCATCGACGCCGAGCGGTCGGTGCGGACGCTGCTCGACCTCGCCGTCGCCACCGGCCGTGCCCGGATCCTCGAGGACTGGACCGCGGCCGCGGTGGACCGGCGGTCGACGGGAAGCCTGCGGGTCACCTCGGCGGGAGAGGACGCCATCGCCGCGGATTCCGTCATCGTCGCGGCAGGCGGGTGGCTGCCGGCGCTGCTGGGGAACCTCGACCTGCCGGCCGGGTTCCTCTCCTCCCTGCCGACGTTCGAGGTGCGCGAGGAACAGGCGTTCCACCTGCCCTACCGCGACACCACCGCCGATGGCCGCCCGGCACAGGCGTGGCCGACGTTCATCCACAAGAGTGCGGAGATCTTCACCTACGGGCTGCCCGGCGGACGCGACGCCGGATTCGCCGGGCAGAAGCTCGCACAGTTCAACGGCGGACGCGTCATCGGCTCCGCCCTCGACCAGGACGGGCAGATCACCGAGACGATGCGGCAGCGGATGATCGCCTACGCACGGGCGCATCTGCCGGGCCTCGTGCCGGAGCCCTTCGCCGAGACGACCTGTCTGTTCACGAACACCCCGAGCGAGGACTTCCTCATCGATTCCGCCGGCGGGGTCACCATCGTCTCCGCGTGCTCGGGGCATGGGGCGAAGTTCGCTCCGCTGCTCGGCGAGTTCGCCGCAGCGCTGGCGACCGGCGGCGGAGTCCGCGACCAGCTCGGCGGGGGCGTGCCCGAGGAGTTCCGCGCCGCCCACCACGCGCATCTGTCCCGGCGGTGATCACACCTGCGTCGAGAGCCACGTGACCACCTCGGCGGCGAAGGCCTCCGGCGCCTCGAGGACAGCGAGATGTCCGACGGTCGGGAACCGTGTGACTTCGGGACCTCCGGGCAGCGCCGCGGCGAGTGCCTCGGCGTGGGCGACGGGGATCCACAGATCGGACTCACCCCACGCGATCCGCACGGGGCACCGCACCTTCGCGAGACGAGCGGCGATCGGGGCTGTGTGCTCGGGTCGCAGTGCCGCGATCTGCCGGTAGAACGCCGACTGACCGGCCGGGGTCGTCCACGGCCGCGCAAGCTCGGTGATCCACTCCCGTGACAGACCGGGGCCGCCCGCTCCTGCGATGTACTCGGTGACCAGGGCCCGATGCAGCGCCGGCGGGAGTGCCGCGAAGACCCCCTGACTCTCCGCGACGAGACGGAAGAACGGCGACCCCACGGCGACAGGGTGACGATGTCGCTGAGATGGAGCGAGCCGAAGCGGCTGCCCTCGAACAGGTGTGCGCCGAGAGCTGTGGCGCCGCCGATGTCATGGGCGATGACATGGGGCGCGGCGAGGTCCCAGTGGCGCAGGAGGCGGGCGAACCGTGTGCGCTGAGCGACGAGATCGACCGGCGAGGCGGCATTCGCCTCGATCGAAGTGCCGTACCCGGGCATGTCCCACTGGTGCACGCGCCACCGGCTGCTCAGCCGGCGGGCCAGCGGCAGCCACATCCTCGACGACCAGGGCGTGCCGTGGCAGATGACGACATCGCCGAGGCTGTCGCCGCCGGTCGCATCGAGAACGTACGTCCCGATCCGTGCCGTCGACGAGGCGTCGGGACCGCAGGGAATCGGGACGGCGACGCATTCGGGTGCCGGGAACTCTGTGGGTGGGGTGCTCATGCGTCGACGGTAGAACTTCAGGTCGACCTGAAGTCAAGGTGCGATGATGGGGAGATGAGGATCGGAGAGGCCGCCGCGGATCTCGGCGTCGCCGCGCATGTGCTGCGGCATTGGGAGGAGTGCGGTGTCGTCGTGCCCGACCGCACACCCGCCGGACATCGCAGCTACGACGACGAGCACCTCAGCCGGTGTCGGATCGTCATCGCCTGCCAAGGGGTGGGGATGAGCCTCGCGGAGATCCGGCAGGTCCTCCACCGGAGCGCGGTGGGGAGGGCGGCGGTGATCACCGAACGGATCGCTGCCATCCGTCGCCAGACGGTCGCCCTCGAGGCGGCCGAGCGCTTCCTCGTCCACGTCGCCGACTGTCGTCACGACCTCATGACCCGGTGCCCCGACTGCGCCGAGTACGCGGCGACACCGACACACCGGGGCACCGCCTCGGCGCGGTGAGAGCTCGGACGAAATTCATCGGGTGTCAGTGGTCACAAAACGCGCCATGGCAGGCAAGATGGCCCTATGAGCATTGATCTTGACATTGCACTCGCCGCCGAGCTCGATCCCATCGTCGATGTCGCCGCTGACCTCGGTCTCGACCCCAAGGACATCATTCCGTTCGGATGGACGAAGGCGAAGGTGCCCATCGACGTCCTCGACGCAGCCGCCGAGTCGGCGACGAACGGCGCGCTCATCCTCGTCACCGCGATGAGCCCGACCCCGGCCGGGAGGGCAAGACGACAACGAGCATCGGCCTCACCGACGGGCTCAACGAGCTCGCGAAGACGAACCCGGAGATCGGGAAGGCCGTGCTGGCGCTGCGGGAGCCGAGCATGGGCCCGGTCTTCGGCATGAAGGGCGGGGCCGCCGGCGGCGGGTACGCGCAGGTCGTGCCGATGGAGGACATCAACCTCCACTTCACCGGCGACTTCGCGGCGATCGCGGCGGCGAACAACCTCGCCGCGACGATGCTCGACAACCACATCCACCACGGCAACGACCTCGACATCGATCCGCGCCGCATCCACATCCGCCGGGTCGTCGACCTCAACGATCGGGCTCTGCGCAACGTCACGATCGGCCTCGGCGGCCTCAATGGAGGAGTGCCGCGGGAGGATCACTTCGACATCGTCGTCGCCTCGGAGGTCATGGCGGTGTTCTGCCTGGCCACCTCGGTGGCGGACCTCAAGGAACGGCTGGGGCGCATCGTCGTCGCCCACACCCGCGACCGTCAGCCGGTCACCGTCGCCGACCTCGGTGCCGCGGGGGCGATGACCGCGCTGCTGCGCAATGCGCTCTCCCCGAACCTCGTCCAGAGCCTCGAGCACTCGCCCGCGTTCATCCACGGCGGACCGTTCGCCAACATCGCCCACGGCTGCAACAGCCTGCTCGCGACGAAGGCGGCGATGACGCTCGGCGACTGGGTCGTCACCGAGGCCGGATTCGGCGCCGACCTCGGCGCTGAGAAGTTCCTCGACATCAAATGCCGGGCCGCCGGCATCTGGCCCTCCGCAGTCGTCGTCGTCGCCACTCTCCGGGCGCTCAAGTACCACGGCGGCATCGACGTGGGCGACGTCGAGACCCCGAACACCGAGGCGGTTCTGGCGGGGATGAGCAATCTCGAACTCCACTGCTCGAACCTCCGCGACATCTTCGGTCTCACCCCGGTCGTGTGCTTCAACCGGTTCCCTTCGGACACCGACGAGGAGATGGCCGCCGCGATCGACCATCTCGACTCGCTCGGCATCGCGGCGGTGGAATCGACGCACTGGGCCGACGGCGGCAAGGGTGCCGTGCCGCTGGCCGAAGCGGTCGTCGCCGCCGTCGAGAACGCCGGGGACGGGGACGCGGCGGCCCGTGCGCAGTACAGCTACGACCTCGACCAGCCGCTCGAGGACAAGATCCGCGCGATCGCCCAGCGCATCTACGGCGCCGCCGACGTCGAGATCCCCGCGAAGGTCAAGCGGAAGCTGAAGCAGTTCACCGACGAAGGCTACGGCGATGCGCCGATCTGCGTGGCGAAGACCCAGTACTCGCTGAGCACGGACCCGAGCCTGCGCGGCGCCCCGGAGGGCCACATCATCGAGGTCCGGGACGTGCGCCTGTCCGCCGGGGCCGGGTTCGTCGTCGTCATCGCCGGCGACATCATGACGATGCCCGGACTGCCGAAGGAACCGTCCGCGCTGAAGATCGACGTCACCGAGGACGGGAACATCACCGGTCTGTTCTGAGGCGCGGTGCCTGGATTCTGCGCCACGTCCAGGGTGGATTCTCAGCCGATTCCGCCATGAATGCGGCTCACATCCGCCGTCGGATCGGTGCGCATCGACTCGGGGGTGCGCGGACTACCGCTGGCGCTTGGGCCTGCGCGGCTTCTGGAGCCACGGGCGCAGCAGACGCGTGCTCACCGGCAGGAAGATGTACGTCATCAGCGGGGTGAGCAGGCAGATGTTGAGCAGCACGGCGAGCACCGGCGGCCACGCCGACAGGTGGGGCAGCAGCAGGTAGGTCGAGAGCAGGCTGAGCGGGAAGAACGGCAGGAAGATGCTCACCGCCTGCTTCCACCGCGGTGGGACGACCGTTTCGGGAATGGTCAGCGCCGTCTCGCCCTGCGGTTCGAACCAGCCTTCGATGCCCGTGCGGTGTTCGACCTTCGTGTCCTCGATGAGTTCGGCGCCGCTGTCGATCCACCACTTGCGGTCATCGGACTCGTCCCAGGCGCGCAGCGACTTCGCATCGGCGAACCGGTAGAGGACGTGCCATTCGTTCGAGTCCGGTGCGGTCCGCACCCACCCGGATCCGAGGTAGCCGGGACGTTCGCGGGCGAGCTCCTGTCCGGCCTGCACCCATGCGTTGAAACGGCGGTGGTGTGCGGGCTGGACGGTGCGGGTGATCGAGACGGTGATGGCAGACGGCTGAGGCATGATTGCGATTATAGGGATCACCGAGGCGGCCCCGGCCGTGCGGGGTGCGTGTGCCCTGACACAGTCCGGCTCAGGGTCGCGGGGCGCCTGTCACCCGGGCGAACACAGCGTCGAGGGCGGCTGAGAGGCGCTGCCGGTTGCCTTCGTCCATCCACTCGCTGCGCACCTGCGCGTTGAGTCCGCCGGGCGTCTCGTGGGCGGCGACGAGATCGGCGATCGGGGTGTCGGTGTCGGCGAGCGTCGTGCCGAGGCCGACGAACTGACCGCGGACGACCGCCTCGGCGTCGGTCCTGCCCCAGCCCTGGGCGATGAGCCATTCGGTGATCGTCTCGAGGTAGGCGAAGTGCGCGGACATCGTCGCCGTCGTCGCCGACAGCGTGCTGAACATCGCTTCGGTCTCGGCGACCACCGTGCCGCCGAGGCGATCGAAGAGCGCTTCGACGGGCGCGTGCCCCGGGTGGACGGCTGTGATTCCGCGGCGTTCGCGGACCGCCGGCAGCGGGATGACACGCACGACCCGTGGGCGGTGGGGGAGCAGAGCCTCGAGGGCGGCGACCGAGACTCCGGCGACGGCACTGACGAGGGTCGTCGCCTCGGGAACGTCGAGCTCGGTGAGGACCTCATCGACCTGCTGGGGAAGGACGGCGAGGAGAACGGGGTCGCTGCGGTCGATGACCTCCTGGTTGGTCGCGGCGACCTCGACGTGAGGATAGGCCGCGGCGAGTCGAGCCGAGCGCTCCGCTCCGCGCGGGGAGAGGACGATGGCGGGTGCGTCCGCGGTCAGGGCCTGTGCTGTCCGCGCCTGCGCTGACTGTGTGCAGAGTCCGTCGACGATCGCCGAGGCGATCTCCCCGACTCCGATGATGCCGAGCGTCGTGCCCATGCTTGGTCCTCCTCCGGTCAGCGGTGACGTCTCCTGCATTGTGTCATCGCCGGGGCGGAGTCGCCGTAGCGAGTGACGAGTTCGGTGCCGATGCGGGCGAGTTCCGCGCGCACCGCGGGTGGGCCGACGACCTCGATCGTCGACCCCCACCCCGCGAGCTGTTCGGCCAGTGCCGCCGTGAGGTTGGCCCCCACCTCGGCGATGGCCGTGTCCTCATCGGTGGAGATCACGGTGATCTGCCGTCCGAACTGGTGCATGAGGATCGGCAGCACCCAGCGGGGACATCGCACCCGCGCCGTCACTGCCGATCGCAGGGCTTCGACCTCGTCGACGTGAGCCGTCCAGAAATCGACGAGATCGATCTGTCGGTGGAGGTCCTCAGCCGGGCCGGACCGTGACGGTGCCTCTGGCCCGACGGTGACATCAGCGTCGGTGACGGCATCGATCCGGTCGACGGCGAAGGTGCGCACCGTGGCCTCCCATCCCGGTCCGTGGGCGGGCGCCTCGGTGGTGACCTCGTGGGCGACGAGGTACCAGACTCCGGCCTTGGCGACGAGGCCGACGGGACAGATGGTCACCGTGCGTCCGCGGCCGTCCCTGGAGCGATAGCGCATGCGCAGGTGGGTGCGCGACAGCAGCGCAGAGCGGAGCTCGCCGAGGCGTCCGCTCATGTCCGCGGAATCGTCACCCTTACTCGCACGCCCCCACGGGGAGTGGTCGTAGTGGACGGTCGTGGCGAGGATCTCGGCCTCTGCCCGCTGGCTCTCCGGGAGGGCGCGGAGGAGCTTGCGGGTGGCGAGGCGCGTCTGCGGGGAGGCGAGGCCTGCGGTGCCGAGCATCCAGAACAGGGCATGGGCCTCGGGGGAGCGCAGGCCCGTGAGGTCGGTGCGGGCCCCGCCGAGCAGCTGCCACCCGCCGCCGCGACCGGGCTGAACGCTCACCGGAACTCCGGCCGCCGAGAGTGCCTCGAGGTCTCGTCGCGCGGTGGCCACGGAGATCTCGAGCTCGGCCGCCACCTCGGCGGCGGTGACCTTCCCCCGTCTCTGGAGGAGGAGAAGCAGGGCGAGAAGTCGATCTGCGCGCATAGGACAAGTATGCGCCTAAAAGTGATCATAACGTGAGCACTTTGCCTGGAAGAGTTGCTCCCAACGGCAGCCATCGGGGGTGCCGCCGAACCGCACAAGGAGCCGACATGAGCACTCTCAGAGGACTGACGACCATGGTGCTGACCGCCGACGACGTCGAGGAGGCCGCCGCCTGGTACTCCGGGGTCCTCGGCATCGCGCCGTACTTCCGGCAGCCGCCCGACGGCGACCCCGCCTACATCGAGTTCCGCATCGGCCCCGACGAGGACGAACTCGGGATCATGAGCAGAAGCTATGCTCCCGACGGCACCCCGACAGGCAGCAGTTCGGTGACGTACTGGTTCGTCGATGACGTCGCGGCGGTGCTCGCTGACCTCGTCGCGTGCGGGGCGACGGTCCATGCGCCCGTGACCCGCGGGGTGAGGAGTTCGTCACCGCCTCGGTGACCGACCCCTTCGGCAACGTGCTCGGACTCATGCACAGTCCCCACTGGCTCGCCCGGCACTGAGGAGCCCGCCTCGATTCACCGCCGGTCAGCGGGAACCAGGCGCCGGGGTCAGGAGTGAGGCTCGCGCGACGTCATCTGCTCGCCGGCGAAGGCGAGGAGCCCCGACACGCCTCCGCGCGCCAAGGCGTCCCGCTGCCGGTGAGCACCGGTCCCCGGCGTCCAGCAGGCGGCGGACGCCGGCGCGCACGCGTTCGTCATCGCCGTGGGCCGCCAGGGTCGGCTGCGCCCGGTCGACCGCGGCCCACACCGCGGCGGCCGCGGGCACTGACCTCTGCACGTCGGCATCCATGAGGGTCCCTGCGGTGCCGAACCGCGCGGCCTGCCAGTGGGCGACGTCGAGCAGGGCAGTCGGGATCGCTTCGGCCACCGGGTCCTCGATCTCGACCTCGACGAGGGAGCGGATGAGGAGCGCGAGGGTGAGCGCATCGTCGGCGCTCAGCTGCACATCGCAGGTCCTGATCTCCACGGTGCCGTGCCGCGGTGACAGGCGCGCCAGCCAGCCCACCATGGCCTCCTCGCCGATCACGTCGGTGCGCCGGAGCGCTGTGATGTGGGAGTCGTAGTCGGCGGCGTCGGCGAAGTGGGGAGGAGTGCCGTTGACGACCCAGCGGCGGTAGTGGATCGATCGCCAGCTGGCGAAGCCGCTGTCGACGCCTCGCCACACCGGAGAGTTCGCGCTCAGGGCGGTGAGCACCGGCAGCCACCGGCGAATCCCATTGAGCGCGCGCACGCCGGTCTCCTGGTCGGGGACACCGACATGGACGTGCATGCCGTTGATGAGCTGTTCCGCGGCGATCGCCGGGGCCAGCGCCGTCATCTCCCGATAGCGCTCGCCGTCGCTGATCGCCGCAGGCACCTCCGCGAGCTGAGGCGCGGTGCCCAGCGCCGCGGCACTCAGCCCCAGCCGGTCGGCTGCGGCCGTGAGCGCCTCGCGGAAGCCGATGAGTGCGTCGAACCCCTCCGCGGCGGTGCGCAGCACGGGGGACGCATACTCGACCTGGCAGGCGAGCCACTCGGTGGTGATCTGCCCACCGGTCGGCGGGATCGCCGTCAATGCCCTCAGCTGCTCGCTCGTCGGGGCAGCGGGCAGCAGAGTGGCGCGGTCGACGAGGAGGTACTCCTCCTCGATGCCGAAAGCGGACAACTGACCTCCTCGGTGCCCTCATGCGCGTGTGCTGCCCGCGTCGTCTCCCGCCAGTAGGTCATCCGGCGGGGCCGTCTGTCAAGCTCCCGCACCCGCCCGGCAGCGGCGGGTGCGGGTCAGCGGACCGCAGGTGATCAGAAGCTCGGGAGGACCGATCCGTCCGCCCACTTCTCCTCGATGAACTGCTTGACCTCGGGGGAGTGGAGCAGGTCGTTGAGCTTGGTGATGTTCTCGTCGTCCTTGTTCTCCGTGCGGGCGGCGAGGAAGTTGCCGTAGGGGTTGTTCTCCGCCGATTCGAGGAGGATTCCGTCCTCGGCGGGGCTGAGACCGGCCTCGAGGGCGTTGTTGCCGTTGATGACCGAGGCGTCGACGTCCTGGAGGGTCCGTGCCAGCTGCGCGGCATCGGCCTCGACGAACTCGATGTTCTTCGGGTTGTCGCGCACATCGGAGAGCTTCGCGCTGACCGCGTCGACCCCGTCGTTGAGGGTGATGAGCTGGGCCTCTTCGAGCATCTTCAGGGCTCGACCCTGGTTCGCGGGATCGTTGTTGATGCCGATCTTCGCGCCGTCGGGCAGATCGTTGACGTCCTCGACCGTGTTCGAGAACAGGGCGAAGGGCTCGAGGTTGATCGGTTCGAAGCCGGTGATCTCATACCCCTGGCCCGCGATCTCGGAGTCGAGGTACGGCTTGTGCTGGAAGTAGTTCGCGTCGATGTCGCCGTCGGCGAGCGCCTTGTTCGGCAGCGTGTAGTCGGTGTACTCCTTGACCTCGATGTCGAGGCCGGCATCGGCGGCGAGGTTCTCGTCGACGAATCGGAGGATGTCGCCCTGCGGCACCGGGGTCGCCCCGACGGTGAGCGTCGTGACGTCCCCGTCCTGCTGGCCGACGGTGTCGGTCCCGCCGCCCATGAGCCCGCAGCCCGAGAGCAGCAGGGACGCGGATGCGGCGACGGCGATGAGCTTGGTCTTCATGATTCTCCTGGATGTGTGTCGTGTGCTGGTGAAGGTCGGTGGGGCCGAGACCGCTCGGGCCCCGGCTGAGGTGGTGCCGGTGGTGCCTCAGCGGTGGTCGACGAGGCGGGCGATGCGGTCCCCGACGAACTGGATGAGGGCGACGATGACGACGAGGACGATGATGCACGCGATCATCGTGTCCGACTGGTAGCGCTGGTATCCGTAGGAGATCGCCAGCGCGCCGAGCCCGCCTCCGCCGACGGCTCCGGCCATCGCCGTGTACGACACGAGCGTCACCGAGGTGACCGTGGCCGCACCGATGAGACCGGGCAGCGCTTCGGGGATGAAGACCTGCCGGATCACCTGGCCGTTCGAGGCTCCCATCATCAGGGCCGCCTCGACCTTGCCGTCGGAGACCTCCCGCAGGGCGTTCTCGACGAGGCGGGCGTAGAACGGGATCGCCCCGACGGTGAGCGCCACGACCGTGGCCTGCCAGCCGAGAGCGGTGCCGACCATGAACCGCGTGAACGGGATGAGCGCGATCATGAGGATGATGAACGGGATCGACCGGGTGATGTCGACGATGAGCGAGAGCACCCGGTAGACGATCGGGTGCGGACTCAGCCCGCCCTTCGACGTCGTGAACAGCCAGATCCCCAGCGGCAGGCCGAAGAGGACCGCGAGGCCCGTCGACCACACGGTCATGAGCAGGGTCTCGATCGTCGCCGGCCACATCTGGTCGGTGATCGCGGGATTGTCGAACCACATCGGATCGTTCACTGGGCTGCCACCTCCTCGGCGTGGATGCCCTCGGAGGCGAAGGCGATGACGAGCTCCCTGGCCTGCGCGGCGCTCGCCACGGAGAAGCGGATGCGGCCGACCTGACGGTTCTCGACGGTCTCGACGGCACCGGCGAGGATCGCCTCGGCGTCGAGGCCGACGGTGCCCGCACTGCGGAGCACGGCCGGCAGGGTCGTGCCGGCAAGCGCCACCTCGACGATGCCGGCGTCACCGTCGCCGAGTCCGACCGGGGGCAGGGGGACGAGATCCTTGGCCAGGGTCGAACCGGGCTCGGAGATCACCTCGGCGAGCTTCCCGGTCTTCGCGACCCGACCGTCGGCGAGCAGCGTCACGGAGTCGCAGATCTCGCGGACGACGGACATCTCGTGGGTGATGATGAGGACGGTGATGCCCAGCCGGTCGCGCAGGGAGCGGATGAGGCCGAGGATCTGCTCGGTCGTCGAGGCGTCGAGGGCCGAGGTGGGTTCGTCGCAGAGGAGGACCTTGGGTTCGGCGGCGAGCGCCCGGGCGATGCCGACGCGCTGGCGCTGTCCGCCGGAGAGCTGCGCGGGATAGTTGTCGACACGGTCGCCCAGGCCGACGAACTCGAGGAGTTCGCGGGCCTTCGCGTGACGATCGGCCTTGCCGACTCCGGCGATCTGGAGCGGATGGGCGACGTTGTCGAGCGCCGTGCGCGAGTCGAGGAGGTTGACGTGCTGGAAGACCATCCCGATGTTCCGCCGTGCCCGGCGCAGCCCGCTGCCGGTCTGCTGGGTCAGGTCGGTGCCGTCGATGGACACGGTCCCCGAGGTGGGGCGGTCGAGCCCGGTGAGGCAGCGGATGAGGGTCGACTTTCCGGCGCCGGAGCGTCCGACGATGCCGTGGATCTCGCCTGCGGGGACGCTGAGGTCGATCTCCTCGAGCGCGACGGTGTCTCCGAACACCTTCCGCAGGCCGCGCAGTTCGATCACAGGCTCAACTCCTCGTTGTCGTCTCCGGCTCCCCGGCTCGGTGGAGCGGCAGGGGTCCGGAGTGCTTCATGGTTCATGGGGGTGCTCAGTGCTCATGAGCGCAGGACCCGGCCGTGGCCGGATCTCGTCGTCGGCCCGCCGCCTGCGACGGTGGGGCAGGGGCGGGCAGTTCAGCATGTCAAATTGTCCGACTCCCGAGGGGACCCCCAGGACATAAAACGTCGCATTGGCCGGCAACGTGACGAACGCCTCAGTGAACAGATGGGGTCGTGATTTCGTCGGCGAGAGTTACCCCGCGGTTCAGACGTGGGTCATTGTCCGTCCATAGCGTGTCTGCCCGTGGCCTCCCGCGGACCCGTGCGGAGGCGAAGACTTCTCAGAGAGGTGGACGATGAACGACGAGAACCCCCACAGCGCCGAGGCGGCCGGACACGGCGGACGCAGCGGCTGGAACCGGCGCGGCATGCTCCAGGCCGCCGGTGCCACGGCCCTCGGTGCCGGACTGGCCGGCCTCGGGGCGATGCCCGCGGCCGCGAAGCCCGGCAAGTCCAACGGCAAGGGTGCGGGGAACTCGGCGCAGGAGGGAATCGTGCGCAAGGAGCTGAAGTTCTCCTCCTCCGGGGCGTTCACGATCGTCCAGTTCAACGACACGCAGGACTCGCACCGGACCGACGTGCGCACCACCGAACTCCAGAACGCTGTGCTCGACGATGTGAAGCCGAACTTCGTCGTCATCAACGGTGACGTCATCAACGGCGGACCCGGATCGGTGACGGAGGTCAAGCAGGCGATCAACAACGTCGTCCTGCCGATGGAGCAGCGGAAGATCCCGTGGGCGCTGACCTTCGGCAACCACGATGAGGACAGCACCGGCAAGACCGGCTTCGACGAAGCCGACATGATCGCCTTCATCGACCAGTACGAGTACAACCTCAACACGACCGGTGCCGACGTCACCGGCACCTCGAACCAGGTCGTCACGGTCGCGGCCTCGAACGGCAACGCCGACGCGTTCGCGATCTGGCTCCTCGACTCCGGTCGCTACGCGCCCAAGGAGATCGCCGGGCAGAACTTCGACGGCTACCCCGACTGGGACTGGCTGCGCTACGACCAGGTCGAATGGTACGCGGAGACCTCCCGGGGACTGGAGAAGAAGGCCAAGCGCAAGGTGCCGGGCCTCGTGTTCCAGCACATCGCCCTTCACGAGCACCGGGCGATGTGGTTCTCGAGCATCGACTCGCGCACCGCCGGCGACCACGAGCGCGCCGTGAAGAAGCACAGCATCGTCGGGGAGCGCAACGAGGCCGAATGCCCGGGACCGTTCAACTCGGGGATGTTCAACGCGATGCTCGGCCGCGGCGACGTCCGCGGGCTCTTCGTCGGTCACGATCACATCAACAGCTACAGCGGCAACTACTACGGCATCGAACTCGGCTACTCGCCGGGCACCGGCTTCCAGCCCTACGGTCTGCCCGGGGCGGAGAAGAACCGGATGCGCGGTGCCCGCGTGTTCACCCTCGACGAGGGGGCCGAGGGCGTCTACACGGGGTCGGAGATCAAGTTCGCCCGTGACTACGGCATCGACACGAGCTCGGGCAACCAGCCGGGCGAGCCCGCGGAGTTCCCCTCCTACGTGAAGTGAGCTGACCCCGTGAGCTGGCGGGACTGCGCCGTCGCCGATGAGGCGGCGTGTTCGCGGTCCCGCCTTCGCCGTCAGCTCCTGGCCCGGTCCCTCCCGGCAGAGGTGCCGCCTCGGCCCTGCGTCACTCGGGTGGCGGGGGAGCCGGTGCCCGGAAGCCCACGAGGCGGTGGCTGCCATCGCAGAGGGGCGGGATTCCGCTCTTGCCGCAGCGGCACAGGGCGACGACTCCGCGGTCGGTCACGGTGTCCTCGCGACCGGGCCCGGCGAGGATCTCAAAGCTGCCGCGCACGAGGAGCGGACCGTCGGGGCAGGGGGTGATGGTCGCTGCGGGTTCGCTGTCGTCCACGGGAGTCACCCTTTCTCAGGCGCCGTCGGTGTCCGGAGAGAGGTGCGGTCGTTCTGCCAGCTCTCGAGCATGTGGGCTCCCGTCAGATCGTCGAGGTGGAGGCAGGCCCGCGCCCCGAAGAGGATGTCGGCGATGAGGCTCGGATCGTCGTCGGCGGCACCGCCGGCGAGGTCTCTGCCGGCGATCTGCTCGTGCACGGCGTCGGCTTCGACATGTTCGTCGAAGTACTCCGTGACGTCCGCGCCGCACCCGTGCCGACTGAACGCGCGCGAGTAGAGCCGGTTGGGAATCGACGAGGTCATCTCGAACGCTGCGAGATGACCGATGGTCGCTCCCCGCAGGCGCCGGTTGAGCCCGAAGAGGTTCATCGCGTTGAAGGCCGCGAGAGTGAGTGCGGGAACCTCGTCGAGGTAGTGGTCGGGTTCATCGCTGAGGCCGTAGCCGCGCATCGTGCGGGCGAAGATCTCCGCGTGGACCCGGTCGGGGGAGCCGCCGCCGTACTCGTCGGCCTGGATCTCGACGAGTGCTGCCTTGGCGCGTCCCCGCAGGCGAGGGATCGCCCACGAATGGGCGTCGGCCTCCCGGAGCGTGTAGATCGATTTGTGGATGAGTAACTCCCGCAGCTGTTCTGCGGTCGCATGACGCGACGCCCAGGTCGCCAGCGTCGGCTGCGTGACCTCGGCAGTCATCGCGAAGAGGACCTCTGAGACTTCCTCTCCGCTGTTCGGCAACGGGTCCGCCGTGGCGGTGCGCTCTCGCAGGGCGGCTTCGAAGGGCTCCTCGACGCTCCGGCGCAGCGCGATCAGACGCGGATCCCACTCGAAGTCCCCGCGGACGAAGGGGGCGGGTCCGATGTGGAGCAGGTGGAGGAGGAACAGCGACAGCTGGAGGTCCTCGTCGCCGACGATGTCCGGCGTCTCCCGCAGCGCCACCGTGGCCGCTTCGTCAAGGCGCTGCCACAGCGGGGCGGCTTCCTCGCTCTCCTCGTGGGCGAGCACTGCGAGCAGCGCCGCACTCAGCGGCCCTCGCGGTTCGGGGACGCCTCCTGGCAGTGTTGTCGCCGCAGTTGGGTCTGCTGCCGGCTCGATGGGGGTGGTCGTCATCTCTGCTCCCGTCTCTCCCGCGCGGTTTCGTCTCGTCTCAGGGTGCAATCTTCCTTGTTCGATGAAATAGCACGCCAGGCGATCGGTCAAGTGCCATCGCGCCGCGCAGAGGTCGGACCGCCTCGGCGAGTTTCGTCACAGACGAGCACGGGATCGCCAGGTGGGCGCCGTGATGGGCCGGGCCGGCGGCGCCGATGGGATAGAGTCGATGAGGTTGTTTTTCTGCGCGCGGTGACCCGGGCGCTGATTCCTCGAAGGACCTGCTCATGCCCTCGCCCGAAATCCTCTCTGCTCCGACGCACGTCGATTCGACGACGCGTCCTGACTATCGGTCGACCGGGCGCGGATCCACCTTGCGCTGCTCATCGTCGTCACCGGTCTGCTCGCCATCGGCACCTCCGTGGTCTTCGCACCGGGCGGAATGAACCCGGACACCCGATGGCAGCTGCTTCAGGTCCTCGGCAACGAGCCGCTCTCGGACTGGCATCCGGCGATCATGACGATCACCTGGATGTGGCTGGCGGAGCTGACCGGGCACGCCTCGGCGGTGCTCTACGTCCAGGTGCTGCTCATGTTCGTCACCGGGTTCGGGTTCGCCCTCTACCTCTTCGATGTCACCCGGTCGCGGGCCTGGTCCTGGGTCGGTCTGCTCTTCCTCCTCGCCCCGCACCTCTTCACGTACATCGGCGTGCTGTGGAAGGACACGCAGATGGCGGAGATGTTCTTCGCTGCCGTCGTCTGCGCGCTGCTCGCGCAGCGGTTCAAGCGTCTGCGGTGGATTCTGCTCATCATCGGTCTCCTTGCCCTGACGTATGGGACCGCGGTGCGCAAGAACGCGTTCTTCGCCGTGCTGCCGCTCATCTATCTGCTCTCCTTCTCCGTCTTCGCGATCCGCTCCGCGCGTCCGCGGACGACGTGGCGGAAGCGGCTGCTCTCCCCGGCGTTCGCGGCGACGACGGCTGCGGTGCTCGTCCTCGTCCTCGGGTCGGGGGCGATCCTCAACGCGATCTATCAGCCGCTCAAGACCCACCAGGTGTCCCAGGTGATGCTCGACGACGTCGTCTTCACGGTGCCCGGCTCGGAGCTGAGGACCACCGAGATGGACCCGCAGCTGCGGGAGAACCTCCTGGCCGCCCAGAAGGTCTGCCGGGAGAAGGACGCCTATGAGGACTCCTACTGGCGCTGCTACGGGCGCGGGGCCGACGGGATCTACACCGCGATCGAACATGTCGACGAGCTGCAGGACCTGTGGATGCGGACGGTGCTCACGCGACCCGACCGCTACCTCCTCTACCGCACGCAGACCTTCTCCCATCTCCTCTTCGACAACTACACCGACTGGGACGGCACGACGGTCGAGAACGACCTGGGCTGGGAGACGAAGTACAAACAGGCCAACGATGCCGCGGAGACCTACGTCGAGAAGTTCGGGGCGCGGGATCTCTCGTGGCTGTTCACCGGGTGGTTCTGGCTGCTGGCCGCGGTGCTCGGCCTCGTCTGCCTCCGTCATGTCCGGCGCCTCGAGGCCTCATCCGGTCTCGCCCACCTGACGACGACGGTGACAACCCTGAGTCTGTCCTCGCTCATCTACATCGTCGGGTACTTCCCGATCGTGCCGGCCAACCACTTCCGCTACATCTACTGGCCCGCGCTGGCGATGAGCATGGCCGCCATCATGCTCGCCGCCGCCGGCTCGCTGGCGTGGAAGGCGAAGCGCCGATCCGAGCCGGGTGCCGGAGCCGACCCGGCTGAGCCAACCCCCTGAAGGATCCCCACATGCACTCTGCCGACCACCCGACGTCCGACCGGCCTGCCGCGGCGCTGCGACCCGACTACCGCTCTGCCTCGGCCCGGATCCATCTGGCTGTCCTCGGCATCGTCGCGCTCGTGCTCGCGATCGGCACCAGTCTCGCCTTCGCGCCGGGCGGCATGTATGCGGACACGCGCTGGCAGCTGCATCAGGTGCTCGGCAACGAACAGCTCTCGGATTGGCATCCGGCGATCATGACGATCACGTGGACGTGGCTGTTCGACCTCACCGGACACGCCTCGGCGATCCTCTACGCCCAGGTGTTCCTCATGTTCGGCATCGGCCTGGGCTTCGCGCTCTACCTCTACGACGTCACGCGGTCCCGTGCCTGGTCGTTTGCGGGGTTGGGATTCCTGCTGCTGCCGAACATCTTCACCTACATCGGTGTGCTGTGGAAGGACACGCAGATGGCGGAGGCGTTCTTCGCCGCCGTCGTCTGCGCGCTGCTCGCGCAGCGGTTCAGGCGCCTGCGCTGGCTGCTCCTGGCTGTCGGTCTTGTGGCGCTGACTTACGGCACCGCGGTGCGCAAGAACGCGTTCTTCGCCGTGCTGCCGCTCATCTGGCTGCTGGCGTTCTCGACGTGGACGATCTGGTCGGCCCGGATCGCGCGCTCGTCGCAGCGCGCCGAGGCGGAGGCGACGGCGACCTCGGGACCGTCTCCGGCTGTCGCAGAGGTGGCCGCCGCCGAGTCCGGACAGCGCGCCGAGGCGGGGCGGCCGCTGTGGAGGCGGATCCTCGCTCTGCCGTTCGTCGTCCTCACGGGAGCGGTGCTCGTCCTCGTCATCGGTTCGGGGGCGATCCTCAATGCGGTGTATCAGCCGCTCAAGACGCATCAGGTGTCACAGGTGATGCTCGACGACGTCCTCTTCACCATTCCGGCTGCCGAGCTCAAGACCCTCGACACCGACCCGGATCTGCGGGACCGGCTCGTCACCGCGCAGGCCAAGTGCCGTGAGGCGGGGTCGTACGAGGACGCGTACTGGCGCTGCTACGGGCAGGGGGCCGACGGCATCTACACGGCCATCGACCACACCGAGGAGCTCCAGGACGTCTGGCTGTCCGAGGTCGTCACCCGTCCCGATCGCTACCTCATCTATCGCACGCAGACGTTCTCGCATTTCCTCTTCGACAACTACGCCGAGTGGGGCGGAACGATCGTGGAGAACCCGATGGGCTGGGAGGTGAAGTACAAGCAGCTCAACGATGCCGCGCAGACCTATGTCGAGAAGTTCGGCATGGAGGACCTGCCGTGGCTGTTCACCGGCTGGTTCTGGACGCTGCTGTCCGTCGTCGCCCTTGTCGCCCACCGGCGGATTCGCCGCCTGGGGGAGGCCGCTGGCTGGGGGCACCTGTCGACGGCGGTGACGGCGATGAGCCTGTCGACGCTGATCTACGTCGTCGGCTACTTCCCGATCGTGCCGGCCAACCACTACCGGTACGTCTACTGGCCGGCCATGGTGATGACGATGTGCGCGATCATGATCGCTGCCGCCGCACAGATGGCGTGGAGGGCGAAGCGTCGGAGGACCGTGAAGGTCGACGCAGGCGCCGAGGCGGGGCGAGGGAACGACGACGTCTGACGGCCCGTGAGGTGAGGCGGCCGAGGCAAGCGGTCGTCCGAGAGCAGAGAACGCCCCTTCCTGATGGACGGGGCGTTCTGTGATGCGGGGGCTGGGACTGGCCCTAGTCGCTGGGACCGGCGCCGTATCGCTGGAGCTGTGGAGCGGAGCCGGATTGTCGGGCGGTCGACTCAGGGGCGGGTGACGTGCAGCCGGTTCCGCGGTGCGGTGCTGCTCGACCCTGACTCCGACGCCGACTGCGGCTTCGGGGACGTCTCGCTCGACTCCTGGGCCGGGCGCTCGATGGGCGCGTCGCGCTCGTCCCGGTCGTCCGATACCGGCGTGGCGGACTTGAGTTCCGGGATGACCGGGGCGACTGCCTGCAGGCCGAGGTAGTGGAGGCGCGCGAGCTCTCGACGACCACGGCGGATGCCGTCGAGGATGAGTCCGATGCTGCCCATGAGGATCGCCAGGAGCATGAGGATCGCTGCGAGGAACGCCGTCGGGAAGCGGGGGACGAGGCCGGTGTTGAAGTATTCGACGATCACCGGGATGCCGAGGATGAGCGAGAGCGCGCCGAAGATCAGCGTGAGCAGGCCGTAGTAGAGCCGGGGCCTCTCGTGCTGGACGAGCTGGGTGATGAGGCCGAGGATGCGGAAGCCGTCTCCGAAGGTCGAGAGCTTCGACTCGCTGCCGTCGGGGCGGTCGCGGAAGCCGACGGGGTATTCGGCGCTCGGCAGGCGCAGGGCCATCATGTGGACGGTGAGCTCGGTCTCGATCTCGAAGCGCTTGCTGATCGCCGGGAACGACTTGACGAAACGACGGGAGAAGACCCGGTAGCCCGAGAGCATGTCGGTGACATGCGACTTGAACAGGCGGCTGGTGAGCCGGTTGAACATCTTGTTGCCCGACTCGTGACCGGGCCGGTACGACGAGGTCTCCTGGGTGTCCTGCCGGACCCCGAGCACATGATCGTAGGGTCCCTCGAGGAGCAGATCGATCATCGCCGGCAGATCGGCGGCCTCGTACGTGTCATCGCCGTCGATGGTGACGTAGATGTCGGCTTCGATGTCGGAGAACGCCCGGCGGATCACGTTGCCCTTGCCGGTGAAGTACTCGTGGCGGACGACCGCACCGGCGGCGAGGGCCTCCTCGACGGTGCGATCGGTGCTGTTGTTGTCGTAGACGTAGACCGTCATCTCGGGAACTGCGGCCGAGAGATCACGCACGACCTTGCCGATCGTGATCTCCTCGTTGTGGCACGGCACGATCGCCGCGATGCGCAGTCCGGTGGGACGGTCGGTCATATGAAGCTCCTTGGGGATGCCGTGAGTGCGTGCGAGGGTGCACAGGGCTCCGGCAATTATAGCCAGTTGCCAGGATCGACACACCGGACGCTCAGCTTCCTCGTGGGCGTCACCAGGGGCGGCGGCCCGCGGGCGAACTCCACCTGTGGTGAAGCGCACAGGCGCGGGCGGCGGACAGCCGTCTTCGGCGGTGCCGGACGACGACGTCGCTCTCACCCGATCGGTGCTGCATGGCGAACAGGTGAAGTGTCGAGGAAGCATCTGTGAAGTCGTGCGGATTCCGGCGCTGCGCGCGGTCGGCGCGGTTACGGTGGTCGCTTGACTGAGTCACCGGGCCCGGCGACTGCGCGGCCCGATCCCCGACCTCGACATCAGTCGCTGAGGAGCCCCCATGAACTCTGCGCGATCGATAGCCCGTTCGGGCTGGGTGTGGGACGTCGTCCTCGGTGGCCTGAGCATCGGGTGGGCTGTCGTCTTCGTGCGCCTCTACGCCCCCGGTCGCGTCAACGTCGACATCGCCAACCAGTACGCCCAGGCGACGGGCGCGATCCCGTTCTCCGACTGGCACCCGCCCGTCATGGCCGTCGTGTGGCGCGGCCTCATCGACCTCACCGGTGAGCAGGCGAGCCTGTTCGTCCTCCAGACCGGTCTCATCGCCGCGTCGTGCTGGGTGCTCGGTGTCATCATCCACCGCTGCGGCGCGCCGAGGTGGGTCAGCCTTCTTGGTCCCGCCGTCATGGCGACCCCGTGGACGCTGTCGCAGATGTCGATGCTGTGGAAGGACACGCAGATGGCCGCGGCGCTGCTCGCCACCGTCATGCTGCTCACCGTCGCCCGCCTCGTGCCGAAGACGTGGCTGCTGTGGGTGCCGGCGCTCGGTCTGCTCATCTACGCGGTCGGACTGCGCAAGAACGCCGTGTTCGCGATCATCCCGATCGCCGTCTACCTCGGGTGGTGCCTCGTCACGGCACTCGCTGCGCGGCGGAGTCGACGTCGCGAGACGCCCGGTTTCGAGGCGCCCCCGTCTCGCCGGACACGGGTGCGCTCGGTGCTCGCCACCGCCTCGGCGGGAGTCGTCGTCCTCATCATCCTGGTCGGCGGGGTGAAGGCCAGTGACGCGATCATCGCCGCCCGCTACGATGTCCAGCCCACCGGGCAGATCTCACAGGTCCTCCTCGACGATGTGATGTTCTCAGTGCCCGACAAGGAGCTCATGGCCTCCGACGCGCCCCCGGAGCTCAAAGCGAAGATCGGTCAAGCCCGTCCGAAGTGTCTGCAGATGGGGGAGATCTGGGATGCGTACTGGAACTGCTACGGCAAGGGCGCGACCGGTGAGAACTTCAGCCCGATCGCCGACCAGGACGCACTCAGGCAGCTCTGGCTGGACACCGTCATCACCCACCCGCTGCGCTACGCCGAGTATCGGGCGACCGTGTTCTCCTATTACTTCTTCTCCTCCAGCCTCGAGTACTGGCCCGCGGAATGGCATGGGGAGGGGACGAAGGTCGGCATCGCACAGGGCGATGAGAAGGCCGACTACCTCTTCCGCCCGTATGTCGAGGACTTCGCCCTGGCCACGTTCCCGATGGTGTTCAAGCCGTGGTTCTGGTGTCTGCTGGCGGTGCTCCTCGTCGTCGCCGCGCGTCACCTGAGACCAACCGATCGCGCCGGGGTGGCTTGCTCCGGAGGCCCTCGACCGGCCCCCAGCGTCGTCCCGGAGATCGTGATGCTCGCCACCTCGGCGCTGTGCTATGTCGCCGGTTACTTCCCGATCGTGCCGGCCAACCACTTCCGATACACCTTCTGGCCTGCACTTGCGGTGACGGTCGGCGTGGTCCTCGCCCTGGGAATGTGGTCAGCGCGACGTCGAATCGCACGAGCACGTTCAGCGAGTCCGGAAGCGGACGACTTAGAGTAGAGCTGTCATGCAAGAGTCTGTCTCGATCCGGCTTCGGCACCTCGCGGTGGAAGCCTTCAAATTCCTCACCGTCGGCGGCGTCGGTTTCATCGTCGACGTCGGACTCTCGAACCTCCTCACCTACGGGCTCGGCCCAGTCCCCGCGCTTCTCGAGGGCAGCCCCATCAAGGCGAAGATCATCTCGACGATCGCCGCGATGATCGTCGTGTGGATCGGCAACAAGCTGTGGACCTACGGTGATCGCACCACGGACTCCAATGTCCGCGGCATCATCCTCTTCATCGCCGTCAACCTCGCCGGCATGGCGATCTCCGTCATCCCGCTCGGCGTCACGTGGTACCTGCTCAACATGCGCGACCAGCTCACGTACAACATCTCGACGAACGTCATCGGCATCGCCCTGGCCATGGCCTTCCGGTTCTATGCGTACCGGACGTGGGTGTTCAAAGAGGCATCCCCTGCCGCCGAGGTGGTCGTCGAACTCGACGAATCGAGCTCGGTCACCGACGACCGCAACTGAGAGTCACGCCCCGCTCCTGGAGCTGTCGAACGTCGTTTTGCGTCCCGATGCGGCGTGCTCAGCGGCCGTACCGGATGCGGCGGTAGGCCCTGACGATGACAGGCGGGGTGAAGATGCGGGCTTCGGCGCGCAGCAGCATCCGCTTCTGCTTGAGCACGGCCTTCCGGCGATTCGGCAGCTGACCGGTGCGGGACCGGGTGGCGAGCAGGCCGAGACTGCGTCTCAGACTTCCGTCATCGATGTGGAAGTAGTTTCTCGCCAGCCACTCCTCGCTGGGAAAGCCGATCCTGCCCGCCGCGACATCGGCGAGACTGCCGGTCGCGCCCGAATCCGCGAAGACCTCGTTGAGCAGTGCCCGGTCGAAGCCGAAATCCGCGATGAGCAGAGTGGGAATGCCGCGGTCGATCGATTCGAGTGCCGCCGTGGACGAGAGCGTGACGAGCGCCGAACCGGGGGTGAGGAACGCCGTGAGCGGACCGTAGCCGATCTCGAGTCGATCGGCTCCGGGCACCTCGCGAGCCTTGAGCTCGTCGATGATCTCGAAGTACGAGTGCTGCTCGCGGTGCGTTTCGTGCTCGCCGGCCGGGACCGCATCTTCACGACAGTGCGGGAATCCGGGTGCCGGAGGGCGAACTCCGCGAGGGCGGCGATGATCGACTCCCGCTCGGCGGCTGAATCCGGCACCTTCGCCTGTGGGGCGAAGACCAGGGTCGTCGGCGCTGTTGTCGGTGACCCGGCGACCGGGCGCTCCGGTACCCCCGGCGACCGCAGCATCGGGAGGCGGGCGAGGAGGATGTCGGCGGGCACCCGTCGCAGCGCGCTCACGGCCCGGTACTCGTCCACCTCGGTGAACGAGTGGGCGAGGAACGCATCCATGAGCCTGCGGTAGTTCATCCCCTTGCCGCTGGCCGGCAGTCCCATCCCGGGCAGTCCCGAGACGAGCGCGGGACGCGGTTCGAGTGCACTGGCCGTGAGGAACAGCTGGGCGACGATGGGACCGGTGGCCGCACCGAGGACGATGTCGGGGGCGTGATTGGCGATGACCTCGCCGAGTTCGCTGCGGCTGATGATCGGAACCTCATGGCCCTCCCACGCGGTACCGGCGATCGCATGGGTGATCTGCTCGTTCGTGGGCAGGATCGGATTGTCGATGAGGTAGACGTGGGCTTCGACATCGGGCAGTGTGCTCAGCAGCTGAGTCGCCCATTTGAGGTACGACTCGCTGTCGGAGACGGAGACGACGCTGATCGTCTCCCGATCCGTGCGGGCGGACGCGGAGTTCTCGGCACCGACGGGGCGAACAGTGTCAGCGGGAGTCGCCGGGGTGCCGGCAGGATGCGGCATGACGGTGTCGGCCACCGGAGTCTCGTGCTCGGAGGCGTGAGGGGAATCAGGAATCGAGATCACCGGCCACAGTCTGCGCATTGAGGGACGTACGCAGACTATCGGGAGACGTCCCGGTCCACCATTCGCCGGGAATCTCCGTGACATCGATGCGGACATCGGGGTTGAGCACCGCGAGGGAGACTGCCGCCGTGCTCGGGAGGCTGCGGATCACCGATTCGGCCGGCAGGTTGATCAGACGCAGTTCGATCGGCAGTCCGACGTGTTTGATCCGCACCCGCTCGTCAGCTCCGAGCTTCGTGAGGAACTCCGCGGACTCCCGACGGTGCGGGTAGTAGGTGATCGGGCCGGCGGCGAGCAGACCGTCGAGCCAGGCGAGGTAGGCCTCTTCGCGGATGAGTCCGTCAGCGGCCAGCGAGGACCCGATGACCGGAGTGTCGCGCGAATGGCTGCCGCCGGTGGGCAGCGACTGGAGGTGTTCGAAGCGATGCCGGGTGATCTCCGCCCCGGTGCGCAGAAAGGCGTTGCGCAGCGCCTTCGGCACGGGAAGTGCGGTGTGCCAGCGGAGCTTGCCCCCGGACGCCAGGCCGCGCAGCCGGTCGGCGACATAGGCGGCCATGACCTCCCGGGACGGTTTGAGCTTCTGACGCGGGCGCACGAGCGGACCCCGCTTGGCGGCGAGGGTCTCGATCGTCGAATACGTCGCCAGCCCGTCATCGAGGATGACGATCTCCGGCATCCGCCTCTCCAGATACGCCATCGACAGCGCTTTGTGCACCTGGCCCGAGCAGGCGTCACCGATGTAGATCCTGGTCGGCGACATCTTCCTCAGGATGCCCGGCTTGGCTCCCTCACGTTCGAGGCGAACGCGCTTGGGCAGCCAGGCAGGGTCGAAGGCGTCGAGGAACGAGGTCATCCCCTTGGCATTCGCGCGAGCTCGGATGAGCAGCTCCTCGTGCGGTTCGTGCGCTTCGAGCGCGGAGAGGAACTGGAGAGGCGATTCTGCGAAAGCGATCGCCGTGCGAGCCATGTCAGCGGCGTCCGGTCAGCTTGGCGACGTCGATCTTGATCCCACGGCGGTCGAGCTTCGACAGCGCGGACTTCGCATTCTTGCGCAGGATCCGCTTCCCCGTGCGCAGCACTCGTCCGCGGTTCGACGCCTCGAGGCTGCCCGGCAGATCGAGGCGGGTGAGGCGCTTGCGCTTGAAGTACACCATGTCGCCCGTACCGACAGCCGCCGTGAGGAAACGCTCGGCGGGTTCCCGCAGGTGAGTCATGATGGTCGACTGCATGCAGTAGGTGACGGCGTCGATAAGGGCGTTGAAGTCCCTGAGTCCGCGGCCGCCCGGGCGGTCCTCGAGGACATAGCCGCCGCGATTGAGCGCATCGACGATCGTCAGCGGGATGCGGTTGCTGTTCTGATACGGGGCGATCCGCTCGAGGAGCAGCTCCGTGCCGACGACAGCGGTCGCGGTTCCGTACAGTGCCTGGGTGGTCACTAGCCCGGTGGAGAAGCACGAGACGACGAGCCGCGGCTGCGTCCGCGATGCCACCACCTCGGCGAGGACGGGCACATCGGCGAGGACGAAGCGCAGGCCGAGGGCCTCCGCGCGCCGCCTCAGCGGTTCGGCGACGGTCCGGGCGGATGTCGGGTGGGGCTTGAAGATCACCGTGCCCACTCCGCGCTTCTTCACCTCGTCGAGCATGTCGAGGTGGAGCTGGATCTCCTCCTCCTCGGTGATGAGCTCGATCTCCGCAAGGTACTGGCCGAGGACCAGGGCGCTGTCGTCGATCGGGGCCGACAGGCCAGCGGCGGTCAGGGCGTCGTCGGATTCCCGGGCCATCTCCTCGATGACCGGACGAAGTTCGTCGACGGTCAGGGCGATCCGATTCGGAGCGTGTTCGGCGAGCTGTCGGGGCATGACTCCGGGCAGCAAGTCGGTGTAGTGGACGTTCTCGAGGCGCTGCCAGAGCGGACGTCCGAGCGGATTGCGGACCGGTCCGTAGCTCATCAGGCCGTCGGAGTGCACGGAGATCGGCGCGTCGGCGAAGACCTGGGTGAGCGCGTGGGCCGGGTGACCGGGCAGCGACTCGACGACAAGCGAGATGTCCTCGTCGGGGGAGAGCGACCACAGGTGTTCGAGCAGCGTGCGCATGATCGGTGCCCGCGTCGGTGAGATGCCGAACTGCTTGGGGTGGCTCGGCCAGATGGCGGCATTCCAATCGACGACCGAATCGAACCGACTGAGCAGGGTTGCGGCGCCGAGCAGGTCGATCGCCGACGGGGTGATCTCAGGCGCGTAGGCGTTGTTGGCGACCACGAGGATGCGGCGCTCGTCCGCCGGCCCGAAGTGACCGGCGTCGATGTTCGCGGCCACGTTGGCGAGCTGATACAGGGTGGAGACCTGGATGAGCTGTGTCATGCCTGTGCCCTCCTCAGAACCGGGGCGATGACCGGAACGCGGTCGTCGCCGAACTTCTCGACCACCCGATCGACGAGTTCGGGTTTGATCATCTTGACGTTCGTCGTCGCACCGGCGAACAGCTTCTGCTTCACCTCGGCGGTCATCTGGTCCGACCGTTTGACGAGCTGGTGGTAGAGGATCGACAGGAAGTTCCGCACGGCCTTCGTTTCGAACTCGTCGATCTCCGGATCGCTCTCGAGCATCGCGAAGACAGTCCGGAAGGCCGGGATGAAGTCGAGCTGCCGTTCGTCGTAGATCGAGGTCAGCGACGTCGACATTCCCTTGCGATAGCACAGGCCCGCGGAGTTGATGACGGCGAACGAATCCGACTCGAGGTGCTGTCGCCACGTCCAGGGGCGGTCCTCGCAGGTTCGCAGGGCGGGATCGAAGGTGAGCAGGCCGCGATCGGCCATGCTGCGGGTGAAGATGCCTGTCCAGCACGCCGGGTAGTCGACCATCGTCGGCATGTTCGCGGGCATGATGTAGTCGCGCGGATTCAGCGGACGGTTCCGGAGAGCACAGGGCGCCTGATTGAGGCTGCGCTTGGTGCCTTCGACGAGCACGTAGTCGATCTTGACGAAGTCGACGCCGAGCCCGGTGATCGCATCCGTCATCTTCCGCAGGTGACCCGGCGCGTACCAGTCGTCACCGTCGAGGTAGGTGATGGTCTGGCCGGTGGAGGCCTCGAGCGCGAGGTTGCGCGATGCCGAGACGCCGAGCGAGGTGGGGTTCTCGATCGTCACCATATTGAGCTTGTCCTCGTATTCGGCGATGACCTCGGCCGAATGGTCGTCCGATCCGTCGTTGACGACGAGGACTTCGAGTTCATCGGGGGTGAACCCCTGCATGGTCAAGCTCTTGAGACTGCTCCCAATGGTCTGTTCGGCGTTCTTCGCCGCGATGATGACGCTGGTCAGGGGAGTGGTCATGGGGTCCTTTCGCTGCTGAGCACGGCCGCAGGGGAGTGCCGCACGTGCATGGGCTCAGACGATGGTAGACATGACTGAGTAACAGCAGGTGACGACAGGGTTAACGACGCGGTCCGAGGAGTTCACCGAAGGTTGGCCTCGATGGTCCTGTGCGCATGCGGAAACCGCCCCGCCGGACTGCAGTCCGGCGGGGCGGTGCGCTGGCGACCTCAGGGGGTCGCGATCAAGCGGTGACCTTGCGGAGGGAGTCGATCTTCGACTCTTCGCCGGGCATGACGCGCTTGACGCCGTCACCCATCGCCTGCTCGAGGACGCGCACGCCCTTGACGAGCGAGGCGAACTCGCGAGGCTCCATCGAAGCCGACTGGTCCGATCCCCACATCGAGGAGTCGAGGGTGATGTGACGTTCGATCGTCACCGCGCCGAGCGCGGCGGCGGCGAAGGAGATCTCGAGGCCGAGCTCGTGACCCGAGTAGCCCACGGGCACCCCGTAGCGCTCCCGCATCGCGGGGATCGCGAGGAGGTTGACCTCCTCCGGCGGCAGCGGATACGTCGAGGTGGCGTGCATGAGGACGAGCTTGTCGCGGTCGAAGACCTCGACGGCGGCATCGAGGGTCTCCCAGTCGGACATGCCGGACGAGCAGAGCACCGGCTTGCCGGTCTCGGCGATCTCGCGGAGCAGCTCGAAGTCGGTCAGCGACGCCGAGGCGACCTTGTAGGTGAGCGCATCGAACTGGTCCTCGAGGAACTCGACGGAGTCGACGTCCCACGGGGAGGCGAACCACTGCAGGCCGAGTTCCTTCGCGTAGCGATCGATCTCGGTGTACTCCTCGCGCTCGAACTCGACGCGGAACTTGTAGTCGAGGTACGTCATCTCGCCCCACGGGGTCGAGCGCATCTTCGACTTCTGGTGTTCGGGCACGGCGACGTCGGGGTTGCGCTTCTGGAACTTCACGGCCTGCGCGCCTGCGGTCGCTGCGGCATCCATGAGCTGCTTGGCGATCTCGACGTCACCGTTGTGGTTGATGCCGATCTCACCGATCATGTACACGGGCTGGCCGGGTCCGACGAGCTGGTCGCCGATGGCCACGGGGGCGATGTGATCAGTCATGAATCCTGCTTTCGTTCGTACGCGGTGGGTGCCTCCGCGCGGGGTGGGTGGTGCGATTCCATGTGGAGTTGTGTCTGTGGATGAACTGCGGTGTGGAGTTGTCGGTGGGGCCGCCGGTCGGCCGCGATCCGGTGCCTGACTCAGTTGCGGGTGGGGATGAGGTCGCAGACCTCGCGGACCGCGCCCCGTCCGCCCGGCCGGTCGAGAACGACTCGAGCGGCGGCGAGCACCTTGGGGTGGGCGTCCGCGACGGCGATCGGCCACCCGACGACTTCGAAGGCTTCGAGGTCATTGATGTCGTTGCCGACATAGGCGACGCGGGTGGCGTCGAGGCCCTGCGCGTCGATCCACGACCGCAGAACCTCCGACTTATTGTCCACACCCTGGGTTACGTCAATATGAAGTTTCTCCGCCCTGCGGGTGACCACAGGGTTGCGTTCCTTTGAGAGAATCATGACAGGGAAACCTGTTTTCACCAAGCGTGAGATTCCCATTCCGTCGCCGCGGTGGATCCTGACCTGCTCGTTTCCGTCCTCATCGACATAGGCGCCGTCGTCGGTGTGGACGCCGTCGAAGTCCGTGACGAGCGCATCGACGTCGATGACCTGAGCCGTCTCCTGCGTCGAGGCGATCGCACGGACCAGCGTGAGGTCGGACATGTCGTCGATCTCGCGGGCGTGCTCGGGCGGGACCTCCTCGATGCCGACCCGGCCGAAGAAGCGGTGTCCGCTCTCGAGCAGCCCGGCCGTGCGCATGACGTAGAACGCCCCGGTCTCGTTGAAGTGCTTGGCTCGGTCCTGGCGCCGCGGACGGAATGCCTTGTCATGGCCCACGGCGACCGCCTCGGCGTCGTCATCGAGGCGCCAGAGGAACGAATGGTCCTCGACGGCGGAGAACACGACGTCGTCCTGCCCGTCGGCGACCCGGCACACGGCATTGTCGATCGAGGCGGAGTCGATGAACGGCGACGTGCACTGCATGAACACGGTGACGTCGAAGTCCTCGTCAAGGGTGTTCAGGGTGTGGATGATCGCCGATTCGCTCGTCGCCGTGTCCCCGGCGATCTCCGCGGGACGGTGGGACACCTCGGCGCCGGCCCGGATCGCCTCTGCGGCGATGCCGTCGTGGTCGGTCGAGACGATGACCCGGTCGATGCTCGGGGTGGCCTTCGCCGCGTTGATCGCCCGAGCGAGCAGCGAGACGCCCGCGACCTTCTGGAGGTTCTTCAGGGGGATGCCCTTCGATCCGCCGCGGGCGGGGATGATGGCGACGGTTCGCGATGTGTCCGGCTCTGATGTCCTCGTGTCCACCGAGGTGGGAGCGGGTGTCGCCGAGGCGGGAGCTGGGTGGTTCGGTATGGCGGTGTCAGTCACAATGCCCCGAACCTAACGACGGGCCGTGACGCGCAGGTGAACAGCCGGTGTCGCCGAGGCGACCCCGTCATGTCGAGTTCAGGTCAGCGCCAGGTGACGTTCCACATCCTGTTGTTCCACGCTTCGAACGGGATGACCTCGCCGGTGTAGATCGGCCAGAAGTACGCGAACGCGAGCACCGCGGCGGCGAGGATGAGACCGACGCCGAGGCGGCGGGCCAGGAGCGTCCACGACGGTCGGCGGCCTCGGCGGCGGGGGGCGCGGGCGGTTTCGGGGGTCGTCGGGGTGCCGGTGTCCGGGGACTGACCGGGGGTGGTCTGCGGTTCGGGAGCGGAACCCGGCGTCGCCGGGGACGGTCGGACCGCCTCGGCGAATGGGGGAGCGGGATTCCGCCGCCCCCACAGCAGCGCAAGGCAGTACGTGAGCGCGAGGACGACGAAGGGAACCATGACGATCGTGTAGAACGTGAAGATCGTCCGCTCCTGGTAGGCGAACCACGGCAGCCACGTCGCGGCGAGCCCGGCGAGGATGACCCCGCAGCGGACGTCGCGGCGGATGATCCACGCGGCGAGGACGATGAGGAGGGCGACCGGCGCCAGGCCCCAGATGACGGGGTTGCCCACCGAGGTGATCGCCGAGGAGCACCGGATCGCCTCGCATCCGAGGTCGCCCTGGTTGAGGGATTCGTAGTAGAACGACGTCGGCCGCCACTGGACGATCCAGCCCCACGGGTTGGACATGTAGGGGTGCTCGGCGTCGAGGCCGACGTGGAACGAGTACGCCGTGTAGTGGTAGCGCGCGAGCGAGGGCAGCCAGTACAGCCACGACGGGAGGGACTGCCACCAGCCGGGCGTCTCGGCCGCCCACTGCCGGTCCCAGCCGTCGTCGGAGAGGATCCAGCCCGTCCACGTCGCGATGTAGGTGATGAGGGCGACGGGCACGAGGGAGAGGAACGCCGGGATGCTGTCGCGGATGAGGGCGCCGAGCCACGGATGGACGACGCCGGCGCGGAAGCGGGAATGAACGTCCCAGGCGACGACGAGGATGCCGAACGCGGCCAGGGCGTAGAGGCCCGACCATTTCACGCCGGTGGCGAGCCCCAGGCTGATGCCCGCGGCGATGAGCCAGGGCCGGGCGCCGAGGCGGGGGCCGAAGTTGATCGCGTCGGCGAACTTGGCGCGGGCGGACTTCGCGGCGGGGCTCTGGGCTTCTGCGGCGGCGTTGGCTGCAGGACCGGCGGGGTCCGTTGCGGGATCGCCCGTCGGTGGGGGAGCGCCGTCGAGTCCCGCGGTCCAGCGGGCGAGCCGCTTCGTCACCTGCTCGCGGTCGAGGAGGATGAAGTAGAAGGCGAGCAGGATGAAGGCCATGAGCACGATGTCGAGCAGGCTCGTGCGGGAGTGGACGAAGTGCTCGCCGTCGACAGCGAGCAGGCCTGCGGCCACGCATGCGAAGAAGGCCGACCGGAACAGCTTCCAGGCGACGAGGCCGATGAGGAAGATCGTCAGGGTGCCGACGATGGCGACGGAGAAGCGCCAGCCGAAGGAGTCGTCGGCACCGAAGAGGTCGATGCCCCATCCGATGACCCATTTGCCCAGCGGCGGATGGACGACGTACTCGGGGCCGGACTCGATGACGCTCGGGTCGCCGGCGTTGAAGGAATCGTCGGCGTTCTCCGGCCAGGCGCGCTCGTAGCCGAAGGTGACGACCGAGTAGGCATCCTTGACGTAGTAGGTCTCGTCGAAGATCAGCCGCGGCGGGAAGTCGAGGCGGAAGAGGCGCAGGGCGCCGCTGATGAGCGTGATGACGATGAGCGCAGGCCACATCCAGACCGGTGCCCGGGTCGCCCACATGCCGGCGGAGAAGGTCTCCCTGCGCAGGGCCGCGGCTCCGGCGAGGACGGCTTCGCGCCGGCGGGCTCGGGTCTCGCGCGCGACGCGGCGCGATGGCCGCGCGGTCGGGCCACGGTCAGTGCCCCCTGCCTTGTCGTTGCTTGCAGACTTCTCGGAGTCGGGGGACGTCGACGAGATTGTGTCGCGCAGCGCTGCGGTCGCTGCAGAGGTCGCCGGAGTCGCCGGTGTGGTCGCTGCGGTCGAACCGGGGTCGGTCGTCGGTTCAGGGGCGCCTGTCGGTTTGGGATCGACTGTCGGTTCGGGATCGACTGTCGGTTCAGGGCCGTCTGTCGGTTCGGCGCGCCGCCTCGGCGATGGGGGATCATGGGGAGCTGTCATCACCGCCAAGTCTAGGGCGCGGTGTCGGTGAAGCCGTTCAGCGTTCGCACGGTCGTGTCTCGGACGTCGGGCCGCCTCGGCGCGCTGCGTGCCTGACTGCCGCGCCTCGTCGGGGGCCGTTGCGTCTTGACGGTGGCTGAGGTCAGACGCTGCTGACTGACGAGAACCCGCACTGCTGAATTGAATTGCACAGCTGTGGGGAACTGACGTGCAGCTGGCGGTATCGCACGCGGGGGATGGCGGTTAGGCTGATCACTACAGGCATTGCATGACGTGCTGTGCGAGAAGTTCCGTGTACGAGCGAAGACGGTGATGAGAGTGTCGAACAACCCGAACTACCGCCCGAGCGACCCGCCGCAGGTCGGCTCCCAGCAGTTCGGCTCCGGATACGGAGCGTCCCAGCCGTCGCCCGGTTACAGTTCCGGACAGCCAGGCTACGGATCGGGCCAGACCGGCTACGGTTCAGGCCAGAACGGATATGACCAGGTCAGCTACGGTGGCGGCCAGTACACGGACTACGGTCAGTACCTCGACTCGGTGGGACCTTCGGGCGGGCAGCCCTCGATGAGCCAGCCCGGCGGTTTCAGCCAGCCGGTCACCTACGGCACGTACGGCGCGCCGATGGTCGTCTACCGCAAGCCGAACACTTTGGCCGGGTGGTCGATGTGGATGGGCATCATCGGCCTCGCCGGCGGTTTCGTCTGCTGGCTGCTTGCAATGATCCCGGTCATCGGGTGGCTCTTCAGCTTCCTCGCGATGCTCCTGTGGCTCGCTCCGATCCTCGCGGTGATCTTCGGGCACGTGGCGCGCGGCCAGATCAAGCGCACCGGCGAAGACGGCCGCGGTCAGGCAACAGCGGGCCTCATCATGGGCTACATCAGCATCGGCCTGGCGCTCCTCGCCATCGTCATCATCGCGATCGTCGGCGCGAGCCTGTTCGCGATGTTCGCCGTGACGGCCTGAGGGGCGTTCTCTCCACGTCTCTGAAGAGCGGACTCAGTACGGCTCTGAGGGGACCTCCGACAGTCGACGATGCAGGATTGCAACACGTTCGCCTTTGGTCTCGGTGCCGCGCTCGGTACGGTTGAGGGAGAATCCCCGAGGAGAGAAGTCATGAGCAGTCAGAACAACTGGAACAATCCCGACATGTACTACCAGCAGCCGCAGTCCGGGCAGCCGTCGAACAGCTACGATCCCAGCGGCTACCAGGCCGCGAACAACCAGCAGGTCGCGAACTACGGAAGCGCGTACGGTCCCGCGAGCTACGGCAGCGCCGGAGTCGGCTACCAGCAGCTGGCACCCACCAACACCTTGGCGATCATCGCCCTGGTCGCCTCGATCTTCGGCACCATTTCGGGCATTTTCCTCGCCGGCATCGCCGGAATCGTCATGGGCCACATCGCCCGCAAGCAGATCCGAGAGCGCGGCGAGCGCGGCGACGGCATGGCGATCGCCGCCCTCTGGGTCGGCTACATCGGCACGGGTCTCTGGATCCTCTTCTGGATTGTCTACATTCTCTTCTTCGTGGCGATCCTCGGGGTCGGATTCCTCGGCACCGCCGGCTCGTACAGTTGACGAGACCGCATCCGGCACGGCCGGCGCCTGAGCGGACGGCGCCCGAGCCGGTCCTCGGTGAGGAGCCGACCGGGTTGCCCGCCGTCGCGTCCGGTGGCCCGGAGTTCGGTGACTCGGAGTCCGGCGACCTCGGGGCCGACTCTGCCTCAGACCGCGATCCCTCGATCGACGAAGACGCACTCGACCCGTCACACGACGGTAAGCCGGCAGGCGGACGACTCATCCTTGTCGGGACTCCGATCGGCAACCTCGGCGATGCGAGCCCGCGGATGCGGGAGGCCATCTCGACTGCCGACGTCATCGCCGCCGAGGACACCCGCCGTTTCCTCTCCCTCGCTCAGCGTCTGGGGATTGCGCACACCAAGCGCGTGCTCAGCGTCTTCGACCACAACGAACAGTCCCGCGCGCCCGAGATCGTCGACCTCGTCCGCGGCGGGCAGACCGTCGTGCTGCTCAGCGATGCCGGGATGCCGGCGGTCTCCGACCCCGGATATCGCGTCGTCAGGGCGTGCGCCGAGGCGGATCTGCCGGTGACCGCGACGCCGGGACCGTCGGCGGTGCTCATGGCGCTCGCCGTCTCCGGTCTGCCGAGTGACCGTTTCAGTTTCGAGGGCTTCCTGCCCCGGAAGTCCGGGGCTCGCAGGACGCTCTTCGAGGAGCTCAAGTCGGAGAAGCGGACGATGGTCTTCTTCGAAAGCCCGCACCGGATCGCCGAGGCGATGGACGACCTCGCGTCGGTCATCGGCCACGACCGGCCGATGAGCATCAGCCGGGAACTGACGAAGACGTACGAGGAGACGCTGCGCGGCACCGTCGGGTCGTTGCGCGAGCTCGCCGCCGATGGGCTGCGCGGGGAACTCACCCTCGTCCTCGCCGGCGCCACCGCAGTGGAGACGGCTCCGGAGGACCACCTCGGCGAGATGGAGGCGCTCATCGACTCGGGTGTGCGCGCGAAGGACGCGGCCGGTCAGATCGCGAAGCGCTTCGGCCTGTCCAAGCGCGAGATCTACGAGGCCTGGCTCCACCGCGAGTGACGCCGGGCCGTGCGCGTCCGTGCGCGGTCGACCCGTCGGGCCCGCCGCGCGGTCCCACTCGTGTGCGATCGGCTGTGGACGGTTTGGGCTCACCTTCGTTTGGGCGGCTCTGTTCACAACGTGAGCCGCTCGTACTCGACAGAGCTCAAAGCGGCGCGGGCGAGGTCTGCGGTCCGTTCAGCTGCGTGGTCTCACGCCTCCGATGTGCCTCACAATGTCGGCGAGAACTCGAATCCTGGCACTCTCGCCTGCGGTGATACGTCTGTGAGGAACTGCGACGACCAGGCGCAAAGCAGTGCGGCGATGTCAGGGATGTTGATGCTGGGGCGGTGCCGTCGGGCCCCTGGGGACACTGTGGGCACTTGTGCTCGCACAGCCTGTGGACGGTCATCGCGTTTCCACAGGACGCTCATCCGTAGATGCGGCGGCCGACTGCCGGCGCCAGAGTGTGCGCATGGACGATCACAGGGAACAGCCGACGTGCAATGTGGTGACCTCTCAGACCCTGCGTGCAGCCGGGGTGACCAGCGTGGAGATCAGTCGAGCGGTCGACTGCTGTCTCATCCGCGTCTGCCGAGGGGTGTATTCGATCGCCGTCGCCTGCACCGTTCCTCGCCATGCGCGCATCCGCGAGCTGATCACGGACACAGTGTGGACTGATCGATTCAAGGACTCTTCGATAGCCGAGCAGATCGAGAATCGCGAGATTCGCGCTCAGTTGGCACGACTCGAGGTGATCCACTACCCGCACTATCGCCGGGGCGATGTCGTCTCCGGTGTGTCCGCAGCGCTTCTTCACGACCTGCCGATGTTCGACCTGCCGCTCAGACCGCTGACAGTCATGCATCCGACTGCGAGCACACTGAGCCCAGCCATCCGCCGCTTCCGTCGCACGGTGCCCAGCGCTGATCGAGCGCACCTGTCTGATGTGGAAGTGACGAGCTCGATCCGCACCGGCCTGGACCTCATCGAGTACGGCGGCCCGGTCGCGGGGTTCGCCGCCTTGGAAGCCACCCTGCGAAGAGGAGTCCACAAGCAGTACGGACTCAAGAAGCGTTTGGGGTTCGCCAATTCCCGTGTGCTCGCGGACATCGGCCGGAACCTCGTCGCCCAGGACTTCGCTCCCGCTGCTCTCCGACTGACGCGTGGACGCAGACGTGCTCACAGCCTCATTGCGCGCATCTCTCCGCTGTCGGAAAGCTACGCGGAGAGTCGAAGTTCGCTCAATCTCCATCTCCTCGGCCTGCACGATTTCGACCAGCAGTGGAATGTCGCCCACGACGGGGACTTCCTCACACGGTTGGACTTTCTCCACCGGCAGACGATGACGGCGCTGGCGTCGACGGTTCCGGCAAGTACGAGGAATTCGGACGTAGTCGCCTGAAGCGGGAGAGCTACCAGCACAACATGCTGCTGACGATGGGGTACAAGGTCGTCCACTTCGCCTTCAGAGACATTCTCAATCCGCAGGTGTTCGGGGCGAAGCTCTTCCAACAGGCGCCCGAGCTGCTGAAGTTCAGGGGCAAGCCCCTTCGGCTCTGAGCCTGTTCCGCGTCGACCGGCAGGGGTGCCGGGCGGGAGTTCTCGTCACAGCCCACCCTGGTTTCCAGAGCTCATGCCAAGAACCGAGCTCTCCAAACCAGGGTGAGCTCTAACGGCGTGGGGCTGCAGGCGCGCGGCCGCCCGGCGGCCCTGTGCGCGGGAACCCACTCCACCCAGACCCGCCCCGCGACTTCCCCCGTCGGCCACCAACGCACCCACCCCCGCGGACGCCGTCCGTCCCGCCGCTGCGCGTCCTTTAGACTGATTGACCTATGGGTTACTACGTGACAACAGCGATCGCCTACCCCAATGGGGCCATCCACATCGGGCATGCATACGAGTACATCGCCGCCGACACCATCGCGCGGTTCAAGCGCCTCGACAACCACGAGGTGTTCTTCGCCACCGGCACCGATGAGCACGGTCTGAAGATGCTCCAGGCGGCGAACAAGCTCGGCATCACTCCCAAGGAACTCGCTGACGACAACGCGAAGAACTTCCGCGACACCCAGCTGGCCCTCGGCTCGACGTTCGATCGGTTCATCCGCACGACCGACCCCGACCACTACGCGGCCTCGCAGGCGATCTGGCGCCGGCTCGAGGAGGCCGGCGACATCTACCTCGACTCGTACTCCGGCTGGTACTCGGTGCGCGACGAAGCGTTCTACACCGAGGACGAGACCGAGGTCGTCGATGGCGTGCGCCTGTCCAAGGAGACCCGCACCGAGGTGACCTGGACGGAGGAGGAGTCCTACTTCTTCCGTCTCTCGAAGTACCAGGACCGGCTCCTCGAGCTCTACCGCGACCACCCGGAGTTCATCGGGCCCGACTCCCGCCGCAACGAGGTCGCCTCGTTCGTCGCCTCCGGACTCAAGGACCTCTCGATCTCGCGCACGACCTTCGACTGGGGCGTGCCCGTGCCCGGCAACGACAAGCACGTGATGTACGTGTGGATCGACGCCCTGACGAACTACCTCACCGCCGCCGGCTACCCCGACGACGAGGAGGCCCTGGCGAAGTGGTGGCCGGCCGACGTCCATATCATCGGCAAGGACATCATCCGCTTCCACAGCGTCTACTGGCCGGCGTTCCTCATGTCTGCGGGCATCGAGCTGCCCCGCCGCGTCCACGCCCACGGCTTCCTCTTCAACGCCGGGGAGAAGATGTCGAAGTCCGTCGGCAACGTCGTCGATCCCATCGACCTCGTCGATGCGTTCGGTCTCGACACCGTCCGCTTCTTCCTCTTCCGCGAGTTCTCCTACGGCCAGGACGGCTCGTACACGAAGGACTCGATCATCACCCGCAAGAACGCCGACCTCGCCAACGAGTACGGCAACCTCGCCCAGCGCTCACTGTCGATGATCGCGAAGAACTGCGACGGCCAGGTTCCGCAGCCCGGTGAGCTCACCGAGGCGGACGAGACCCTGCTGGCGCTGGCCCGCGGCACGCTGGCGACCGCCCGAGCCCACGTCGACACCCAGTCGCTGCATCAGTATGTCGACGCGTGCTGGAAGGTCCTCTCCGAGGCCAACCGCTACTTCTCCGCGCAGGAGCCGTGGAAGCTGAAGAAGACCGATCCCGAGCGCATGGCCACCGTGCTGTGGGTGACGATCGAGGTCGTGCGCATCATCTCGATCCTCATCCAGCCGGTGATGCCCGAATCCGCGGGCCGGATCCTCGATCTCCTCGGGGTGCCCGCCGGTGTCGCCGAGGCGGGGGCGAAGGTCCTGCCGACCGCCGTCGAATCGGGGTCGGGTGCCGAAGTCATGGACACCGTGTCCGCGGGTGCCGCCGTCGGCGTCGTCGCCGGGGCGGGTGTCGCTGCCGCCGGCATCGCCCCGTCGTTCGCCGAGGAGGCCGAAGGCTCCGTGGCCGCCGCCGATATCGATCCCCGGTCGTTCGCCGCGATCGACTACCCGCTCGTGCCCGGCACATCGCTGCCGAAGCCCGAACCGGTGTTCCCGAAGTTCGTGGAGGAGACGGAGTAATGGCCTCGCGCGCCGCCGGAACGTATCCTCCGGTGCCCGAACCCCTGCCCCACCCGATCGTCGACACCCACACTCACCTCGACATCGGCACGGGAATGCGACTGCCCCTGGGTGCGGGCGAACCGGCCCCCGAGGTGACTCCGGACGAGGAAGAGGAGTTCCCCGACCTCGACTTCTTCTTCGACACCGCCGAGCAGGCCGGGGTGCGGCGGATCGTGCAGATCGGCTGCGACCTGCCGGCCGCCCGGTGGACGACGGCGCTCGTGGCCTCCCAGTTCGCCGGCCGTGCCGGTGTCGCCGATGTGAACGGGAGCCATGCCGGAACTGGCGGCAGTCAGGCCGATGCGAACGGCAGCCAGACCGACGCGAATGGTCGAAGCGCGGCGTCCGCCCTCATCGACCCGAGCGTCGTCGCGACAGTGCCGGCCCCGCCTGAGAGCCCGCGCACGTGGATGCTCGGCGGCGCGGCCCTCCACCCGAACGAGGCTCCGCGGCTGGCCGAGGCCGGTCTGCTCGATGATGCGCTCACCGAGATCGAAGCCCTTGTGACGAGCACTGACCGGATGCGTGTCGTGGGGGAGACCGGCCTCGACTACTTCCGCACCGGCGAGGACGGGATCGCCGAGCAGCAGCGGTCCTTCCGCGCCCACATCGAGATCGCCAAGCGCACCGGCCGCGCCCTGCAGATCCACGACCGCGAGGCCCACGCCGATGTGCTGCGCATCCTCCGCGAGGAGGGCGCCCCCGAGGTGACGATCTTCCACTGCTTCTCCGGCGACGAGGCGATGGCCCGCGAATGCGCCGAGGCCGGTTACTTCATGTCGTTCGCCGGCAACATCACGTTCAAGAACGCCGATGAGCTGCGCAGGGCCGCCGCGAGCGCCCCGCTCGAGCTGCTCCTCACCGAGACCGACGCCCCATTCCTCACCCCGCACCCCTACCGCGGCAAGCCCGGCGGTCCGTACCTCACCCCGATCACCGCGAGAAAGCTCGCCGAGGTGCGCGGGATGGACGCCGGTGACCTCGCCGAGGCGGTCTGGACGAACGCGGAGACCGCGCTCGGCAGCTGGGACTGATGACGGGGAGCCTGCGAGTCAGCCGGTATGGCGACCGGGGCGGACCGGCATCGCGGCCACAGCTGACCAGCCACGTGTGACCGGCCGGGGCTAGGTGACGCCGAATGGCTGCATCGAACGGCGGCGCCGACCACGCGGAGACGACGGGTCACGACGGTGAGGTCACGGCCGCCTCGGCGGTGGTGTCCGTCTCACCCTGAGAACCCGGGAAACGGTCCTGATGGCACGTGACCTGCGACGATGGCAACGGCCGCGATCGCCGAGAATCCGGGAGTCTGGGAACTTCCTGTTACGGATTCGTGATCTTTTGCGTTACATGTAACGAATCGGTTACAGTGGACGAATTGCAAACAGCTGATCAACTCTGCTCGGGGATATTTCTGTGATTGATTTTCTCAAGAACCGCAAGGTGCAGATCGCCGCACAGGCGGTCGTCATCACCGGTCTCGTCGGTGGCACCGGCGCCGTACTCACCATGAACAAGCCCGTCACCCTCGAGGTGAACGGCGAGCCGAAGGAGATCCGCACGTTCGGCGGAACCGTCGGCCAGATTCTCGACAGCCAGGACATCGACCTCGAGAAGAACGATGAGGTCAAGCCCGGCATCGACACGAAGATCGACCGCGATATGACGGTCACGGTCAACACGGCCAAGGACATCTCGCTCACCGTCGACGGCAAGAAGACCGACGAGTGGACGACCGCGAACACCGTGGGCCAGGCGCTCGCCGACCTCGGCGTCGACGCCAAGGACGCCGACCTCAGCGCCGATGCCAACGACAAGCTCGAGGTCGAGAGCCCGACCGACATCGCGGTGACGACCGCCAAGGCGCTGACCGTCGTCGCCGACGGCAAGGACGTCAAGGTCACGGCTCCGGTCGAGACCGCAGAGGACGCCCTCAGCGAGGCGAAGGTCGAACTCGGCAAGGACGACTTCCTCTCCGTGCCGATGAGCGCATCGGTCACCGACGGCCAGGTTCTCACCGTCAACCGGGTGGAGAACAAGACCGTCAAGGAGAAGGAAGACATCAAGCCCGAGACCCAGACCAAGAAGTCGGACTCGCTCTACGTCGGTGAGACGAAGGTCGAGGACAAGGGCAAGGCCGGTGAGAAGGAAGTCGAGTACGCGGTCAAGACCATCAACGGCGACGAGGTCGAGAAGGAGAAGAAGGGCGAGAAGGTCCTCTCCGAACCGCAGGCCAAGGTCGTCGTCGAGGGCACGAAGAAGAAGGAAGCCCCGGCTCCGAAGGACGACTCCGGTTCCGGCTCCGGTGGCAGCGACTCCGGTGACTCCGGCTCCGGCGGCAGCGACTCCGGCGACTCGGGTTCGGGCTCCGGTGGCGGCGGTTCGATGTCGACCGAGGAGATCAAGGCGATGCTCGGCGGACCCGGCTCGAAGTGGTACCAGGTCGCCAAGTGCGAATCGAACTTCAACCCCCGCGCGGTCAACAAGCAGAACAACGCGCACTTCGGACTCTTCCAGTTCAAGCTCGCCACCTGGCGCAGCGTCGGCGGATCGGGCAACCCGATCGACGCCAGCCCGCAGGAGCAGTTCGACCGTGCGAAGAAGCTGCAGGCGAAGGCCGGATGGGGCCAGTGGGCCTGCGCGTGACCTGCCTCGTCTGAAGGATGAGGCGCTGAGCGCGGCGGCCTGAGCAGGGCGGTTGCGCGAGCAGAACAGCTGAATGGCAGAAGAGGGACTCCGGAAGATTCCGGGGTCCCTCTTCCGCATCCCCGCCGAAGCGTGTCCGTCCGGGCCCTCGCCGAGGCGGTCCACCGCGGCCACCGGGCGTGCCCGTTCCGCCTGCGTCGGCACCCTCGCCGAGGCGGCCTCCCCGCCCCGGCGCCAAGCGGCCTTCCATGCACCCTGACCGGCACCCTGAGCTTTCGCCGAGAGCGTGACAATTCTTTGGCACTCGAGTTGACCGAGTGCTAAAGGAGTCATAGAGTCGAATTAGCACTGACGCTCAGTGAGTGCCAGTTTCATGAAGACGGTCGAACTCCTCGGCACCCGCGACGACGAGAGGTTCCTCAGGCAGCCGCCGCCGTCTGACTTCACGCAAGTTATTCACCCAGCGAAGGGAGAGAGCCCGATATGTCGGTCTCCATCAAGCCACTCGAAGATCGGATCGTCATCCGTCAGGTCGAAGCCGAGCAGACCACTGCCAGCGGTCTGGTCATTCCCGATACCGCCAAGGAGAAGCCGCAGGAAGGCGAAGTCGTCGCAGTGGGCCCCGGCCGCGTTGCTGACAACGGCAACCGCGTTCCCGTCGACGTCGCTGTCGGCGACAAGGTCATCTACTCGAAGTACGGCGGCACCGAAGTCAAGTACGCCGGCGAAGAGTACCTCGTTCTCTCGGCGCGCGACGTGCTCGCCGTCATCGGCTGAATCCACCTGAACAACGCTTAGAGAACAGGAGGACGAATGCCTAAGAATCTGGAATTCAACGACGAGGCCCGTCGTTCACTCGAAAAGGGTGTCAACACTCTCGCTGACACCGTCAAGGTGACCCTGGGACCCCGCGGACGCAACGTCGTTCTCGACAAGAAGTGGGCGCCCCACGATCACGAACGATGGTGTCACCATCGCGCGTGAGGTCGAGCTCGACGATCCCTACGAGAACCTCGGCGCACAGCTGGCCAAGGAAGTCGCCACCAAGACCAACGACATCGCCGGTGACGGAACCACCACCGCGACCGTCCTGGCTCAGGCCTTCGTCAACGAAGGTCTGCGCAATGTCGCCGCAGGTGCCGCCCCCGGCGCGCTCAAGCGCGGCATCGAGACCGCCGTCGAGGCCGTCTCGGACGAACTCGGCTCCATCTCCCGCGATGTCGCCGGTTCCGAGGAGATCGCCCACGTGGCCGGTCTGTCCGCCCAGTCCGAGGAGATCGGCTCGCTCATCGCCGATGCCTTCGACAAGGTCGGCAAGGACGGCGTCATCACCATCGACGAATCCCAGGCTTCCGACGTGGAGCTGGAGATCACCGAGGGCATGCAGTTCGACAAGGGCTACCTGTCCCCGCACTTCGTCACCGACGCCGACCGCCAGGAAGCCATCCTGTCCGATGCGCTCATCCTCATCAACCAGGGCAAGATCTCCAACATCCAGGAGCTCCTGCCCGTCCTCGAGAAGGTGCAGCAGGCCGGCAAGCCGCTGTTCATCATCGCCGAGGACATCGAGGGCGAAGCGCTGTCGACGCTGGTGGTCAACAAGCTGCGCGGCATCCTCAACGTCTGCGCCGTCAAGGCTCCCGGTTTCGGTGACCGCCGCAAGGCCATCCTCGAGGACCTCGCCGTCCTCACCGGTGGTCAGGTCGTCACCCCGGACATGGGCATGAAGCTCGACCAGGTCACCCTCGACGAGCTCGGCAACGCCCGCACGATCACCGTCACCAAGGACACCACCACCATCGTCGATGGTGCCGGTGCCGATGACGCAGTGGCCGGGCGCGTCGCCCAGATCCGCTCCGAGATCGAGAACACCGACTCCGACTGGGATCGTGAGAAGCTGCAGGAGCGCTTGGCCAAGCTCTCCGGTGGCGTTGCGGTCATCAAGGTCGGCGCCGCCACCGAGGTGGAGCTCAAGGAGCGCAAGCACCGCGTCGAAGACGCCGTGTCCGCGACCCGTGCGGCCATCGAGGAAGGTGTCGTCGCCGGTGGCGGTTCGGCACTCATCCACGCCGCCAAGGTGCTCGACGGCAAGGACTTCGGTCTCGACTACGACGGTGCCACCGGTGTGGAGATCGTCAAGCGCGGAATCGTCCAGCCCCTGCGCTGGATCGCCGAGAACGCCGGCCAGGACGGCTACGTCGTCGTCTCCAAGGTGCAGGACCTCGAGTCCGGCCAGGGATACAACGCCGCCACCGACTCCTACGGCGACCTCATCTCCGCAGGCATCATCGACCCGGTCAAGGTCACCCGTTCGGCTCTGCGCAACGCAGCGTCGATCGCGGCCCTGGTGCTCACCACCGAGACCCTGGTCGTCGAGAAGAAGGACGACGAGGACGAGGACTGACCTCCCCGACCCGTCCCCTCACGGGCTGATCGGATCACCGCAGGCTCGAGCAGCCTGACGGCCCGGTCGGCCCGAGGACACCGCGAATGGCCCGGAACACTGCGTTCCGGGCCATTCGTGCGTTTCAGTCCGCTTCGAGGATCGCGGCGAGCCGATCGAGGTCGGCGGCCACCGCCGCCGCGTCGCGGTCGACGTCCGCAGCGCTCATCCCCGCGCGGTGGACGACGGTGAAGGCGACCTCGCTGACCTCGCCGTGGGGGAGGACCCGGAAGGGATTGTGATTGACCGTGCCGTCGGGGAACACGACGTCGTGGTCGAGGACGCCGGCACTCCGATCGCCGGTGAACCGGACTTCGACCGTGCCCATCGGGGAGTCGGTGATCCAGCGCCCTCCCTCAAGCCGGATTCCCGAGCTCAGCCCCGCCGCCCACGCCGGCAGGTTCGCCGGGTCGCCGGCGTACGCGGCCACCGCGGCGGGGGAGCGGTCGATGAGTCGGGAGATCGTGCGCGTCGCATCATCCATGGCCCCAGTAGACCACAGGAGCGCGAGATCGGCCTCCGGCAACGTGAATTCGCGCTCCAGGAAGGCGGGGCAGGGTCGGCCGCGGGCAAACCCCGAGGTCACAGGCCCTCCGTTGATTCATCATGTGAGGGGTGCCATACTCGTCAACGGTTGAATATTCATTCACCTTTGCGAGAGAGGGGCGCTGTGGCCCACCTGGAGACTGCCCGAAGTCGTGCCAACACCGCGCAGCGGCGCGCACGCATCGAACATGCGGCGCGCTTCGTCGTCGCCGACGGCGGGTTCGCCGCCGCGACCGTCCCCGCCGTCGCCCACGCCGCGTCGTGCACCACGGGGGTCATCGACAGCTGCTTCGACGACCGCGACGAGCTCCTGGCGTCGGTGTTCGCCGCTGCCGCCGGACGTGAGCTCACGGTCATCACCGAGGCGGTCGACGCGTGCTCGACGCCCGAGGCCGTCGTCGGGGCCGTCGTCGACGTCTTCATCCGCCGAGCGGTCGCCGGCCGCGGGCTGGCCTACGCTCTCCTCCTCGAAGAGGTTCCCGAACCCATCCAAGCCCAGCGCCGTGCCCTGCGCCGCGGATTCGTCGCCGCGATCTCCACGGCGCTCATGCGCTGCCTCGGCCCCGAATTCCCCACCGAGCTCTTCGCCCGATCGCTTGTCGGAGCCGTCAGCGAGAACGTCGTCGACCTCCTCGATCCGGCCCGGAGCACCCCGAACCCGCTCGAAGTCGAATGGATCGTCGACCGCGTCTCCGCGTTCTCCCGGGCAGCGCTGACCGCAGTGCCCCGCGACGGTGCCCTCACCGTGACCCCGCAGGCCTCCGCAGGGCGCCCGGGTATCTCCGCCTCGTAGACTGGGCACCATGCCCCGCAGCCCCCTTCCGCCCCGAGACGGCATCTCGGCAACGTCGCTGCGGGCGCCCGGGGGTCTGGCCACCCATGACAAGGCCCACCTGCCCGTGCCCACCTCGATCGGCGCCTGGCTGGTATCCGAATTCCCTCACGCCACCGACCTCGAGCTCCGCAGCCTGGTCGCCCGGTCGACGACCGAGCTCGAGGGTCTGCGCGCCGCGGCCGACGAACGCCACCACTCTGCCCCGCGTGACGGGGGCGACCTCATTCCCGGTCAGCTCAGCGATGCCGCCGGCAGGCCGGTGGCCTGGGGTGATCCCGTCGATCCCGGCGGCTTCTACTTCTTCCACCGACCGGTGCCCGCCGAGGCGCGGATTCCCTACGAGGTGGCGATCGTCTTCGAGGACGAGGACCTCCTCGTCGTCGACAAGCCGCACTTCCTCGCGAGCACTCCCAACGGCCGCTTCGTCCGCGAATGCGTCGTCACCCGACTCCGCGTCGACCTCGACCAGCCCGACCTCGTCGCCATCCACCGCCTCGACCGCATCACCGCCGGCCTCCTCATCCTCTCGAAGCGGCCGGCGACCCGCGGCCGCTACCAGCGGCTCTTCCAGGACCGGCAGGTGACGAAGACGTACCGGGCGCTCGCGCCCACCCCGCCCGCCGACCTGTCCTTCCCCCTCGAACGGCGCACCCGCCTCCACAAGCCCGCCGGGGGCCGGCAGGTCATCGAGGTGCCCGGGGAGGTCAATGCGATCAGCCGGATCGACCACCTCGGCGAGATCGAATCCCACGGCCGCGGGACCGGACGGGTGAGCGAATACCGGCTCGCACCCCTCACCGGCAAGACCCATCAGCTGCGCGTGCACATGAACGCCCTCGGGCTGCCGCTGCTCGGCGATCCGGTCTACCCGGTCGATCGCAGCCCCGACCCCTACGACTTCTCCGCACCGCTCCAGCTGCTCGCCGCGATGATCGACTTCACCGACCCGCTGACCGGCAGCCTCCGGCACTTCGAGACCGGGCTCGACCTCGACCGCACGGGACAGGGGATGCGGCAGGCGTAGTGGGTCGGCGACGCGGAAATGAGACGGACACGGTAGCCTGGAGGTATGAGTCCCAACGCCCCCGGATGCACCTCTGAGGCGATCGTCGCCCTGGTCCGGACCCGAATCACGAACGGTGAGTACCCTGCGGGGTCACCGGTGCGCGATGGTGCGCTCGCGAAGGAATTCAACGTCTCGCGCAATACCGCCCGCGAGTCCCTCAGCCTGCTCCGTCACGCCGGCCTGCTCACCCAGGAGCCCAACCGCGGCTTCTTCGTCCGCACCTTCGGCATCGACGAGCTCAAGGATCTCTACCGGGCCCGCCGGGTCTTCGAGATCCGCGCCGTCCAGGAATCCCAGGACGCCTCCGACGAGGCGATGGCCGCTGTCGAGGCCTCCGTCGTCCGCGCCGAGACCGCCCCGGAGAACGAGAGCTGGGCCGATGCCCAGGAGCACTCGGCCTCGTTCCACCGGGCGATCGTCGGTCTGCTCGGCTCGCCGCTGCTCGACGAGTTCTACCTCAACCTCATGGCGCGGCTGTCGACGACGTTCTCCCGCTCCCCGGAGCCGGGCAAATACCATTCGCACTGGGCGAACCCGCACCGCGACATCCTCGAGAAGATCAAATCGGGCGACCGACAGGGCGCCGAAGGGCTGCTGCGCATCCACCTCGACGACTCCGAGGCCTCGACGCTCGACCTCGCCCGCTCCGTCGGCGCCGGCCGCTGAGGCTGGGGCGGGCACCGTCCCGACCGCCTCGGTGAGCTGACCAGGACACCCGTCCGACCGCCTCGGCGGGCTGACCAGGGCACCCGTCCGACCGCCTCGGCGGGGTGTCCATTCTCACAGCCCGCGGCAGTTGAAACTGTGGATCGTCCACATGCCGCTTCGATACCATTGATCAACTGATCTCTCCGCGTCGAAAGGCTGGTCTCATGGGGAACCTCGAGCCCGCAAACGATCCGTTCTCTCTCACTGGGCTCACGTATGACGACGTTCTGCTCCTGCCCGGCGACACCGACGTCATTCCCTCGGAAGCCTCGACGACGACGCGCCTGACCAAGGAGATCGAGCTCAACATCCCGCTCGTCTCCGCGGCCATGGACACCGTCACCGAATCGCGGATGGCCATCGCCATGGCCCGCATCGGAGGACTCGGCATCATCCACCGCAACCTGTCGAAGGAAGACCAGGCCGACCAGGTCGACTACGTCAAGCGGTCCGAGTCCGGGATGATCAACGACCCCCTGACGATCACGCCGGAGAAGACGCTCGAGGAGCTCGACGAACTCTGCGGTCGCTACCGCATCTCCGGTCTGCCCGTCGTCGACGAGAACGATGTGCTGCTCGGCATCGTCACCAACCGCGACCTCCGCTTCGTCTCCCGCAGCGAATTCCCCACGCGCACCGTCGCCGAGACGATGACCCCGATGCCGATCGTCACTGCCCCCGTCGGCGTCGCACCCGAGAAGGCGTTCGAACTCCTCGCCGACAACAAGGTCGAGAAGCTCCCGCTCGTCGACGAGAACAACGTCATCAAGGGCCTCATCACCGTCAAGGACTTCGTCAAGACCGAGGAGTACCCGCTCGCGACGAAGGACGCCGAGGGCCGTCTGCGCGTCGGCGCGGCCGTCGGCTTCTACGGTGACGCCTACGATCGCGCCGGTCTCCTCGCCGAGGCGGGCGTCGACGTCCTCGTCGTCGACACCGCGAACGGCCACGCCCGCGGCGTGACCGACATGATCAAGACGATCAAGGCCGACCCGGCGTTCTCCCACGTCCAGATCATCGGCGGCAACGTCGCCACGCAGGAGGGCGCGCAGGCACTCATCGACGCCGGAGTCGACGCCGTCAAGGTCGGCGTCGGACCGGGATCGATCTGCACGACCCGCGTCGTCGCCGGTGTCGGCGTCCCGCAGGTCACCGCCATCCACCTCGCCGCCCAGGCCGCCCGCGCCGCCGGCGTCCCGGTCATCGGCGACGGCGGCCTCCAGTACTCCGGTGACATCGGCAAGGCGCTCGTCGCCGGTGCCGACACCGTCATGCTCGGCTCGCTTCTCGCCGGCTGCGACGAGTCCCCGGGCGAGCTGATCTTCGTCAACGGCAAGCAGTACAAGGCCTACCGCGGCATGGGCTCGCTCGGCGCGATGGCCCCCCGCAAGGGCAAGTCGTACTCGAAGGACCGCTACTTCCAGGCCGACATCGCCACCGACACCGAGCTCATCCCCGAGGGCATCGAAGGCCGCGTCGCCTACCGCGGACACCTCAAGCAGGTCGCCCACCAGCTCACCGGCGGACTGCGCCAGACGATGTTCTACGTCGGCGCCCGCACGATCGACGAGCTCAAGGCCAAGGGCAAGTTCGTCCGCCTGACGACTGCTGGGCTCAAGGAGAGCCACCCGCACGACATCCAGATGACCGTCGAGGCACCGAACTACGTCTCGAAGTGAGCGTCTGGTCGCAGTGAGCGGCTGAGCACAGTGAGCGGCTGAGCACAGTGAGCTTGTGAGCGGCCCTCACCGAGGTGGGGCCGCGGTCCGACTCACGGTGCGGATGCGCCCTGCTTCGCGGTCCACGCGACGACATCGACGAACGGCTGCGCCCCCCGGGTTCGGGGGTCGCAGCCGTTGTCTGTGATGAGCATCACACGACGAATTCTCGGGCGGTTCTCGACGTGGCCGTGACCGTCGCGATCCGCGCGCGCTCGCGCCCGATGGCACCTCTCCGGCACCCGGCAGTCACGCCTGTAGTCCTCTGACCTGGGCTTTCGCTCAGCACTTTTCGTCTTACTTAGGGTAGGTTTCCCTAATGCATCCGGGTTGACCCGGGACGCAGACGAAGGAGGCAACGAACGCTCATGACTGCTCAGCACTCAGTGACACCCGCACCGCCGTCCCCCACACGCGACGACTACTCACACGACTACGACCCGCACGACCCTGGCGTGCACGTCCACGACGCGCATAACCTTGGCGTGCACGACGACGCGCACAGCCCTGGCGCACACGACGACGACACCCACATCCACGACATCGTCGGCATCGGCATCGGGCCCTTCGGACTCGGGCTCGCCGCCCTGTCCGATCCGCTGCCCGACGTCGACGCCGTCTTCCTCGACCAGCGCGCGGAGTTCCGCTGGCATCCGGGCATGATGATCGAAGGCGCGACCATCCAGGTGCCCTTCCTCGCCGACCTCGTGACCATGGCCGATCCCACATCGCCGTACTCGTTCCTCCAGTTCCTCAAGGACCGCGAGCGCCTCTACCCGTTCTTCATCCGCGAATCCTTCTACCCGCTGCGTGCCGAATACGACGAGTACTGCCGGTGGGTGGCCGCCCAGCTGAGGACGCTGCGCTGGAACCGCACGGTCACCTCGGTGACCAATGACGGCGGCATCTACCGGATCATCGCCGAGGTGACCGACGCCTCCGGTCGGATCGTCGACACCGAGACCTACCGCGCGAAGCACGTCGTTCTCGGCGTCGGCACCGCACCGGTCCTTCCCCCGGCGCTGCAGGCCCTGACCAGCGGTGACGCCGAAGCGGCCGGCAACGGCCCCGTCATCCACACCGCGGACTACCTGGCCAACCGTGAGCGGCTGCTCGCGGCGGGGTCGGTGACGATCGTCGGCAGCGGACAGTCCGCCGCGGAGATCTACCGGGACCTCATCGAGGACGCCGAGGACCGCGGGGTGAGCGTCGACTGGATCACCCGCTCGCCCCGGTTCTTTCCGATGGAGTACACGAAGCTCACCCTGGAGATGACGTCACCGGAGTACACCGACCACTTCCGCGCCCTGCCCGATGACCTGCGCGGACGCATCGGACGCGAGCAGCGCAGCCTCTACAAGGGCATCAGCGCGGACCTCATCGACGACATCCACGACACGCTCTACCGGCTCAGCCGCGGCGGTCGGCGACTCCTGACGACCCTCGTCACCGATGCGGAGCTCATCTCCGCCCGTCCCGCCGAGGCGGCCGCCGGGTACGCGCTGACCTTCCGCAGCCCTGTGCTCGGGCAGACCTTCACCCGGGCGGCCGGCGCCGTCGTCGCCGCCACCGGGTACCGCGCCGGTGTCCCGGCGTTCCTCGGTCCGCTGGGCTCGGAGATCCGCCGCGACCGGGAGGGGCGCCTCGACATCAGCCGCGACTACACCGTCAATGCGGCCGGCACGATCCACGCCCTCGGCATCGAGGAGCACACTCACGGCGTCACCGGGCCCGACCTCGGTTTCGGACCGTGGCGGGCCTCCGTGGTGCTCTCCCGGGTCACAGGCCGTGAACCCTATCCCATCGAGCGGTCGATCGCATTCCAGACCTTCGGGGTACCCGGCACCGAGGCGGCCGCCGAGCCAGGCCGCCCCACCGAGGAGACCGCGCACGCCGCCGACGCATCCGTCCCCACGAAGGAGATGACCCACGCATGAGCACCGCGACGACGACCGACACGATGGACGATGCCGGTGCAGGCACTGACCTCGACACCTGCCCGACGACCGACACCAGCCGCACGACCGGAACTGCGGCGAGCGGACCTGCCGCGACCACGCTGCCCGCGGCAGGGGATGCCGGAGCCGCCGAGATCGCCCGGTCGATCTCGATCGTTCCGCTCGACCCGAAGGGCCACGCCGAGGAGGTCCACGCCTGGCTGACCCACCCGCGTTCGCACTTCTGGCAGATGACCGACTTCGACCGGCAGGCCGTGCGGTCCTACCTCGAGGCGATCCGCTCCTCACCGGATGAGAACGGCTGGATCGGGCTCATCGACGGGGAGCCTGCCTTCTACGTCGAAACCTATGCGCCGTCGCTGCTCATCCCCACCGCTGTCGTCGCCGAGGAGCCCGGCGACATCGGGATGCACCTCCTCATCGCCCCACCGCAGGGCCGGCCCCGCCGCGGCCTCACCGACGCCGTCATGGCGCGCGTCATCGACTTCTGCCTGCGCCCGCATGCGCAGGGCGGACGCGGGGCCAGCCGCGTCGTCGTCGAACCCGACGTCGGGAATGCGGCGATCCACGCGAAGAACGCGGCCGCCGGCTTCCGCGTCATCGCCGAGGCGGAGGTGCCGCTGGGGGAGGCGACGAAGACCGCGCTCGTGAGCACGTGCACCCGCTCTGACTTCGCGACCAGCCGCCTCGGGCGGCTCCTCGCCGGAGCCGGTGGCACCGGGAAGGGCGGGAGCGACCCCGAGCATCTCACGCAGGACGACTATGCCCACCTCACTCCTGAGACGTTCGCCGTGGTGAGCCGCTATCTCGTCGCGAAGGCGATCGCCGAGTTCGCCCACGAACGGCTCATCGCCCCCAGCCAGAACGCTGAGGCCGGCGAGCACGCCTGGATGCTGGTGATCCCGGCCGACCCCGACGACCCGGGAAGCGAGCTGGATGACCACTCGGGTGCCCCCGTCATCCACTACACGTTCGAGGCGCGCGTCCTCCCGCTCGAGCACTGGGTCATCGACGAAGCGAGCATCACGCGGTTCCGGGACGGGCGGGCGGTCAACCTCGATGCGCAGGAGTTCGTCCTCGAACTCCAGGACAGCCTCGGCGTGCCCGAGGACCTCATCTCGACGTACCTCGAGGAACTCGCCTCGACGGTGGCCGGCAGCGCGTTCAAGCTCACCGCGGCGCGCAGGGGTGAGCGCCCGGATTCCGCGGCGCTCGCCGATGCCGACTTCCAGACGATCGAGGCGGCGATGACCGAAGGCCACCCCGGCTTCATCGCGAACAACGGGCGCATCGGATTCGGACTGCGCGACTACCGCAGGTGGGCGCCGGAGACCGGCACACGCAACCGCCTCGAATGGGTCGCCGTCGACCGGGAGCAGTCGCACCTGGCGCTCAGCGACGGACTCGATGAGGACGACCACCTCAGGTGGGCGCTCAGCGACGACGAACGCGAGCTCTTCGGCAGCCGCCTCGCCGCCGCCGGCAGGCGCCTCGAGGACGTGCACCTCATGCCGATCCATCCGTGGCAGGCCGACCACCGGCTGGCGATCACGTTCGCCGCCGACATCGCCCGCGGCGGACTCATCCCGCTCGGGCCCGGCCTCGACGAACACCAGGCGCAGCAGTCGCTGCGGACGTTCTTCAACCATTCGCGACCGGGCGCGCCGTATGTCAAGGTCGCGCTCGCGGTGCAGAACATGGGGTTCCTCCGCGGACTCTCGCCGACCTATATGCGCGACACCCCCGCGATCAACGACTGGGTCGCTCGCCTCGTCGACGGTGACCCCGCGTTCGCCGCCTCCGGGTTCCGTCTGCTGCGCGAACGCAGCGCGATCGGCTACACCGGCGACGTCTACCACCGCACCCGTGCGACGAACCCGCACCGGAAGATGCTCGCCGGGCTGTGGCGGGAGAACCCGCTGCCGCTGCTCACCGACGGCCAGCGGACGATGACGATGGCGGCCCTGCTTCACCGCGACCACCTCGGCGAATCCCTCGTCTCCCACCTCATCCGCCGGTCGGGTCTGGGTGCGGAGGACTGGGTGCGGGCCTACCTGGGGGCGTATCTGCAGCCGCTCGTCCACGGGCTGCTCGCTCATGATCTCGTGTTCATGCCGCACGGGGAGAATCTCATCCTCATCCTCGACGCCGATGTCGTCACCGGGGTCTTCATGAAGGACATCGGCGAGGAGGTCGCCTACCTCGGCGAGGGGAAGCTGCCGCCCGCCGTCGAGCGGATCCGCGCGGTCGTTCCCGGTGAGGAGAAAGCGCTCGCGATCTTCACCGATGTCTTCGACGGGGTGCTGCGGCACCTGGCGGGGATCCTCGACGTCGACGGACTGCTCGAGGCCTCCCGGTTCTGGGCGCTCGTCGCGAGGTGCTCGACGCCTATCAGGGAGAGAAGGCCGAGGCGGCACGCGGCATCGCCGGCGACATCGATCTGCGGGCGCCGCGGTTCAAGCATTCGTGCCTCAACCGGCTGCAGCTGCGCAACACGAAGGAGATGGTCGACATCGGCAACCAAGCCGACTCGCTGATCTTCGCCGGCACCATGCGCAACCCGGTGGGGCGCTGATCCCGCGCGGGGACCCGTACGCTGATCCCGCGCGGTGACGCTGGGCGGGGTTCGGCGGTGCCGCTAATATCGATCCCACGGCCGCCCATTCCGGGGCGGTCGCCGGGGTCGAGGCACCGGACCGTTTCGAAGGCGCACACATGGGCAAGCAGAACGACCGGCCGACACTGGCCACGGTCGCCGAACGCGCCGGTGTGAGCATCAAGACCGCGTCGCGGGTGCTCAACGGGGAGAAGCACGTCGCCAGCGCCACGGCCGCGAAGGTCGAGACGGCCGCCGAGGAGCTCGGCTTCCGCCTCAACTCCGCGGCCCGGCGCCTGCGCGAAGGCAGCCGCTCGCCCTACATCGGGGTCGTCCTCTCCGACATGGACGACTCCCTCCAGGTCCGTCTCCTCGCGCGGCTCGAAGCCGACCTGGCCGAGCGGGGGCTGCGGACCGTCGTCACCGTCACCGGGGGAGACGCGGAGCTCGAACGCACCTTCGTCGACGAATGCCTCAGCGGTGACATGTCGGGCATCTGCGTCGTCTGCTCCCAGCCGGAGTCGGCGAGCATCTACGCGACGATCTCCCGGGGTCCCGCCGCGGCGAAGACCGGTGAGATGGCCGTCGTCTCCCTCGACCCGGCGGTCACGGGGCCGGGCATCGTCACGCTCGCCGCCGACGATGTCGACGCCGGACGGCGGGCCGCCGAACAGCTCGTGCGCCACGGCCACATCAGCATCGGCGTCATCGGAGACCGAGCCCACCTTGAATCGCAGAAGCGCAGGCTCGCCGGGATCCGCGAGGTCCTCGGCGACCGCGGCGACATCGGGTGGCGGGCCTTCCTCGACGAGGATGCGCACGACCAGGCGAGTGCGAAGAACGTCGTCGCCGCCCTCCTCGGCTCCCGGGCCGCTCCGACCGCGCTCATCACGCTCTCGGCGACCGTGACGAAGGGCGCGATCGACGCCAGTCGCCGCCTCGACCAGTGGCCGGCCGTCGTCGGGATCGACGACTTCCCCGGCGCGGATCTGCTCGACGTCACCGTCGTCGACGCCGACATCGATGCGATGTCCGCCGAGGCGGTCCGGCTCCTCGACGGGGGCGTGCCGGAGCGTGGGGCGGGGCGGGGCAACGGGGCGCGAGGCGACACCGCGGCATTCGCCCGCGTCCACCTCATCCGCCGCGGCAGCGGTGAGGAGTCACCCCGGCAGGTCTCCGGGCGCTGAGTCGACGCGACAGAGGAATCACCGGACAGATGGTTGACAAACGACACCGGTGGGCGAAATATGTTGACCAGCCTGACAACGTTGTCAGAATGATGAAAGGTTTCGCGAATGCGCAGGTTCCGCCCCCAGTCACACGCACAGAAATCGTCTCTCACCGCCGTGCCCTCCTCGCTGAGGAAGCCGCGCCGGCTCGCGGTGCTCGGCGCCGCGGTCGCGATCTCCGCCCTCGCGCTCAGCGGCTGCGGCAATCAGAAGGGCCAGGGCAACGAGGCCGCCGATTCCGGCGGCGGTGACGGCCCGGTGACGATCGCCCTCCTCCTGCCGGAGTCGAAGACGACGCGCTACGAATCCCTCGACAAGCCGAACTTCGAGAAGTACGTCGCCGAGGCGAGCCCCGATGCAAAGGTCGAGTACCGCAACGCCAACCAGGACGCGACCCAGCAGCAACAGCAGTTCGAAGCCGCGGTCACCGAGGGCGTCGACGTCATCGTCCTCGACCCCGTCGACGCCTCGGCGGTCTCCTCCTCCCTGGCGAAGGCCGAAGCGAAGCAGATCCCCGTCGTCTCCTACGACCGGTTCTTCGAGGGAGCCGACTACTACACGTCGTTCGACAACAAGAAGATCGGCAACCTCCAGGGCCAGGCCCTCCTCGACGGACTCGAGGCCAAGGGCGTCGACCCGACGTCCGGACCGGTGTGGATGGTCAACGGCGATCCGAAGGACCCCAACGCCGCGGACTTCAAGGCCGGTGCCGAGGAAACCCTCAAGGGTGCCGGCGTCGACATCGCCGCCAACCACGACACGCTCGACTGGAACCCCGACGACGCACGCCAGTGGGTCGAGGGCCAGCTGCAGGGCGGGGGTGAGAAGCCGATCGCGATCTACGCGGCCAACGACGGCACCGCCGGCGGAGTGCTCGCGGCGACGACGAAGGCGAAGCAGGATCCCGTCGTCACCGGGCAGGACGCCGAGGTCGACGGACTGCAGAACATCCTCAAGGGCGAGCAGTACGCGACGATCTACAAGTCGATCCCGCCCCAGGCCGAATACGCCGCGAAGGCCGCGGTGGCACTGGCCAACGGGGAGGAACCCGAGGCCGGCGCGACGTACAAGGACACCCCGACGGACTTCGTCGAGGCGAAGGTCGTGACGAAGGACACGATCAAGGACATCGTCGGGGACCAGATCAAGGCCTCCGACATCTGTGCGGGCATCGATGAGAAGCTCTGCACGGATGCCGGGATCAAGTAGGACGGTCCGACCAGCCCGATGACCTCAGCGACGAACGACCCGACGCCCGCCTCCGGGCGGGCGTCGGAGACGACCGAGTCCACTCCTTCCCAGCCCGTGCTCCAGCTGCGCGGGATCGACAAGCGGTTCGGCGCCGTCCAGGCGCTCACCGACATCAACCTCACGATCGGCCGCGGCGAGGTCGTCGGCCTCGTCGGCGACAACGGCGCCGGCAAGTCGACGCTCATCAAGATCATCGCCGGCGTCCACTCCGCCGACGGCGGCGAGCTCATCATGGGCGGGCGCCCCCAGAAGTTCTCCTCCCCGAAGGATGCGCAGCGGGCCGGGGTGGCCACGGTGTTCCAGGACCTCGCCCTGTGCGAGAACCTCGACGTCGTCGCCAACCTCTTCCTCGGTCATGAGCACACCCTCGGCGGCGTCCTCGACGAAGTCGCGATGGAGGCGAAGTCGTGGGAGCTGCTGCGCAGCCTGTCGGCGAAGATCCCGAGCGTGCGCGTGCCGATCGCCGCCCTGTCCGGCGGCCAGCGCCAGACGGTGGCGATCGCCCGTTCCCTCCTCGGCGAACCCTCGCTCGTCATGCTCGACGAACCGACGGCCGCCCTCGGCGTCGCCCAGACCGCCGAAGTGCTCAACCTCATCGAACGCCTCCGCGACCGTGACCTCGGGGTGCTCCTCGTCAGCCACAACATGGCCGATGTCCAAGCCGTGTGCGACCGTGTCCACGTGCTGCGGCTGGGCAAGGATGCCGGGGACTTCCCGGGAGACGAGCGCACCGACGTCCTCGTCGCCGCGATCACCGGAGCCAATGACAACGTCGTGACCCAGCGGGCCGCGCGGAGGGGTGAGCGCCGATGACCCGCAATTCCCTCATCACCGACGAGCGGATCTCCGACGAGGGGCTCGTGCGGACGTTCGTCCGCCGGATCCGGGAGGGCCAGCTCGGGTCGTTCCCCGTCATCCTCGCCCTCGTCGTCATCGTCATCGTCTTCCAGTCGGCGAACAGCAACTTCCTCTCCCCGGCGAACCTCGTCAACCTCTCGACCCAGGTCGCCTACCTGGCGATCCTCGCGCTCGGGATCAACCTCATCCTCCTCCTCGGCGAGATCGACCTCTCGCTCGCCCAGCTCGGCGGTCTCGCCGCCTCGGTGCTCGGTGTCCTCGTCGTCCGGCAGGGGGTCCCGCCGGTCGTCGCGGTGACGATCATCCTCCTGCTCGGCCTCGTCATCGGGGCGATCCAGGGCTGGTTCTTCGCCGTCGTCGGGATTCCCGCGTTCGTCGTCACCCTTGCGGGTCTGCTCGCGTTCACGGGGCTCACGCTCACGGTGCTCGGCACGCAGAAGAACCTCTCGATGGCCGACACGTTCGTCTTCGACTTCGCCAGCTACTACTTCCCGGCGTTCTGGGCGTACGTCTTCGGGGCGATCGCGGTCATCGGCTTCGCCGCCGGCATCATCCACGCGAAGCTGCGGCGGCACTCCGCGGGCCTCGACAGTCCGAGCTGGACGGCCGTCAGCGTGCGCATCGTCCTCCTCGCGGCGATCGTCTTCGGCTTCCTCATCCTCGTCAACCAGGACTTCGGACTCGCGCTGCCGTTCTTCCTCATGATGGTCATCGCGATCATCATCGACCTCGTGCTGCGCAAGACCCGGTACGGGCGCTCGATCTACGCCGTCGGCGGCAAGGTCGAAGCCGCCCGGCGCGCCGGCATCCGTGTGACGTGGGTGCGCATCAGCGTGTTCATGACCGCCGGTGTCCTCGCCGCCCTCTTCGGCTTCGTCAAGGCCGGAGTGACGACGAACGCGGGGTCGACGCTCGTGGGCACCCAGGACCTCCTCAACGCGATCGCCGCGGCCGTCATCGGCGGCACCTCCCTCTTCGGCGGGCGGGGGTCGGCGTGGGCCGCGGTCCTCGGGGCGTTCGTCGTCGGCGCGATCAACAACGGTCTCTACCTCATCGGCTTCAACTCCGATATGCAGCAGATCATCACCGCTCTCGTCCTCCTCACCGCCGTCGTCATCGACGCCGTCAGTCGGCGCGGACAGCGGTACGTCGGCAGGGGGTGAGTTCTCCTTCACCGGCGCCGAGGCGGGGGCGAGGTCAGGGGGTGACCCCACCTCACCCCCGCCTCGGCGATTTTGGTACAGTCATGGGCAATGACATGGGGTGCCCGGCGGCAGTCGCGCCGGGCTGAGAGGACACCCATCGAACCTGATCTGGGCCATGCTAGCGAAGGGATCGTCATGACTGACATCGATCTGTCGTCGGCGCACGCACGTCTGCGCGCGGCGAATCCGCTCATCCAATGCATCACGAACACGGTCGTCCAGCAGTTCAGCGCGAACGTGCTGCTCGCTGTCGGCGCGTCCCCGGCGATGCTCGACCACGAGGCCGACGCCGGGCAGTTCGCGCACCTGGCCGGCGGTCTGCTCGTCAACTTCGGAACCGCGACGAACCAGCAGTTCCTCGCCGCCGACGCCGCGATCGGCGCGGTCACCGCGGATTCGACTCCGTGGGTGCTCGACCCCGTGAGCATCGGCGCCGTCGACTTCCGCACCACCCGCATCCGCCGGGCCGCCGCCGATCGCCCGACCGCGATCCGCGGCAACGCCTCGGAGATCGCGGCTCTGGCTGGTGCCGGGGCCGGCGGGCGCGGCGTCGAATCGACCGACGAGGTCGACGCCGTCCTCCCGGCGGCGGCCGAGCTCGCGCGGACCAGTGGGGCGATCGTCGCCGTCTCGGGCAAGCGTGACGCCATCGTCGCCCACATCGACGGTGTCGACCACATCGCCCGTGTCGACGGCGGACATGCGTTCATGCCGCTCGTCATCGGCACCGGGTGTTCGCTCGGCGCCGTCACCGCCGCCTACCTCGCCGCCGTCGCGCCGGTCGACTCGAGTCCGGGTGCGGGTCCGGCGGGACTCGCGGCGTTCGATCAGTTCACCGCCGTCGTCGCCGCCCACGCCCACTTCGCCGTCGCCGGCGAGGCCGCGGCGACCGGCGCCGCCGGACCGGGCAGCTTTGCCGAGCACTTCCTCGATGCTCTCCACACCACCGACGATGCGCGCATCGGCGAGGCCCGGGTCGAGGTGACGAGAGCATGAGCGCGACGAGTGAGCGCCTCGCCGGCGTCGACGCCCGCCTCTACCTCGTCACCGATTCCGCGCAGTGCCGGGAGGCCGGTCGCACCGTCGCCGAGACGTGCTCGCCGCCGTGCGCGGGGGAGCCGGCATCGTCCAGGTCCGGGACAAGGACATCGACGACACCGAGTTCCTGACCCTGACCAGGGAGGTCATCGCCGCCGTCGGCGAGGCGGTGGCCGGCACCGACCGCCGCGTCCCGCTCTTCCTCAACGACCGGGTCGCCGTCACCCGGCACCTCCTCGATGAGGGCGCCGACGTCCACATCCATGTCGGACAGACCGACACTCCCGTCACCGAGGTGCGCGACCTCGTCGTCCCGAGCCGCTCATCGGTCTCTCCGCCGCCAGCGCCGCCGAATTCGCGGCGGCCCGGGCCACCGGCGCCGTCGACCTCGTCGGCATCGGGCCCGTCTTCGACACGACGACGAAGACCGACGCGCCGGCCGGGATCGGCCCCCGACCGCCTCGGCGATCTGACGGCCGAGGCGGGACTGCCCGCGGTCGCGATCGGCGGCATCGACGCCGGCCGGGTTCCGCAGCTGCGCGGTCGCGGACTGCTCGGCTTCTGCGTCGTCTCCGCGATCTGCCGTGCCGCCGACCCCGAGCGGGCGGCCCGTGAGCTGCTCACCGCGTACGGTGACGGGACCGAGCCGGTCGCCGGCGAGAACGGGGGAGCGGCATGAGCACGCGCCCACCGATCACCCTGTCGATCGCCGGCACCGACCCCTCGGGCGGGGCGGGCATCCACGCCGACCTCAAGACGTTCACTGCCCTCGGGGTGCTGGGGACCACGGCGATCACCGCGCTCGTCGCGCAGAACACGCACGGGGTCTCCCGCGTCTACCCGATCGATGAGGACTTCGTCGTCGCCGAGCTCGACAGTGTTCTGGGCGACATGCCCGTCGATGCGACGAAGACGGGGATGCTCGGGTCGACGTCGCTCGTCGACCTCGTCGTCGACCGGGCGCGCACCTCCGATTTCGGGTTCTTCACCGTCGACCCGGTCATGGTGTCGACGTCCGGGCACCGCCTCCTCGAGGTCGATGCGGTCGCCGCGGTGCGGGAGCGTCTCCTGCCCGTCGCCGATCTCATCACCCCGAACCTCCCCGAGGCGGCCCTCCTTCTCGGCGATGATGTCGCTGAGGCGCAGACGCCGGCCCAGATGCGTGACCAGGCACGCGAGCTCATCGCCCGGGGTGCCCGTGCCGTGCTCCTCAAGGGCGGTCACGCCGCCGACGGGGACGTCGCCGACATCCTCGTCACCGCCGATGGGGAGATCGCCGAGTTCTCCCACCCCCGGATCTCCACCCCGAACACGCACGGCACCGGGTGCACCCTGTCGGCTGCGATCACCGCCGAGGCGGCCGTGCTCAGGCGTGCCAACGGCGGAGAGGCACTGAGCACCGAGGAGGTGCACGGGGCCGTCGAGCGCGGACTCGACTTCCTCGCCCGCGCGCTCGCCTCGGCCGCGGACTGGCAGGTCAGCCTCGATGCCGCCGGTGCGCACGGGCCCGTCGACCACCAGGTCGACGTCCGCCGCCGCTGATGTCCAGCCGACCCGTCCGCTTCCCACCCGGCTGATTCCGGCCATTCCGATTCCAGTCCGATCCCAGTCCGATCCCAGTCCGATCCCAGTCCGATCCCGACCCCGAGGAGAGACCACTCATGAGCACGAACTTCGCCGCCGGACCGCACACCGCCGCGCTGTGGGAGGACGTGCGCCCGATCATCGACGAGATCGAGGCGCTGCCGTTCCTCACTCAGCTCGCCGAGGGCACGCTGGCCCCGCTCGCGTTCACGAACTACATCACGCAGGACAGCATCTACTTGAGCGGGTATGCGAAGGCGATGTCGTTCCTCGCCGGGAAGACGGCGGACCGCGGTGAGTCCCGGTTCTGGTCGACCTCGGCAGCGGAGGCGATCACGGTGGAGGAGGAGATGCACGCTCAGCTGCTCTCCGATGAGCGGCTCGCCGTGGCCCATGCCGAACTCGAGGCCACCGACCATCTGGGACCGTCGCCGACGACGCTCGGGTATGTGTCGTTCCTCGTCGCCACCGCGGCGAGCCGGTCATATGGGGAGGGCGTGGCCGGTGTCCTGCCGTGTTTCTGGGTCTATGCGCACATGGGCAAGGTGCTCGTCGAGAAGGCCGGGGCGATGAACGAGGCTCACCCGTACCGGACGTGGGTGCAGACCTATGATTCCCCGGAGTTCGACGAATCGACCCGGCAGGCTGTGGCGATCCTCGAGCGCGAGTTCGATCGGGTGCCCGCCGATGAGGCTGCGCGGATGCGCGCGGCGTTCGAGCGCGCCTGCGTCTACGAACTCCACTTCTGGGCCTCGGCTCATGCGATGCAGAGCTGGGACGCCTCCGTCTTCGCGAGGTGAGCGACCGGCGGACTACGCGGGGGCGCTGTCCGGGCGGTCGTCGATGATGAGGGTGAGCGGAGCGATCGCGCTCAGCGCCAGCCATCCGCGGCACAGCGTGGTCCAGAAGATGACGCCGTCGACCTCGGTCAGCGGCACTCGATCGCGGCGCGGGCATGTCAGGCGCCCGATGAGGAAGACGATGCCCGTGAAGCTCGCTGCGATGAAGAGCAGTGCCACGAGATCCATGTCGGTCCCTCCTCACAGCCGAAGCGGATCCTGTGCTTCCAGTGTCTCTCCGCATCCAGCGGTTGGAAAGAGTCCAATCGCTCATCACTGGACTCTTCGCGGCAGGTGAGAGCGCCTGCGAGACAGCTGCGCGGCGTGAGATCGCAACCGAGACCGAGCCCCAAGGAGACCTCGAGGCCGCAACCCGGACTGGGTGCTCAGGAGAATGCGAGGCTCAGCCGCTTCGCCGCCTCGATGACGGCCGCCGCGGCGGCTTCCCCCTGCTCGGGGGTGATCGAGGCGGGGAAGGTGAAGCGCACGCTCGTCTTCGCGACCTCGGCGTCGATGCCGAGAGCGAGCAGGACATGCGAGGGCTCATCGGAGCCGACCGCGCATGCCGACCCGCTCGACGCCGTGACACCGAGCCGCTCGAGCTCGAGGAGCACCGCCTCCCCACTCGTGCGCGAAAAGCAGAACGAAGCATGGTTCGGAGTCCGCGCCGCGGCACTGCCCGTGAGCAGAGCACCGTCGACCGCCCCGACCACCTCGGCGATGAAGGCATCTCGAATGCCCGCTACCCGTGCCGCGGCCTCGACCCGTTCCGCCTCGGCGAGTTCGAGGGCCGTGGCGAACGCGACGGCCAGGGCGACGTTCTCCGTGCCCGACCGGCGCCCCGATTCCTGACCCCCGCCGTGGATGATCGGTTCGACCGGGACCCGGGCGCGGATCGCGGCCACCCCGATGCCCTTCGGCGCACCGATCTTGTGCCCGGCGAGCGTGAGGGCATCGACGCCGAGGTCGGTCAGCGGCAGCCACCCGGCAGCCTGGACGGCATCGGTGTGCGTGAGCGCACCGACCTCGCGAGCGAGCGCGGAGAGTTCGGCGACTGCGGCGACCGTGCCGATCTCGTTGTTCGCATACCCGAGGCTGACGACGGCGGTGTCCTCCCGCAGCACTGTCCGCAGAGCTTCGGCAGTGACCGTGCCGTCGGGCTCGACGTCGACGAATGAGACGGTGAAGCCGTGCCGTCTGCGCAGATGATCCGCCGAGGCGAGCACCGCCTCGTGCTCGAGCGGTGAGGTCACGAGGTGGCGACGGCCGGTGGTGCCGCCGTCCTCGGGCAGTTGCCCGAGCGCCATCCCGATGATCGCGAGATTCGCCGCCTCGGTGCCGCCACCGGTGAAGACGATGTCCGTGCTCCGCCCCCCGAGGACCCGGGCGACCCGCGCCCGGGCGGCGTCGAGGGCCTCCGCGGAGCGCCGTCCGATCTCATGGTGGCTCGACGGATTGCCGAAGGCTCCCGCAAGGTACGGCCAGGCCGCCTCGAGCGCCTCCCGGCGAACGGGCGCGGCGGAGGCGGTGTCGAGATAGAGCGGGTCCATCTCAGTCCGCCGCCGTCCGGATGACCGGGCTCGCCGTCGCCGCGGCTGCGGCAAGCGCGAGATGAGCCCGAGGTCGATCGACCGGACGCTGTGCGTGAGCGCACCGGAGGAGATGACATCGACGCCGGTGGCGGCGATCGCCCCGACGGTCTCGAGCGAGACGTTGCCGCTGGCCTCGACGATGGCGGCGTCGCCGATGAGGGCGACCCCACGGCGCAGGTCGGCCAGTGAGAAGTTGTCGAGCATGATGATGTCGGCCCCACCGTCGAGGACTGCGGGAATCTGCTCGAGCCGGTCGACCTCGACCTCGATCATCGTCGTGTGCCCGAGCCGCTCCCTGGCCGCGAGCAGAGCGGCGGTGACGTCGCCGCCGGTGCCGGTGAGCACGCCGAGGTGGTTGTCCTTGACCATGACCGCGTCCGAGAGCCCGAACCGATGACTGTGCCCGCCCCCGCAGCGCACCGCGTGCTTCTCGAACGCGCGCAGGCCCGGCGTGGTCTTCCGGGTGTCGGCGATCCGTGTCCTGCCCCCGGCGGCGTCGACGAACGCCCTGGTCAGAGTCGCGATACCGCTCATCCGCTGGGTGAAGTTGAGGGCGATCCGCTCGGCGCGCAGCACGCCGCGCGCCGGCCCTGACACGGACGCGAGCACCTGTCCGGCGGAGAAGGACTCCCCGTCGGTGACCAGCACGTCGACGCCGATCGTCGGATCGGTGAGGGCGAATGCGGCGGCGAAGACCTCACCGCCGGCGAAGACGCCGTCCTCCCGGGCACGCAGCTCAGCGGTGGCTGTGGCCTCCGCAGGAACGAACACCTCGCCGGTGAGGTCACCCCACGGTGCGTCCTCGGTCAGCGCATTCCGCACCGCCGCCTCGATCGTCGCCGTCGTCAGCATGAAGCCGCCTCCTCGGTGTGTGGGTGGAGCGTCGTCCGGCCCCCGGACCGGGTGGTCACAGGCGTCCCGGCCGAGGTGGCCGCCTCGGCGCGGGTCGCGTCGGACCGGCGGGGTGCGTCGGTGCGGACATGAGCGCCGACGCTCTCGGGGCGAGCCAGAGCGCGCTCGGCCATCGTCCGTGCGATGAGGGCGAGGTTCGCCGTTTCGATGTCGTGCCGCTCGAGTGGAGCGTCGTCACCCGGGCAGAGGTCGTCTCCTGCTCCCAAGCCGGGGTGGTCGTTCGATCCGGCGCCGAGGCGGTCGAGGAGTTCGGTGAGGCCCGCAGCGGTGCGCTCGAGGCCGAGGTGCTCCCACGTCAGCGCCTGCAGGGCCGTGCGCGACAGCGGCGACGGGCGCACGGCGTGCGCCGCGGCCTGCGTGGTCGTCCCGAACGCTGGGGGCCCGGCGCTGCCGCGGAGTCTGTCGCTGGTGCGGCGTCAGACGCAGCCGCGGTGTCGGACACGGCCGCGATGTCGGACGTTGCCGCGGTGCCGGTCGTCGCCCCGTCCAGGTCGGCGGCGATCGCATCGGCGGCCCGCGCCCCGAAGACCGCGCCTTCGAGCAGGGAGTTCGAGGCGAGACGGTTGGCTCCGTGGACGCCCGTGCAGGCGGCCTCGCCGACGGCGAAGAGACCCTCGATCGAGGTGCGCCCCTCGAGGTCGGTGGTGATGCCGCCCATGACATAGTGCGCGGCGGGGGTGACGGGAATGAGGTCGTCGGCGAGCGAGAGCCCGTGGGTGGACAGGTGCGCGGCGATGCTCGGGAACCGGGCATCGACGTCGGGGATCGCCCGCGCATCGAGGTGACAGGGCAGACCGTTCTGTTCGGCCATCGTCCGGTGGAGGGCCAGCGCCACGACACTGCGGGGTGCAAGCTCGGCGCGCGGATCGATCGCCGGCATGATCCGTCTGCCGCGGGCGTCGAGGAGGAGCGCCCCGGCCCCGCGCACCGCCTCGGAGACGAGGAAGCCCGATCCGGCGAACGCCGTGGGATGGAACTGGACGAACTCGAGGTCGCTGACGGCCGCGCCCGCGCGGATCGCCGCGGCGAGACCGTCACCGGTCGCCGCCTGTGGGTTCGTCGTGTGGGCGAAGAGCTGTCCGGCCCCGCCGGTCGCGAGGACGACGGCATCGGCGGCGATGCACTCGACGACGCCCTCGCGCCCGAGCACTCGGACCCCTGTCACCGCCGGCGCACCGGCAGAAGCCGCAGGATCGCACGCCGCGCGGCGGGGTTCGGTGACGAGGTCGACGAGCATCGTCTCCGTCCGCACCGTGATCCGGCCCGCAGCCGCCTCGGCGCGGACCGCGGAGACGAGGGAATCGATGATCGCCCGTCCCGTCGCATCCCCACCGGAGTGATAGATCCGGGCCGCGGAATGCGCCCCCTCCATGCCGCGCTCCCAGTGGTCGGGATCGAGCGGATCGACGACCGCCCCGCCTCGGCGATCGAAGCGCACCCCGGTCTCTGCGAGCTCGCGGATCCGCTCGGGTCCCTCCGTGCACAGCACCCGGACGGCCTCTGGGTCAGCCAGCCCGGCACCGGCGGCCAGCGTATCGGCGATGTGGGCGGCAACGGAGTCATCGGGGCTGAGCACCCCGGCGATCCCACCCTGGGCGAGCGCCGTGTTCGAGTCGCCGAGGCGGTCCTTCGTCACGAGCGTGACGGCGTGGGAGCCGGCCAGGCGCAGGGCCGTGGTCAGGCCCGCGATGCCGGTGCCGATGACGACGACGTGGCGCACGTCAGATCCTCGGCTTCGCGGCGAGCATCCGGTCCAGTGCCGTGCGGGCCGGGTCGGCCACCTCGGCGTCGACGGTGATCCGGTTGACGATCCGGCCGTCGAGGAGGGATTCGAGGACCCACGCGAGGTAGCCGGGGTGGATGCGGTACATCGTCGAGCACGGGCACACGACGGGGTCGAGGCACGTGATCGTGTGCTGGGGATGGTCGGCGGCGAGCCGTTGGACGAGGTTGATCTCCGTGCCGATGGCGAACGCGGTCGGTTCGGCAGCGGATTCGATGGCCTTGGTGATGTAGGCCGTCGACCCGGATTCGTCGGCGGCGGCGACGGTCTCGCGCGGGCACTCGGGGTGGACGATGACCGGACGTCCGGGTTCGCGGCGCGGGCCGCCGCGATCTGGGCGGGAGTGAAGCGCTTGTGGACGGAGCAGAAGCCCTGCCAGAGGATGACCCGGGCGTCATCGAGGACGTCGGCGGTGTTGTTGCCGAGCGGCCGGCGGGGGTTCCACAGTGGCATCCGGTCCGGGTCGATGCCCATGTCGATGGCGGTGTTGCGCCCGAGGTGCTGGTCGGGGAAGAAGAGGACGCGGTGCCCGCGTTCGAACGCCCAGTCGAGCACCACCTCGGCGTTCGATGACGTGCACACGATCCCGCCGTTGCGGCCGCAGAAGCCCTTGATCGCGGCCGAGGAGTTCATATACGTCACGGGGATGACGGGCACCTTGCCGGATGCGTCGGGCGCGGTGCCCCACAGCTCGGCCAGCTGCTCCCAGCAGTCCTCGACCTCATCGATCGTCGCCATGTCGGCCATCGAGCACCCGGCGGCGAGGTTGGGGAGGATGACGGCCTGGTCGGGGGTGGAGAGGAGGTCGGCGGTCTCGGCCATGAAGTGGACGCCGCAGAAGACGATCGCCTCGGCGTCGGGATGGTTCTGGGCGGCCCCGGCGAGCATGAATGAGTCGCCGATGTAGTCGGCGTGCTCGACGACCTCGACGCGCTGGTAGTGGTGGCCGAGGAGGACGACGCGGTCGCCGAGCGCGGCCTTGGCGGCGATGATCCGCCCCCGCAGCTCCTCCGCCGAGGCGTCCCGGTACTCCTGCGGGATCTCACCCTGGCGCGGGGCGGAGGCGGGGATCGGGTCGGCGGTCGAGGCGCCGGGGCCGTAGCCGGGGGAGGCGTCGACGTCCCAGGGGGCGGTGATGAGCTCGTCGCCGCACATCGACCCGGCGGTGGTGCCGGCGGAGATGTCTTTGAGGGTGAGCTCGATCGAGGCTGTCGTGGTCATCGTCGTCCTTCGGGGTTCGGCGCCTTATTTACGCACTTTTGAGCTTAATCACCTGTGGCGGGAAAGTGCAACCGACGCGGACCCGGGTACGCTGGTGGCAGGCTCGCGATCCGGGCCGGCTCCATGACGACGGTGCTTGCGACCGGTGCAGGCGGGCAGTGCGCGACCGCGCGGATGCCCTGGCCCACCGCGCACGCCGAGACAGCCAACCACAGAGGATTCCCATGCCCGATGCGGCAGACGACAGCAGGCAGGCAGAGACGACACCCGTGTACGCGGCGGGTCCACCGCCTCGGCGGGTGCGCACCATCGACCTGCTCAAGGCGAAGGCCGCGGGGCGGCGCTGGGCGATGCTGACCAGCTACGACCAGTACACGGCCGCGCTCTTCGAGGAGGCGGGAGTCGAGGCGCTCCTCGTCGGCGACTCCGCGGCGAACAACGTCTTCGGCTACGACACGACGCTGCCGGTGACCGTCGACGAGCTCATCCCGCTCGCCCGCGCCGTCGCCCGCGCGACCTCCCGCGCACTCATCGTCGCCGACCTGCCCTTCGGCAGCTACGAGATCTCCGACGAACAGGCCGTCGCCACGGCCGTGCGCTTCATGAAGGAGGCCGAGGTCCACGCCGTCAAGCTCGAAGGCGGGCAGCAGGTGGCCTCCCGGATCCGCGCGATCACCGCGGCCGGGATCCCCGTCATGGCGCACATCGGCTTCACCCCGCAAGCCGAGCACAACCTCGGCGGATATCGCGTGCAGGGCCGCGGTGACGCCGCCGACGCCCTGCTCGCCGATGCCCGTGCCGTCGCCGAGGCGGGGGCGTTCTCCGTGGTCATGGAGATGGTGCCCGCTCCGCTCGCCGCCCAGGTCACCGCCGAGCTGACCATCCCGACCGTCGGCATCGGGGCCGGCGCGGACTGCGACGCGCAGGTCCTCGTGTGGCAGGACATGGCCGGGCTGCGGCCCGGGAAGGCGCCTCGTTTCGTCAAGCGCTACGCCGATGTCCGCTCCGTCCTCACCGAGGCGGTCGAGACCTATGTCGCCGAGGTAGCCGGCGGGCAGTTCCCCGAACCCGAGCGGAGCTTCGAGTGATGTCGTCGGCGCAGGCGGCAGGGTCGGAGTCATCGGGGACCGCGAACCGGGCCGGCGGGCTGGAGATCGGCGGGATTCCCGCGCTGCGCGCATGGCGGAAGCGGCAGACCGGGACGGTCGCGCTCGTGCCGACGATGGGCGCCCTCCACTCCGGACACCGCGCGCTCATGGAGCGTGCCCGGCAGACGGCCGACCACCTCGTCGTGTCGATCTTCGTCAATCCGCTCCAGTTCGGTCCCGGCGAGGACTTCACGCGCTACCCGCGGCCCTTCGCCGAGGACATCGCCGCGTGCGAGGAGGCCGGAGCCGACTTCGTCTTCGCCCCCGCGTTCATCGAGATGTACCCGTCGGCTCCCGAGGTCACCGTCACCGGCGGACGCATGGGCGCGGTGTTCGAAGGCGCCGACCGGCCGGGCCACTTCGATGGCGTGCTCACGGTCGTGACGAAGCTCTTCACTCTCATCGACCCCGATGTCACCGTCTTCGGGCTCAAGGACATTCAGCAGTTCTCCCTGGTCAGGCGGCTCATCGCCGACCTCGACTTCGACATCGAGCTCATCGGCCTGCCCGTCGTCCGCGACCGCGACGGCCTGGCGACCTCGAGCCGGAACGAATACCTCAGCCCGGGGGAGCGGGCCGCGGCGCTCGCGATTCCCCGCGCACTGGCGGCAGCGGAGAAGGCGGTGCGCATCGACCATGCGCTGCCGCCCGACACCCTCGACGTCGCCCGCCGGATGCTCGACATCGGCCTCGAGACGGCCCGGGCGGAGGACGGACCCGACGTCAAAATTCACTACCTCAGTCTCGTCGACGCGGCGACCCTGCAGCCGGTCTCCGACCATTTCCGCGGCTCGGCGCTGCTGCTCGCCGCAGTCACCGTCGGCACGACCCGGCTCATCGACAACGTGCCCTTGGAATTCGCCGCAGGGTAATTGCCGGATCATTCCCGACGATCACGGGAAGATTGTCTGACATTTCCGCCGAGGCGATTCCGGTGGCACGTATGCGATTCCCGCCGGGGCGCGGTGATGAGCCGGCACGGTCTCAGCGTCCGGCATTTCGCAGATCGATCTCGGGCCGTCTCCTATTCGCCGCGGGCGTCTCCCGTCTCAGGTCAGGGCGGTGCGCGAGGTCCGTCCTCGGGGTGCTGAAAAGCGATCTCGATGCGCAATTGTGATCGCCATATGAACGTCTTGTTAAGGCATTGAAATAAACGCATGAATGCGCGGCCGTCAATTGCCATTACGGCCGAAATCCGAGATGAAAGCTGCCACACCCTTGTCCGGTGTGCTCCATTCGAATAGGCTCCGAATCAACAAGCGGCAATGACGCCTTGTTAGTCCGCAGAATCCGAAGGAGACAACGGAAATGCAAGACATATGGCCGGTCCTCATCAATGTGGGCCTTGCAATTCTCATTCTCATCGTCACGTGGATCGTCGCCTCGATCGTCAAATGGGCGATCGGCAAGCTCGTGGCCAAGATCCCGGCTCTGCAGAGAGACGGGCACAACGGCCAGCAGATCGGCCGCTCGGTCGGGCAGATCGCGGGCCTCGTCATCTGGATCCTCGGTCTCATCGCGGTACTCCAGCTGTTCGCCCTCGATCAGGTGCTCACGCCGCTGCAGGGGCTGGCGAACGGGATCTTCGGGTTCCTGCCGAACATCATCGGCGCCGGTTTCATCTTCCTCATCGGCTACGTGTTCGCGAAGATCGCCAAGCAGCTCGTCGTCACCGCCCTCGGCGCCGTCGATCTCAGCCGGCTGACCTCGAAGTTCCGGTCGATCGGCGATCGCGCGGTCAGCGTTGCAGACTCCGATGGAGGTTTCCGCCGTCCCGGTGGCACATCGCAGCCGACGGCGAACCTCGACCAGGTCAATCCTCAGGGTGCGCCCATGGGGCAGGGCGGACCGGCGGGACCGGGCCAGCCCGGTGGTCAGCCGCCGCAGGGTCAGCCGATGCCGCCGCAGGGTCAGCCCGGCCAGGGTCACCCGGGTCAGGGCCATCCGGGCCAGGGCCATCCGGGCCAGCAGGGCTACGGTCAGCCGGGGCATCCCGGTCAGCAGGGGCACCCCGGCCAGCAGGGACACCCTGGCCAGCAGGGCTACGGTCAGCCGAACGCGCAGGCCGATGCGAACGCTCGGGTGGTCAACCTCGTCGGCAATCTCGTCTTCGGAATCATCATCATCGTCGTCTCGATCGCGGCGCTTCAGGTGCTCGGCATCGCAGCTATCTCCGATCCCGCGCAGCAGATGCTCGAGATGTTCCTCCAGGCGATCCCGCTCATCATCGCCGCGGCGATCCTGCTCACCATCGGCTGGGTGATCGCGAAGTTCCTCGGCAACCTGCTCGAGGAGATCCTCCGCGGTGTCGGCACCGATAAGGCGATCGACTCGATCGGCATCTTCCCCGCGGGCACGAGCGCGTCGTCGGTGATCACGAAGATCGTCCAAGTCGCCATCATGATCTTCTTCGCGATCATGGCCACGAGGATGCTCGGCTTCCCCGAGATCACCAACATCCTCAATGAGATCCTCGCGCTGGGCGGCAGCGTCCTCTTCGGTGCGGTGATCATCGCGGCCGGCTTCCTCATCGCGGCGCTCATCGGAAAGTTCATCACGAACAACATCGCGAGCAAGGTGCTGCGCTATTCGGCGATCGCTCTGTTCATTGCGATGGGCCTGCGCTACATGGGCATCGCGGACTCGATCATCAACCTCGCGTTCGGTGCCGTGGTCATCGGTGGAGCCGCCGCCGCGGCACTCGCCTTCGGCCTCGGCGGTCGAGAGGCCGCAGCACGGCTGCTCGGCAAGGTCGAGGATGAGGCGGCCGACGTCGTCGAGTCCTCGGTCGGCGATCCGACCGGCGACCGCCTCGGCGGTGCTGACCGGCCGCGCTCCCGGTGCCGGTCCGGT